>CAIXKO010000641.1 GCA_903919925.1 uncultured Bacteroidota bacterium | reverse complement strand
GTCGATATTATTCAAACCGATCTGATCAAGTTTTCTTCGTATTTCCCTCCCATTGCGATCAATCAGTTCCTGATCCGCAACATCCCCGTGGAGCCTGGCACCACCAGCGTACTCAACAGCCGGATAAATCATCAGAAAAACCTCAGATTGGCTTATAATCAAAATTCGATATCCTTTTACGTTTCCCCGCTAGCCTACTGGGGACAGGAAAGGCACCGGATTTCATACCGGTTGACTAATTCTGATGATGAATGGACCGTCAAATTACAGAATCAACCATTAAGCTTTTCCAACTTGAAACCAGGCAAATACGCACTGCAGATCCGGGTTAGTGATGAGAACGGAAACTGGTCACCGGAATTCAGGGAAATTGGCATTCAGATTAATCCCCCCTTCTGGCTTACGCTTTATGCATTGGTAGGATATATTTTACTTTTTATTGGAATCCAGTTGGCCATTTTCTCCGCATACCGCAAGCGTGAGGCACGAAAAAAAGAGGCACTACTGCTTGAGTTCAAACAAAAAAAAGAGGAAGAGTTACAGAGTTATAAACTAGAATTTTTCACCAACGTGGCTCATGAGTTTCGTACTCCGCTTACACTCATTTCCTCTCATATCCACGCTTTGCTCGAAGATACCCGTAATACCGCCGAAAATCCCAGGCTCCTCAAAGTATTCAACAATAGTATTAAGCTTCAGAAACTGGTGCTCGAGATTATGCAATTCCGCAAACTGGAGAAAGGGAAGGAACCGCTAAATATTCAGTTAGCACAGCCGGTCGATCTGATACGCGAAGTTGTTTCAGACCTGGAACTATTTGCACTACAAAGAGATATTCAATGCGAGGTTATTGCTTCTGATCCAACGATCAGTTTTAAAACTGATGCCGATAAGTTTCAGCGAATCATGACTAATCTGATTTCGAACGCTATTAAGTACAATAAAACCGGAGGATTTGTGAAGGCAACTGTAAAATCGGATCCAACCGGGCTGATTGTTGAAATTGAGGACAATGGCGCCGGAATCAAACCAGAGTACGTCCAAAAAGTTTTTGAACCGTTTGGTATCTCTTCAGCCAGGAAAAAAGGAAGTTTTCCGGGGTATCGCTCCACCGGATTAGGACTTGCCGTTACTAAAGGTCTGGTAGAACTGATGAAGGGGAGTATCAGTTTTGAAAGCGTTCCAAATAAAGGGACCTGTTTTACCTGTACTTTCCCCGACATACATGAAATAACCCTGGCCGATGCATTAATTGAGCCGGCAGATGAGTTCAGCAAAATCAGTTACCTGGATGAAGGTCGTCCGGACCCCTTGTATGAGAATATTGAATTATCAGCCGGAAAACCGTTAATTCTTTTGGTAGATGATGATCCCGAAATCCTGGTTTTACTCAGGGATTTCCTTCTTGCCGATTACAATATCATATTCGCTGAAAACGGGCACGAAGCATATTGCAAAGTCTTATCTGAAAAACCCGACCTGATCGTTTCGGATGTTATGATGCCCGAGATGGATGGGTTTGAACTCTGTACAAAACTGCGGGAAAATTTCGATACCAGTCATCTTCCAATTATTCTCCTGGCTGCAAAGGGAGAAATGGAAGACCGGATTGCCGGATTAAAAGCAGGAGCCGATTCATACATTCCCAAACCTTTTCATCCCGAGCATCTTAAGGTCCGGATTACCAAATTACTGCAATTAAGAGTCAGCATTTTAAGTCATTTTGGCAAACAGGATTACAACCCGGCACTCGTCAAAGAGATCCCGGACCCGTTTTTTCAAAAATTATTGAATTTCATCGATGAGAATATGGATGATGAAGCCCTTTCATCCGAAAAGATCTGTGATAAACTTGCCATCAGCAAATCATCGCTATACAACAAAACCCGGTCGGTACTCGGAACCACACCCCACAGCCTGATTTACCAACGCCGGCTAAGCAAGGCTGCCATTCTGCTAAAATCGACCTCCATGACCGTAAGTGAAATTATCGACCAAACCGGTTTTGCCAGCAGAACTCATTTTTATGACCTGTTCAACAAGTCGTATGATTGCTCTCCATCCGATTATCGCCATAAACCAGCCGGAATCTCCTGATAAAGGATCATTTTGCACCGGGTAGGACAAAATCCGGAACCCGGCGGACAAGCATTTTGTGTAATCCATAGTAGGTTTGAAAAAGAAACAACAGACCTATATGGATATTGCAAAACGATTCGACAAAAACCCGCTGATCAGGCCAACTGATCTTAACCCCGGTATTGAAGGAATGGAAATTGTTTGTCTGCTTAATCCCGGCGTTTTTCAATTTGATGGAAAAATTTGGCTTTTGCTGCGAGTGGCGGAGCGGCCTAAGCAGATTGAAGGCAAAATCAGTTTCCCCGTTTATAATATAAATGGTGAAATTGAAATTTTGAATTTCGACAAGAACGATCCTGACCTGGACGCTTCTGACCCCCGGATCATTAATTATAAGAAGAAAGATTACCTCACCACCCTATCCTATTTACGGCTGGTTTGCAGCGATGACGGGGTTAATTTCAGTGAGCCGCAGGGTTATCCCCCGATTTTTGGTAAAGGAAAACTGGAAACCTTTGGGATCGAAGATTGCCGCGTGGCTACCATGGAGGATGGATATAGCTTATCATTTACAGAAGTATCGGAATTTGGGGTTGGTGTAGGGTTAATCAGGACAAAAGACTGGAAAAATTTCAGTCGTGAAGGAATGATATTCCCACCTCACAATAAGGACTGTGCGATATTTGAAGAAAAGATCGGTGGTAAATATTATGCCCTGCATCGCCCGAGCAGTCCTGAGCTTGGGGGTAACTATATATGGGTGGCTGCCTCGCCTGATCTGAT
>CAIXKO010000640.1 GCA_903919925.1 uncultured Bacteroidota bacterium | reverse complement strand
TGTGGTTATCGTGTGGAGGAAATCGAAAATCCGCTAACCCAAAAAGTCAGGTATCTGGATAAATTGGTGGATGAGCTGGCGAAAGGCAGAGCGATGGAAAAAATCTTACGCAGCTCTTAGCTATGAAGGAGAACCTTGAGCGGCTTAAGCAACATGGTATTGAGGCAATCGAAGACTGAACCTTCCTCTTTTGCTCTTGTTAATAATGAGTACACACTGAATTATTTAAATAGTAAGTAAAAAAGATGAAAGTAATCCTTACAGGTGCCACCGGGATGGTTGGCGAAGGGGTTTTGCTGGAATGCCTGGCGAATCCCGATATCGACAAGGTTTTAATGGTTAACCGGAGGCACTACGCTCACATGGATCCGAAACTGGAAGAGCTCATAGTGCCCGATCTCACTGACCTTACGCGGGTGGTCGGGCAACTTGCCGGTTACGACGCGTGTTTCTTCTGTGCCGGTGTGAGTTCCGTTGGTATGAAGGAGCCCGAATATACCCGTGTCACCTACGACCTGACCATCAGTTTTGCGAAGATCGTAGCCGGGCTCAATCCCGGCATGACCTTTACGTATGTTTCAGGTGCCATGACCGACAGCACTGAAAAGGGCCGGAGCATGTGGGCCCGGGTGAAGGGACGCACCGAAAACGACCTGATGAAGTTGCCGTTCAGGCAGGTTTATAATTTTCGCCCGGGATTCATGACTGCCGTGAAAGGACAAAAGAACATCAAGGGCATTTACCGCATTATCCCGGTGCTTACCCCCCTGTTCAAAATCCTGATGCCGGGACAGATACTTACACTAAACCAGGTTGGACGGGCGATGATCAACAGCGTATCAGGAGGTTATGAGAAAAATGTGCTGGAAATCATAGATATCAGGAAACTTGCCAAATAATCGGGGTTTGTTTAAAGTAGCTTACCTTTGGGATAAAACTGAAATACCATGGTCATCGGAATCGACATCGGCAGTACCACCACCAAAGGCGTGGCCATCTTCCCCGACAACTCATTTAAAACCACCATTACCCGGGCATTTGATCCCGTCACCGCAGCTACCGGGGCCCTGGGCAGGTTGATGATGGAAAACAGTCTGGAATTATCCACGGTCCGGCAAGTGGTACTTACCGGGGTTGGCTCCTCTGGTATCGAAGGCAACGTTTTCGGCATACCTACATCGAAAATCGAGGAGATTGAAGCACTCGGGCTGGGTGGAATGTATTTATCCGGACAGTCTGATGTGGTGATCGCCAACCTCGGCACGGGAACAGCCCTTGTGGAGGCACACAAAGGCAGGATCAGCCATCTGGGCGGCACAGCAGTTGGCGGGGGAACCATCCTTGGGTTGGCCAAAGCCATGCTGAACATAACGGACCTGAACATATTACTGGAGATGGCCGGTAAGGGGCGAATCGACCAGGTTGACCTGCTGATCGGCGATATTGCAGGTTCCGATATCGGATTCCTTAAAAAGGAGATGTCGGCCTCCAATTTTGGCAAGCTGATGGATAATGCTAAAGGTGAGGATATTGCCCTGGGGATCTTCACCATGGTATACCAGGTTATCGGAACGGTTTCGGCTTTTGCAGCCAGAAGTACCGGGATTGGCAGCATTGTTATAACCGGCACTGCCAGCAACGCCTCGCTGGGAAAGAGAATACTCGGAAACATTGCCGACATGTACGGCATCCATTTCATATACCCCGATCATGCCGCTTTTGCTACAGCGGTGGGTGCGGCGCTCGCAGCTGGACTGCGATGATGCTTGCTCAGGTCTTTTGATGCTTTATTCTCAATGTTAAATTAGCGCACATTCCTACCAATTTGATGCATTTGGTTATCGTGCTTATGCGCTACATTGAGCCCGATAAGAAATAGTTTAACCAAAAATATAAACCATGACATCGCGAAGAGAATTTACAAAAACCGTTTCCCTGGGGTCGTTGGGAGCCCTGGTACTGGGATCAGCATCGTGCGTAACTGGCGAGGAAAAAACGGAAAAAACCGTTTGGCCATCCGATAAAGTAAATATTGCAGTGATTGGCATCGCCGGTAGAGGAGGAAGTAATTTAAAGGCTTTAAAGGACCAGAATATCGTTGCATTGTGCGATGTGGATTGGAGAGAGAACCAACAAAAATCATTTGCGGCCTATCCAAAAGCAAAGCGATACAAGGATTTCAGGGTGATGTTGGAAAAGCAAAAGGATATCAATGCGGTTGTGATTGCCACGCCCGACCACAACCATGCGGTGATTGCGACGATGGCGATAAAAATGGGCAAGCATGTATATTGCGAGAAACCACTGGCACACTCCATTTTTGAAGTCCGAGAAATCACCCGGCTGGCAAAAGAATATGGGGTGCAAACCCAGATGGGTAACCAGGGGCATTCATTTGAAAGCATTCGATTGTTTTACGAACATATAAAAGCAGGAACCATTGGCAAAGTTACCGAGGTTCATGCCTGGTGCGACCGTCCTGCAGGTGGAGGCTCCGTTTCTTTTCCACATGGTATCGTTCGCCCTACCGGAGATCACAAAGTTCCAAGGGATCTGAACTGGGATTTATGGCTCGGACCGGCTATGGACAGGCCCTACCAGCCTGATTATCTGCCGATGAAATGGCGCGGATTTATTGATTTCGGCTGCGGTGCACTAGGCGATTTCGGGTGCCATACGCTCGATCCTGCCTTCTGGGCTTTGGATCTGGGAAGTCCAGACACGATAATTGCCAGCACCTCCAACCTGCTTCCGGAAGTGAAATACGATACTTATCCTACCGCATCCATCATAACTTATAAATTTCCAGTAAGGAATGAGCAGCCGGCGGTAAAACTTACCTGGTATGACGGCGGCTTGCTCCCACTTCACGATGACAGGCTCCGGAATATTAAATACGAGGATTGCGGGGCGCTGCTTATCGGAGAAAAAGGCATTATCACCCACGGCTCACACGGGGCAGGTGATTTTCAGATTTTACTTTTTGAAAAGAATCAGGAAATTAAAACCCCTCCGCAATTGCTTGAACGTAGCAAAGGACATCATGCTGATTGGTTGGAAGCCATTAAAACAGGGAAACCCGCCAGCGCAAATTTCAGTTACGGCGGACCCCTCACTGAAACAGTATTGCTGGGAACAGCGGCATCGTTATATCGGAACCAGGAACTGAAATGGGACAGCAACAGCATGAAGATAACGAATCTGGAAGCAGCAAATTCAGTTATTAAACCGGAATTCAGGGCAGGGTGGACGCTATAGGAAAACCAAATCAATCATGTAATAAGTTCTGATACAGTATGCCGGCACGAGTGAAAAATTGTAAATTAAAAGAAATGACATGACAAGAATCAATCGTTCATCATCAAAAACATTCAGGTTTATCCTTGCCGGTGTTTTGTTTTTATGTCCGATATTTTTAGTAACCAATTGTTTAGCGACTGCCTCACCCGACAAACCTGATTTTTGGGTTCGGAACGATGCCGGCACCATCACGCATACGTGGACGGGCAATGATCCGGATCAATCACTGGTGATGAATATGCAGGGGCTGAAAGTGGTGATGCAGGTGCAATCCTCTGTTACCAAGGGTTTGTTTTATACTTCCCGTTTCTTTAACGTGAAGTCCGATAACTTTAATAAGATCATGATTGATGCCGGAACAGAATCGGACCCGGAGTTGCGTATCAATAACCTCATCCTGAAAACGGGTTCCCCTGCATCGGCTACTTTCGATGGCATGCTCACATTTATCTATCCGGAAAACAAGGGAATAGAGGTCAGCCGCACCATTTATCCATCCAATACAAACGCCGTCGTTATTGAGGAGTGGCAGCTCCAGAACCATTCAGGAAAAGCGGTGAAAATGTCGGTTTCAGCAATCCGGCAGGTAAAATATACTGATGAGGAAATTGTGGTAGTCAGAACATGCACCGGTATTGAACCTGTTTCAGTGGAACCGGATGGCACGGTTTCCTTCTCTGTTACCATTCAGGGCAGGCAAATCGCTGCACCGGACAGGGATACAGATGTTTCACTGGAACACCAGGCGCGTGCTAACCTGTCGAAATGGGCATGGAAAGGTCCTGGTCGATTGGAAACCCCTGATCCGGCCCTTGACCTTGCATTTGCCCTTCAGAAATTCCACATTCTCGAATGTCCTGCTGAAACGTGGAAAGGAATTATTACTCATAACGGTAGTTTGAGGTACTCGCCGGGAATTTGGGCAAACGATCCGGTGGAGTATTCCAGTCCCGTTTTTCCGTTTTTTGGCGATGACCAGCTCAATCGCGCCTCCCTGAATATGTACCGGATTTGGATGGATTATTGCATTGAAAAGGGGATACGTCCTTTTCCCGGTTCGTTCGAGAGTGCCTCCTTGAAGCTCGTCCAACAGGAGCGTGGCGATGATGCCATGGTGCTTTATGGTTTATCGAAATTCCTGTTGTTTCTGGGCGATCCCAAGGCTGCGGCGGAGCTGTGGCCGCTGATTGAATTCAGTGCGCAATCCGTTCAGGGGCATCTTACCGGCAGCGGTATAATTGCTTCAGAAACCGATGAGATGGAGGGTAGATATCCAACTGGCGATGCCAATTTAAGCACCTCATCACTGGCTTACAGTGGATATCGGCAGGCAGCCCGTTTAGCGCATGATCTGGGGAAAAAATCGGTTGAAATTGATTTCGATAATCGTGCCACGGCGCTCCGGAAGGCGATTGAGGTGAACTTTGGTGCGGAAATGGAAGGTTTCAACACCTATCGGTATTTTAAAGAAAACACCACCTTACGCGGCTGGATACTATTGCCGCTCGCCATGGGCATCAATGAAAGGCAGGAGGGAACCATTGCCGCTTTGCTTTCCGATAAACTCTGGCCCCGCCGTTTGGAGGGTGCAGATATCCTGGCGGAATCGACCCGGCCAACGGAATGGGCACGCGAAACTTACTATGCTCTCAGGGTATTGTTCAAAGCCGGCCACACCGATGAAGCGCTCGATATGACCCGCCGGGTGGTTAAGGCTCAGGTTTTCGGTGAACAGGGCCCCTATCCCGATGAGGATGCCATTGATATGCTCTGCCCCGGCTCACTTTATCCCCGGGTTTTCACCGAGGGTATGTTTGGAATCGTGCCAACAGGCCTGAAATCCTTTACCTGCACGCCCCGGCTGCCCCGTGAATGGCCCCGCATGGCATTGCGCGACCTCCGCGCTTTTGGACAAGCCTGGGATCTGGTGGTGGAGCGGGTAGGGGACAAGCAAAAAATTACCGTCAGCAGCGGTGGTAAGGTTGTTTTTACCGGTATGGGAGTTGAGGGAAAAACATTTAGGGTGGGGTTTCAGGGGGCTGATTAAGTGAGGATTGGCTGACCTGACCTTTGCAACTTTCATCTGGGTTCTGACATCCCATAGGGTCCTTTCCTATTATCTGTATTATAGTATTTTTGTAAATTAATAAATCAAAAATGCACAGATGTTTCGGACTTCTCTTTTTGTTGCTTTTGGCTTCACCACTCAAAAGTGAAAATCCGGATAATTTGCGCATTTCGGTCGGGAAAGCTGCAACGGCAAAGGAAAAAATTCCAGCGCTGATTTCTCTTTCTCAATACTGGACATCCAACAATCTGGATTCGGCCATTTATTATTCCGGCAAGCTGCAGCAAGCCGCACTCGAAGCTCAGGATGCTGAGGATTATTACAGGGGATGCTATAACCTGGTTTCAGCACTGTATGAAACCGGCAGAAGGGAAGATGCTCTTGTTGAGGGACATAAAGCAATTGCTTATTTCGATAAGAAAGAAAATAAGGCTCATAAGGTTGACCTCTTGGTTCTGGTTGCTGAAAAAAGCAGGATATTTGGTCACTATGAAGCTGCTATCAAATATTTTGGGGAGGCTGCCCATTGCGGGGATATTTCGGATATGGACAATATGGAGGCCTATATTTTCAGCCGGATAGCTGCTGTCTGGTTCGAGATTGATAAATATCAGTTAGCCGAGGCGTACATCGATTCATCACAAAGGGTATTAAAGCCAGGGAAAAACGAGCGTATTTCGATCAGCAATCTCGATATCATGGGATCTTCGCAACGCAATCAGGGTCATTACCAAAAGGCAATTGATTGCTTTCAGGAAGCTTTGAAAAAAATTACGGATACAAGTTTCATTTTAATTGAGGCTAATCTATATAGCAATCTCTCAAAGACATACCTGGCCATGAGTGATTTTCCAAATGCACTTTCCTATGCACTGAAGTCAGATGAGTCTGCAGCGAAAGCCCAAAATAAAATTCAGATCGAAGCCGCAGCCGAAAGTCTGGCAATGGCGTATGCCGCGACAGACAATTACAAGCTAGCCTATAAATATCTCGAAATTCAGCAAACCCTGAAGTGGCAGCGGCATGCAGAAGCCCAGAACAGGCTTATTGCTGAGAAGAATGCCCTGTATGAATCAGGGAAAAAGGAGGCCCGCATTGCCGAGCAAACAAACCTGATCTGGCGGAAGAAAAGAGAGAACAACTTCCTCATTGCCGTAATTGTTCTGGCGGTTTTGATTTTGATTTATGTTGTTTTCACTCAAACGAAACTAAAAAAGGTCAATCGCTTGCTCTATCATAAAAATGAAGAAATCAAGTGCCAGGCAGAAGAGTTGGAAAACAAGAACCAACAATTGCATAAATTGTTGGATTTTAAGGAAACCATGACTGGAATGGTTATTCACGACCTGAAAAACCCATTGAATACGGTGATTAACCTTAATCATATCGAAAAAGATCCGGAGAAGGCGATGGTTATTGTAGAAAGAAACGGTAGGGCAATGCTCAGGATGGTGATGAATATCCTGGATGTTTACAAATACGAAAACACCTCTTTAAAAATCAAGGAAGAAGCCACCAATTTGAAAACCATTACCGTGGAGGCTTTCCATGACGTTAGATTGCTAACCCAGGAAAAAAACTTGAATATCAATGTGATGGCAAATGCTGACTATGTCCTGAATGTTGATAAGGAACTCGTACAAAGGGTTTTTTCTAACCTTCTGGCCAATGCCATCAAATTTTCGAAAAGCGGCGAAAATATTGACATTCTCTTCTCTGTTACGAGACCAGGTTGGCTTAAAGTTGAAGTTGCAGATCATGGGGATGGCATTGACCCGAAGGTTTTGCCATTGATTTTTGATAAATTCACCCAGGCCGAAAGGAAAAAATCGGGATTGGCAGGTTCATCCGGATTAGGTCTTACATTTTGTAAAATGGTGGTGGAAGCACACGGTGGAAGCATTGGGGCATCTTCGGAAAAAGGTGCCGGTTCTGTTTTTTGGTTTACCCTGCCATTAATCCAGGTACTGGGAGACTTTGATTCATTGGCACTGAACCCTGGAATTCAAAACAAACCTGAAAAGTTGCAGTTCAATAAATCAGCTTTGGAAGAACTCACTCCCTACCTGTTGAAACTCCGGAAACTGGAGATTTATTCGGTAAGTGAAATACACGCCTGTCTTAAAACCATCCCCATATCAAAAGATGTAAATGTACAGGTTTGGAAAGATCAGGTTTACCACGCTGTTAATTCGATGGATAACAGCTATTATCATTCTCTAATAAACCCATAAACAGATGAAGGGCAGAACCATTCTTATCGTTGATGATCTTGTTGAGAATCTTCAGGTGATTGTTTCAATATTTGAGCAAAACCGCCCCGATCTGGTCATTTATCAGTCTGATAACGGGAAAATGGCAATGGAGCTGGCGCTTAAGATTTTGCCCGACATTATTATTACCGATTGGGACATGCCAAAAATGACGGGCATTGATTTAATCCTTGAATTAAAAAAACACAAAGCTACCCGCAATATCCCTGTCATTATGGCCACAGGTTTAATGCTTTCGCCAGAAAATCTCAGGGAAGCCCTTGAAGCAGGAGCAGTTGATTTTTTAACCCGCCCAATTAACGCAGTAGAATTGCTTGCCCGTACCCATTCAGCATTGCTAATTTCGGAGCAGCATAAAAATGCACTGGCCGAAAAAGACAGACAACTCGCCGAAATTGCGCTGAACATCACGAAAAACAATGCTTTTCTGATTAAGTTTAAAAAACGGATGGAGGATCTGCTCCCTTACTTACCCAACGATCCGGACAGCTCTAAAGCTTCAGTATCAGAGATGATCAGTGAACTCGACGGGCATTTGATTCAGGATAACTGGCAGCGTTTCCAGCTTTCATTTGAAGCCGTTCACA
>CAIXKO010000639.1 GCA_903919925.1 uncultured Bacteroidota bacterium | reverse complement strand
TATGATTACGTGGTGAAGCTGGTGAGAGAGTTTGGGGTGTATCCGTTGGAGCTGGGGGAGGAGAATGTGACAATGTGCTAATGTGCTAATGTGCTAATATGCTAATGTGCTAATATGCTAATGGAAGAGGGTTTGGGGTGTGGGGTTTGGGGGGTGGGGGGTGGGGCATAGCCGTCAACTTAAGGAATTGGAGCTTGATTCTATGCGAGTAGCAGATGGGCGGTTGAGGAAAATTCAAAGCTTCCGCATGATCGCATTGGTGTGTAGGATGGAGGTCGGTGGACGCAAATATGCGTCCCTACAGAGCATCGCGGGGGGGGGAATCCGGACGCAAATATGCGTCCAAACGATGGCCTCGGTGGCATAAATGTGACCGGGCAATGAATGCAAAGTTCCTTATTCAACGCGCCGTTCGGACGCATATTTGCGTCCGGCATCAATCATTATGCGTGCTCTGTAGGGACGCATAATTGCGTCCACGTAGCCATCACCCTAGGTTAACGGCTATGGGTTGTTGGGGTGTGGGGTTGGGGGGACTGGCGACCGGGGGTTAGCGGAGTTTGAGCTGGGATTTGTCGACGGAGGTTACGAAGCCGCTGATTTTTAGTTGCTTTAACATGGATTGGGCTTCTAGTTTGGTGGCATACTGGCCGGTGACGAACTTATACCAGCCGTCCTTTTGGAAGTAGAGGACATCGCCGGTAAGTTTGAGGTTTTTCTTGAAGAAGGCGGGATCAATAAGGGTTTTGTCGGCTGCAATCTGGATAGTGTAAACCATGACAACTTCTTTCACAGCTGGCGGAACATCAGGTTTTACAGGCAATACGGTATCCTTTTTTACTGGTAATACGGTATCTTTCTTCACTAGCATCTCGGTGCCTTTCTTCACTGGCAACACAGTATCCTTCTTAACGGGTATCTCAGTATCTTTCTTAGCTGGAAAAACGGTATCTTTCTTTTGTGTTAACACAGTATCTTTCTTTTGTGGCGCCGGCATCACCGTATCCTTCTTCTCTTCCGTTTTCTTCACGTCCACCGTCTTCACGATCTCACTCATCTTCTTCACGTCCTCTCCCATCTTCTTTACGTCCTCTCCCGTCTTCTTTACGTCCTCTCCCGTCTTCTTCACGTCTTCCTTACTAATGAGTACTGAAGCAACAAATCCATTAATCTTCAATTTGGTTAAATCAGCACTGGCTTGTCGCGAGGTGGCATATTTGCCCGTAAAATACTTGAACCATCCATCCTTTTCAATGTACCACACTGAATCAGCAATTTTGAACTTGTTACGGTAGAACTCCGGCTCATAAAATACTTTGGATGCCGCCACCTGAATAGCAAACACGGTAACCTTTTCTTTGGCCGATAAGGTTTCTCCTGCCTTCCCTGCAGCTTTTGGATTCTGGATTTTTGGTTCACCAATCATGAGTGATTCCTTACTGGGTACAGGCTCGGGCTCCTTCTTTTGTACCACTACCTGCTCCTTTTTGAGCTCCGCTGCCTGATCCTTTATTGAAATAGCTTTTTGCTCCTGTGGTATCTCTTCAATATTTGATTTAATGACAAAATCTAGTCCATCCTTATAATCACCCTCGCTTCCACCCCGCATGCTAAAAGGAATGCTATCCGGAGTGGCAGTCATGTTCAGTTTTCTCATCTGTTCCGGGTCAATCCGTGCAAAATACGAACCCGAAGGCAGGCCCATGAAACTGTAATAGCCATCGGTTTCACTTAGGGTTTTGGCAAAATAGGCTCCGGTAGTCTTGTAAAAGCAAATTGTAACTCTGCCCAACCCTTTTTCACCAACGGATGAACGAAAGGTAACTGTACCAGCAGCTTCGCCCATCACTGTTATGGGAACTTCCACTAATTTAAATTGGTCAGGATCCACCATAACACTTACATTCTTCAATCGCATTTGCCAGGCAATGTTATCGAAGCTAAACTTGTTAAGCTCTATCAAATAACTCATATAGGGCTCTAATTCGAAAATCCGGATCACCGAATCCCGTTTATTGTATTCCACCCTTCCTCCGTTAATATTAATTTGAAGACCTGACACTTTCGGCTCTCCCTTATCAAACCTGCCATTTCCATTGTTATCAATAAAAGGCATGACAACAATTCCTCCTTTCCCAATACTTGTTCTATTTGATAAACCGGCAAATTTTGTTTTACGATCAACCAACAGGCTACCGCTAGCCGATTCAATTAACATGTTAATATTATTGCTTCTGCGATAGGTTAAGGCTGTTTGGGCGATGCCCAGGTCAAACCGGCAGCCGAATTGAATATTTTGCAAACTACTTTTGAAATTATTCTCATACGAAAAGTTAAGAAATCCAAGCTTCATAAACTGTTTTTCCAATTCCACCTTAATTAAAACCAATCGGTTTGTTGAATACTCAAACTGTGCCTGCGGTCGTATAAGAAATTTCCCTGGCAATCTGAATCCTAAAGCCAGATTACTATATAAATAGGGGCGGGAGATATCAGCCAGCATGGCATAGGTTGTGAAATTGGTACTTACACCAAACAAAGCACCGGAAAGCAACCATTCAGCAGTAGAAAATTGTGATGAAACCATAATGTTCTGCGTTAAAGCAAAACGTGAAAAGGCTGTAAATCTGCGCGTCTTAATCGGAAATGAAAAGGTTGCTCTTCGTTCTTCAAGAAAGCTATATTTAATAGCCGTTTGATTTGGATCAAAACGAGTATAATTTAGCTCTACCTGAAAATTTTTAGCTGTACGGAAATTCAATATACCCTTGCCCTTGACGCCGTAAGTATACTCTCCCGAAAACAATAAATTTGAACCTAATCTTACGGAAGTATTAACAAAGGGCATAAAAGAGCCCGATGCCACAGTTGAGAGATATTCCAACCCGCCACCAACTGCAACAAACCTGTTAATACCATAATTAACAGTGGCCCTTGAAAACAAACTATTTATAGTATCCTGTACCATTCCTGCACTAACAGCATACTGAAATTCTTTTGCCGGCAGGAAACTGTATGGGATATTTATATTTTGCTGTTTGGACCGTTCCTCACCATAAGGGCCATAAAACCTGAGTAAAACAATGGTTATTCCATACATTAATGGTACTTCGAAAGTGAAAAACCCTGAGGCATCAGCTTTTTTAAAATCCACCAGTACATTGTTTACATACAATTCCACAGCCCAGTCAGGCTCAGTATAATCGCTCAAAGTATATGAACCAAATGACCTGCGATAAGTGGTTGGTGCATTGGTAAACTGAACACCCAAAACCGGATTTAGCAAAGTAGAGGTTGATTGAGTGGGAATTTTCCCGATATTTATTTGGCGGAAAATCTTGCGATCATTATTCACAAGCCTCCAGAGATATTGCTGCTGCTTTTCAACAAATGGCTGTCCTGTATAGTATTGGAGTACAACCTTTGCTTCACCGCCAGCAATGATTCCTCCTAATCCAAAATTTAACCTGCTCTGCTTGTTCACTTCAATAGTATCCTTATTGTTCAGGTTATTTACCACAATTTCCTGGTTAGACATAACAGACCAGTCGGCTGCTCCAAAATGAAATAGTGGATTGGAGCGACCGATAGTTGTGTCCGCCTTTGCTTCACCTTTCATTCCGGATAAGTTCTTTCTAACAAATTCCAATCGCATGTCGCGAATTACAGGCAGGTCGATTTTAGTATTAAGTGTCACCATTTGGTTTCGGAAATTGTATACACAATCCAATCCGAAAACCTCTCCAAAAAAGTTTGACCGGAGATAAAGGTTGGTCTCTGTCCGAATAATATCAACGGATTTAATGGCATATACTTTATTTGCAAATACAATCCGATCATGCAATTTATCGACCACATATTTATTTTCCGGATTGATAAAAAAGCCATACACAGAATCTAAAGTTGGAGATGGAGTATTCTTGATTTTCAGAAAATTAAAAATATCCTGGACCGGTAGGTAAACCTGCTGATTTGAGTAAGAGTAAACGGCAGGAATGTCGAATCCACCTACCCGTTGAACCATTAAAAATACAGAGATTTCCTCGTATTCCGGTTCGTTTTGAGCTTCAAGTTTGAAAAAGGAAAACAAAATGAATAGCGAAACGCACCATGCATATCGCCAAACTTTCATTGAATAATCTCCATCTAGATTTTTCAATAAGGATGTTACTTATTCCTGAATAAAAATCACATTCAAATCACCATTATAAACACCTCCCGGCGTTGCTTGAGCTGAAGGAACCATCAGCCGGCCACCGATCGAAACAGGGGTGTAATCTCCGGTTGCAATAAAAGGAGAAGGAGGATAGGAATCTCCCATCCGTAAAGTCAGAGTTGCTCCACCCGGACCTGTTAAGATGGTATCACCCAAGTCTAAAATACTGATAAACGTTCCGGGGATTGCAGTAATAATGAAAAGCGCAGCGGAAGAAAAACTACCCAAAAGAATGATATTACCCGTTTTTGTGCGATTGCCGTAAGCATCTACGATCACATTGGTCCCTATCCCGTTACCTGCACAAAAAGATCCAAAATCCAGATTATACATTTTGGCTACGGTAACGGTAATCGGTTTGGGTGGCTTTTGCTGGGCCTGAACCGATACATCGAAGACAAAAGCAAATAACATTACCAGGAATGACAAATAAAGCATCCTAAACAAGAATGGATGTTTAGATCTATTCATAATCTAATCGCATTAAAAGTTTCTCTGATTGGGCTCTCTTACCAGAGACCAAAGTTACAATATAAATTCCTGCTGACGAATTTGGATTTATTTCAACCATTTCGGAGCCTAAAACCTCCTTGCGAAGTACTACCTGGCCTGCCATGTTGGTTACCATAAGTGTGCCTCGTGTGCTGTAAGGAAGTGTTACCCTGGCGATTAACAGATTACCAGAGCGTAATACCTTAAAGAGGTTTTCAGTAACTGCTGCAGGATCTGTTATTTCGGATAGTGAAAAAACCAATGAAAACCGTTCATTGTATTCTCCGTTTTTCAAATTAAAACGATACTCGGGGTTGCGTTGCAAATCCTGGATAATTCCCAGATCGCCATCCAAAAGATAGAGGTGCAGGTTAAAAGGTAACTGTGAAATGTCTTTTGCTTTAAAGGTAACCCACCCGGTGTTGAGTAAATTTAATCCTAGCGGTATCTCGGTTATACTATCGGTAAGTATGGGTAATCCATTAATCGAAAGCTGCCTGGATTCGAGTGAAAACGAATACAGGTTGGGAACCATTGGGTCAGTATTCGTTAATTTCAATGCATCCATGTCAGAATCAAATGCAGGCTTGGCGTTGCGGTCAAAGTAAACCACCGCCATGTCCTCCATTGCATTGGTCGTTTCAAAATTTGCAGTAAACCTAAGGATCTCCCGGTGATCAATATAAGTTTTCTTGAATTGCGGATTTAAATCGTTGGTTCTAACCGGATTGGTCGTTCCCAGTGTTCCGGTAACCGTGCCCGGACCTTCTGTTACATGTACGAAAAATCCTTGCATCGAAGCAATGATATTGGATCCGTTTCCTGTTGCTGCTCCATTAACATAACTGCTGTAAACACCCTGATATTGTATGGAATCATTTGCCAACGGATCTCCGGTGGGGTTACTGGCATTGAAAAAATAAAGTGCGTTGTCAATGTTATTCTTGGTCCAGCCTTCGTTGTTCCAATCGATCGGTGAAGGATATGGGTTTCCAACCAAATTAAATCCCTTGGTGTAAAGTCGTTTATGGTTCAAAAGTTCAACCTGAACCTGCCCATTGGTGACCGTACCCGTTATGTCGGCAGTTTTCGGTGTGGAAAGAGGTCCAAAGTTCACAGCGTATCCCTCTAACGGGTTCAGTAACCCGCCCGGATCAGTGTAGGTAGTCCAACCCGACATCTCGACTCCCGCCGGAGTAAAATGGTTTTCATTATACCGGTAAAAAGTTGGAAACACTGCACTTAAATTCATATCATCGCCAAATTCATTAACAGTAGCGGCCCTGAATGGGGAACTGAAATATTTGTACCCAAAAGTGGATGGAAGGTATCGCTGCATGGTAACATTTCCAAGAACTTCGCCCGTTCCGGTTCCATCGATCAAAGCTGTTTGTGTAGCCGTAGAAATCAAAGTTAAAAAGTCACCCGCCGCCAGATTTCCAATGGCTGCATTTAAAATCCCGGTGATATTGAGTGTTCCCTCCAATACAACACTATTGGAATTATTGATTGTGAGATTCATAATCGTGTTGGTAGCAAAAACATCTGCACCAATGATTTGAGCTGAGTTTCCTTTCATTTCCACCGTTCCCTCTGTGGCAGTAAAAGTTCCGCTGTTGCTGATGGTCCCACCAATTTGAATAGTATTTCCAGTTACCGTTAA
The DNA here is from genome assembly GCA_903919925.1 of uncultured Bacteroidota bacterium. GTDB lineage: Bacteria > Bacteroidota > Bacteroidia > Bacteroidales > UBA12481 > UBA12481. Next base: position 28,558 of record CAIXKO010000639.1, on the reverse strand, counting down.
GGAGGATCCATTTTCGAGCACAATATTTTTTGCAGCTCCCGTAACCGGAATAAAACCTGTTCCATTACTTAAAACCGGTTGATTAGCCAAAAGCGGTATCCTTACGTTGGTATTTATATCGGGTACCACCAGGCACGACCAGTTGGCCGGAACATTCCAATCGGTGCTCATATTTCCGGTCCATACCAAATCGTCAATAATGGTTACTGATGTAGTGGTAGAGAATAAATCACAACCACCGGCCGGTGCAACCGTGTAGGTAACCGTATAAGTTCCGGTAGTACTGGCGTTTGGTATTATAGCTCCTGAAGTTGGATTGATGGATAATCCTGCTGGCGAGGCAGTATAGGTACCACCGCTGGTGCCTGTGAAAGTAACAATTTGCGGATCGGTAAGCCACCAGCAGAATGGCGATCCGGTGTAAAAAATCTCCGCATAAGGTATCGCCGTTATGGTAACTGAGGTGGTTACCGCCTCAGGGGTACACCCGCCTGCTGAAGGTATAGCGTAAGAAACCGTGTAGGTACCTGCACTGCTTGAACCCGGAGTTATTGCACCGGTAACCGCATTAATGGATAACCCTGCCGGAGCTGCTGAAAAAACACCACCTGTGTATGCCGCAGTACCGCTTAGACTGATTGATTGAGCGGTAACGACAGATTTACAGTATGCTTCGTCAGGGTAACTGATCACGGCAGTTGGTAATTCAGTGATGGTGATGCTGGCAGTTTCTGTAACCTGGGCGCATCCACCTGCAGCAGCAATAGTATTGGTGACCATATACGTACCTGGTGTGCTAGCCGATAGATTTACTTCTCCAGTTGTATTGCTGACAAAAATAAGACCCGAGGTTGATGAGAAAACCCCGGCAACCCCACCACCGGAGAATGTGGGAAGTGGATTGACAGAGTTAGCGCAATAAGGAGAATTTGTGTAGGTGAAAGTTCCAACGGGTAAGGCAGTTAGGGTAACCACAAGGGTTACCCCTACGGGATCGCAACCGCCTGATGCAGGAACCGTATAGGTAACGGTATACGCTCCAGCCGTACTGCTGGCTGGTAAAATATCGCCCGTTAAGGCATTGATAGTCAAACCAACTGGCGAAACTGTGTATGTACCACCTGTATAAGCCCCGGTCCCGGTTAAAGTAACTTGTTGAGGAGTAACTAAAGTATTGCAGAAAGGGGAACCGCCGTATACAATGCTGGCAGTTGGCACCGCAGTAATAATTACCGTTGAGGTTGTGGTAACGCTGCTGCAGCCTCCTGATGCCGGAATGGTGTAAGTAACTGTATAGGTACCGGGTTCACTGGTACCAGGTGTTATATCACCGGTTGATGAATTAATGCTTAGTCCGGCCGGCATAGCGGTGTAAGTACCCCCTTCATAAGCTCCGGTCCCGGATAATGTTGCCGCTTGAGGAGTATTGACCGATTTACAGAATGGGGTGCCGCTATAGCTGATAGTGGCCGTGGGTATTGGTGTTATGGCAACCTCAAGGGTTGCCACTACGGCACTGCACCCTCCGGAGGCAGGGGTGGTATAAGTCACCGTATAAGAACCCGGAGTGCTGGTAACAGGCGTAATATCACCGGAACCTGAATTGATAGACAATCCCGACGGGGAGGCAGTGTAAGTTCCCCCTTCATAAGCTCCAGTTCCGCTTAAAGTTACTGCTTGTGGAGTAACCTGCGACTTACAGAAAGGCGCACCGGAATAGGAGATCGCAACAGTGGGTACTGCCGTAATGGTAACACTGGTGGTGACCACTACTCCCCCACACCCTCCGGATTCAGGTATGCTATAAGATACCGTATAGGTTCCTGCAATACTGGAACCCGGGATAATTTCGCCCGTTGCAGCATTGATGCTCAAGCCCTCGGTTGAACTATAGGTTCCTCCGGTATAGGCTCCGATACCATTTGTCAGGGTAACCGGCTGGCTGCTATTATCCGACATACAGAATGGAGAGCCTGCATAGGTTAGGGTTACTGATGGAACCAGGGTAATAGTTACCGAGGTAGTTACCGGTACGTTGGAACAGCCTCCTGAAGCAGGTATGATATAAGTAACCGTATAGCTGCCCGCTGTGCTTAGGTTTGGAGTTATGGCACCCGTTACCGTATTAATGGATAATCCCGCTGAAGAACTATAGGTTCCTCCGGTATAAGCGCCGGTACCCGATAAAGTAACAGGCTGCTCAGCGCTAAGGTCGATGCAGAAAGGTGAACCTGCGTAGCTGATTGTTCCGGTTGGCACTTCGGTAACCGTGATCGTTGAGGTAGGGGTGTTCACGGTTCCGCATGATCCGCTGGTTATGGCACAGTAAAATACGGAAGTTTGGATTAAATTACCCGGAGAATATGTTTGCGTGGTAACTCCGGTTGTGATACCATCTTTATACCATAAATAAGTGTAGGAGCCTGTTCCGCCAGATCCGGTTGCAGTAAGCGTTCCGGGTGAACTGTTATAGCATACCGGGGTAGTTCCGCCACTGATGCCAGCAGTTAATTCACTATTAATGGTAACCGAAGTGGTTGACAACACCGGAGCACAACCTCCTGCCAGCATAGTATAAGTTACGGTATAGGTTCCGGCCGTGCTGGTAGAGGGAACAATCGCCCCAGTATTTAAATCGATTGTTAACCCTGCCGGCAACGCGGAGTAAGTACCCCCGGCTGTTCCGGTTCGGGTAACCTGCTGAGGGATCAGAATATTTTTACAGAATGGCGCCCCCGAATAGGATATCGTTGCAGCTGGTATGGCTGAAATAGTAATCGAGCTGGTTGCGGTAACTACTCCACAACCGCCATTACCGGCAATGGTATTGGTAACGGTATAGGAACCCGGGGTGCTGGCTGATAAATTTACTTGTCCCGTTAAATTACTAACAAACACCAACCCGGCTGTTGAGGAAAAAGTACCCGCCACTCCCCCTTGAACAAAAGTTGGTGAAGGGTTTGTTCCATTAATGCAATATGGGGTTCCGGTATAGCTAAATCCGCCAACCGGAATAGCAGTAATAATTACCGATGTGGTTGCAGTAACCGATTGGCAGCCTGCTGCCGCTGCTATGGTGTAAGTTACCGTGTATGTTCCTCCTGTACTGGAGGCCGGAGTAATGGCACCGGTACCGGAATCAATGGTTAATCCGGCCGTTGATGAGTAAACCCCGCCTGCGGTTCCGTTCAGGGTAACACTAACTGGTTCAGAAGATTTGCAGAAAGGAGTACCGATATAGGAGATAGCCGCCGTTGGCAAAGCGGTAATGGTTATGGTAGCTGTTGCTGATACTTCATCGCAGCCACCCGATGGGGCAATCGTATTAATAACAGTGTAAGTACCTGGCGTACTTGCCGATAAATTAACCTCTCCGGTTGAGGTGCTCACAAAAATCAAACCTGTTGCGGAGGAAAAAGTCCCGGCTGTTCCTCCACCGGTAAATACCGGCAATGGATTGGACGCATTGGAACAGTAAGGCTCCGGTGAATAATTAAAAGTCGCTACCGGAACTTGTGTAATAGTAACAGAGGTAGTTGCTGTTTCTTCACTACAGCCGCCTGATGCCGGAATGGTGTAGGTTACCGTATAAACACCTGCAATACTGGTTGCCGGAGCAATCTCCCCATTTGAAGGATTAATTGTCAATCCGGTGGTTGAGCTGTATATTCCTCCACTGTAAGCTCCTGTACCGCTTAATGAAACGGATTGCGGTACACTAACCGACTTACAGAATGGTGAACCCAGGTACGAGATGGTTGCTGTAGGTATTGCATTTACGACAAACGCTCCTGATATAGAAGATATTGCACTTCCACAGGTTCCGATAACTGTACAATAATAAAACAAAGTACCCGCTTGCGTGGCTTGTGGAGTATAAGTAGCTGTTTGCGCTCCGTTAGCAGATCCCAGAGAGGTGCCCCCACTGGTACTTCCACTCACATCACTATACCATTGATAGGTTAAGCCCACTCCAACGGCAGATACTGAGATTGGAGAGAACGATTGTCCGATGCAGGTTTCCTGGGCTCCCATTGACTGGCTGGTGATTGCAGTAGTGGGATTAATGGTAAAAGTGATAGAATCAGGAGTACTGGCACAACTATTCAAACTATTTTTCACCATCAGGGTTGCCTTATAGGTCCCCACAGTAGCAGTACCGGGCACTACAACTGCTATTGGGCTCACAGGCAAAGTCCGGAATGCCAAATCGATAAATCCGGCAGCTTCAGCTGTGGCGTCAAAGTTAATACTGTACTGATTAGCACCTCCGGTGGTAGCGCTATAAGTTAAACCGGCAGACCCGGCCCCGATGCAAACCGCTGGATTGGCGCCCAATGAAATAGTTGGAAGCGCATAAACATTGGCGATAACCTGCGAACGTGGTGAGGTAGCACACCCATTGTTTGTGGATTCAACCCAATAGGAGGTTGTTGAACTGATATTTGGAGTAGTAAAACTGGTACCAGTACCAATAGATGCTCCCCCGGTTTGGCCGGAATACCAATTAATCACTCCGGCACTTGCCGTAGCCTGCAGAGTAACGGTTCCGGAACCGCAAATCGCTCCATGAGTTACACTGAGGATTGTTGGAGGCAAAGTAACACTGGCGGTAACGGCTAGCCGGGTAGCCGACTCACAACCTCCGATGGTCTGGCTGGCATAATAGGTAAGACCGTTAACCAGGTTGGTTGCCGGTGCCAGAACCGATCCCCCGGTTGAAGCATTGTACCAGATAATACCGGTGCCAGTAACTGAGAGATCACTGATTTTATGTGAATTCGTGCTGCAAAAACTCTGACTGGCGGATCCAGCAGGCTTTGGAGTAATGTTGAGGGTAGGCCGATCGGTGAGGTCAGTTGTTTGGCAACCGCTTGCGGTGGATGCAACAACCTTATAAGTGGTGGTTGAAGTTGGAAGATTGGCTTGCAGAATAGTTAAAGCCAGATTCGTTCCGGATCCGGTGCCCGTAACAGCAGGGCTAAGGGAAACGTCAGCTAATGTTTTTAATTCATAATTAACCCCGCTCAATGCATTGGTGATGGTAAAAACCACATTACCGGCCGAAGGGTTGCAAACTGAAGCATCAGAAACTGCGAGCCCTGCGCTATTTGCAGGATTGGCAGGTTGGGTAATAATTACCTCTTTCGTATTTTCAACATTATTTGCATCTTTTGAAGTTATGATATAGGTTCCGGCTGATAAACCGGTAAAAGTGCCACTTACCTGATAAGCGGTATATGGAACAGCATTTAGCTTATATTGATAAGATGAGGATGCTCCTCCGGTAGCACTGGCCACAATTTGTCCGTTCGATTGGCCATAACAAGTAACATGCGTTAGCGTAGCGGCTATCTGCAAGGCCGGGTCTCCGGTCAGATGAACATCATCAAAGTCGCGCCACTCTGAGTTACCGTTCTGGTAGCTTAATATTTTAATCCGGACACTTTCGGCATTTGGAATATTGGAGCATGCAGTCCCGGTTGTGGTTCCAGTCATGCGCCCGTTATTGGCAAATTGTACATAATTGGCCCCCCCATCCACAGAATACCAGAATTGAATATAATCGGAACTATTTAAACCTGTTTGTGTTGCAGGAGTACTAACCGAAATATTCAAATGGGTATAGCTCAAAACATTAATAAACCTGGAAATAAAGAAATTATCGACTGTGGTGTTTTTGGTAACTCGCATTGCCGAGCTATTTATGTTATAGGCTGAACCGGCAGAAATAGAATAACCTCCGTTAACCGATCCGGCATCAAAACTTTCTTTATAAATAGTTCTCGACCCGGTGATGATACAGGTTGTTGGATATGCAACTGTTACAACAGTAGTGCAGGTTCCAACATTTCCAGAGGCATCCATTACCGAAAGTGTCACCGTATTGGCGCCCAGGTTGCTGGCGTTGAAAGTGGATTTGCTTAACGACATAACCAGGTTTCCGGTAGCCGTGCAATTGTCGGCTGTAACAGCAGGATTATTGATTTGGGAAACGGTAATAGCAGCGTTACCTGTTCCATCTAAATAAACGGTGAATGGGATTTTGCACCCTGTGGTGGGCGGTGTAACATCCGCTAAAGTGCCTACGGTTACCGATTTCGAGCTCGAACATCCATGCGTTGCATCAGTCACCGTAACGGTATAGGTTCCAGCCGCAAGCCCGGTAGCCGAGGCAGTTGTTTTGGCAGGAGAGGTATTCCATAAATAGGTAAACGTAGGAGGTGGTAATGTCCCGGGTGAAGTTGCTGATACAGTAGCTGATCCATTACTCAGTCCGCAGCCTGCATTCACAATGGCACCTGTGGTAATGACCGGTGCAGGAAACGCTTCAACCACAGCAGAGTAACCACTTACTGTACAACCATTTGTTGCCGTAGCCGTTACTGAAAACGATTGCGCCAGATAAGAACTGACAACCGGAGTATAAACAGGATTACTTATTGTTGGGCTGCTCAAATTGGTTTCGGGATTCCAGAACCAGGAACTGATGGCAACCCCATTTGTTTCTGTGGCAGTTAACTGAATGGGCATTCCGTTGCAAACAGAATAAGAATTTGAAGTAACCGTAAGGGCCGGCCTTGGTTTTACGGTCAGCGTCATATTATCAGTCCCGCTGCATGTTGGCGCCAAACCCTCCTGATCCTGAGCAGTCACCGTGAAAATATAGGTGCCAACCGGGATGTCGCTTCTCACTGCAGGATTTGCAATACTGGGATTCGACAGATACACAAGGCCAGTATCGGAAGTCCACGAATAATAAATTCCTCCTGATGCATTTAACTGAACTCCGGTTTGACCCGCACACATCTCAATATTTGAACCAGCCTCCGCAGCAAAAGGCGAAATATCAGGAATGATGATATTGTTTTCAGTTACAGAATTACACGAGTAAAAGTCTTTTACGGTAACTGTATGACTAGTGCCAAAAATATCGGACCCATCCGCCACCGCGCTCGGTATGGTAAATTGGTTACTGGCTTGGAAAGTTCCACCGTCCAAACTGTATAAATATTCTGTTGGGTCCAATCCTCCGTCTAAATTTACGGTAATAGTGGCAACCGGGTACCCGCTCGTTGAACATTTTATAACAGATACACTGGAGGTTTGAATTTGTGGTACATCAACAATAGTTACCATTTTCTCCAGGTAAGATGGGGTTGGGCTACAGAGGCAGCTGTTGTTTACCTTAAAAATAATGGTTTCGTTACCCTCAATGAGTCCGTCTGACAGTGCTTTATAATAATAATCAACATAATTGGAGCCCGCTGCCACCGTACCGGTTGCAGGGAATTTCCCGTCACCGATTATGTTTTCGGCCTGGTCTGTATATACATAATCTACCCCGTTTACTGCAGTACCGGATATTAAAATCGGGAAAGTAAATGGCTGACTGTTATCGGCTCCGGTGGTGCGTTGAAAGCGGATAAAACTACCATCGCATCCTTCAAACATATTATCAGCCTCGCCGATGATTGCGCCAATATGACTAGAGATCAAAATCTCGTTAGAAGAAAAACTCTTAGCTTCCAAAAATACTCCGGAGTCCCATTTTTGGTCACTTACGTCAGCTACCACCATTTTAATATGGTAAGTCTGGCAGGCGGTAACAGAATGAGAGGCTGTAAGTACGGTAGTCCTGCCATCAAATTCCATGTCCGATACTCCGTTCCCGTTTACATATTCAAGTTGCTTGCGCCCACTGGTTGCAAAGAGGTTCCGATCATAAAACTGTCCGTTATCAACATAATAGGAAGCGTTTAACGGAGGATATGTATTGTTGTTGGTTGGAGTAATCCGGTAGTAATAACGGGAAGGAGCTGTTCCGAAAGCGCCAATTGCATCATCGGTTACCCGGGTCCAGGGTTGCCCGAAATTAGTTGGATAGGGCATTAAATTCAGTAATTCAGCAGGGAAAGTAGTGCCTAGTGTATTACCTTGGCCGTGAACAGTATTGATAGAAACCGGTGTTGAAGTAGAAGGAATCAACGCAATATTTACAGTGCCTGTAATTCCCGGCCCGCTCAGCAAAAATGCAAATGCGTCGTTTGATGCAGCACCAACATACTCAGCATATTCTTCCGATGCAAAAACATAGTTAAACTGCAGAATGTTCCCGGCAGGAACAAAGTCAAATTCAAGAACGGCAGCATCATAAGAGGTTCCACCGGTAATCGTATTAATATTTGCATCACCTGCACCCGCATATTGAGTGGTCGTTCCAAAATCCTTGTTTGGTCCTTCGGCGTTAGCTACATTCCCTGTAGAAAGTAAAACACCTTCAGATAGCGGAAATGCAGACGATCCTTTTAAAAAATGGCCGATCTGGGCTGCGTTCCCCCGGAACACAACATTACTGGCGGTAACACATCCTTTCAACAGCACTCCATTGACCAGGGAAGTAGCATCAGTGGAGATTCCTGCACGGTTCACTGCAATTGAACCGGTTGGATAAGGATCATCATCGGTAATGGTAGCGGTATGAGTAATAATCGGCCCCAGAATGGCATTGGTGGGTGTACCCAGGTTTACGATAACCGTTTCATCGTTCTCATCCAAAGCCTCACTGGTAATCGTAATAACAATGCCTGCAGTAGTGCTGCCGGCAGCTATGGTTAACGGACTTGCCGTAACCGCGTAGTCCGTGCCTCCTCCCGTTGCAGTACTTCCACCGTTTATGGTAAATGGTACCGTTACCTGACTAGCGCTGACTGCTGATAGCTGTACGGTAACTACCATGGTGCCCGTTTCTTTCACGCTCTTTTGAGATGAGTTCAACAAGGAGGCAGTTAAAATATTCTGACCAACTGTTACAGTTATCGGGTAATTAATGCTGACGCAGCCGGTGGTTGAGTTTCTTACAGTAAGGATTGCATTATAGGTAGCCAATGCGGGTGCTGCCGGAACAACCAAAACAATGGGACTAGCAGTGAGCGCGGCATTGGCCACATCAATAAATCCGGCTGTATTTGCCGTAGCATTATAATCTATGCTGTACTGATTGGGGCTAGAGGTAGTGGCGGAATACAATAGATTGGCTATCGTTGTTCCTCTGTTTAACACTGGATTTGACCCTAAGGTTATGGTAGGCTGTGGATTAACGGTCCAGGTACAGAGAGTTGTCCAGGAGGTTGAGCTGCAACCGTAGCTGCCACCCGTCCGTCGTGCCTGAACTATAACACTTCCTGTAGCACCGGTTGTACTGATTGCAGCACCATTAACATATGAATTATAAGATGCCCCGTTATTGATGCTGAACTGGTACTCATTGGCTGAACCTGATGAGCCACCGGAACCACCCGTTGCGGTAACCGTTCCGGTATTGGAACCTGCACAGATTGTGCTTCCGCTTGCCGGACTTGCTGAACCCAAAGTGGGTGCCACCGCCGCCGATGCAACTGGCCAGGTAGCAATTGTTGCAGGGCCCGAACCACTGCAGCCGTAGCTGCCACCGGACCGGCTGGCCCGTATCATGACATTTCCGGTTGCGCCTGTAGTATTGATTGATGATCCTGAGGTATAAGTGAACCAGGTAACACCACTATTGATGCTATATTCATAAGTATCGGCGGCACCAATGGAGCCACCAGAGCCTGCGGTTATGGTTGCTGATGTACTATATCCCTCGCAAATAGTGGAACCGCTGGCTGGTGTTGCCACATTTAAGATTGGATTAACAGTTGCTGACGATACAGACCAGGTGCAAATAGTAACCCAGGCGGTGCTGGAACACCCGTAGCTTCCACCTGTTCTGCGGGCCTGCACAATAACGTTCCCGGTTGCACCAAATGTGTTTATGGCGGTGCCTGATACATAAGCAGTGTATGCACCACCAATGCTGACCTGATATTCGTTTGCTGCTCCGGAAGAACCTCCTGATCCACCGGTCCCGGTAACTGTTCCGGTATTAAATCCGGCGCAAATGGAACTGCCGTTCCCCGGTGATGCTGAGCCCAATGAAGGCGCCAACGGAGTGGTACCGATCGTCCAGGCACAAATGGTTGCCCAGGAGGTTGAAGTACATCCGTAACTTCCTCCGGTTCTTCGGGCTTGAACAATTACACTTCCGGATGCTCCTGCTGTGTTTATTGCGGCCCCACTTGTGTAGGCAGAAAAGGCACCTCCTCCATTGATACTGACCTGATACTCATTTGCCGCTCCGGTTGAACCACCTGTACCACCGGTTCCGTTAACACTACCGGTGTTAAAGCCTGTGCAAATCACACTTCCGTTAGCTGGATTTGCCGATCCTAAGGTTGGCGACACCGTGGCAGAGGAGACAGGCCAGTTTACAATCACCGCAGGTCCGGTTGCACTGCAACCGCTGCTCCCGGCTGAACGGCTGGTACGAATCAGAACATTCCCGGTTGCTGTGGTGGTATTAATGGCAGATCCGGAGACATAAACAAACCAGGATGCTCCGTTATCTATGCTGTAATCATAATAATCGGCTGCACCTGCTGATCCTCCTGAACCAGGAGTTATGGTAGCACTCACCGAATAACCCGGGCAGATTGAAATTCCATTTGCCGGAGTGGCTGCCAGCAATACCGGGTTAACAGTGGCTGATGAAACTGGCCAGGTTGCAATGATTGAAGGTCCTGTTGAACTGCAGCCATAACTTCCTGCTGAACGGCTCACCCTGATGAGAACATTACCAGTTGCGGTAGCAGTATTTATTGAAGCGCCTGAAGTATATGCCAACCAGGCCACTCCGTTGTTAATACTATATTCATACAAATCAGCAGCACCCGCCGACCCGCCTGAGCCCGCCGTAATAGTTGCACTTACACTAAACCCTGCACAAATTGCCGTGCCGCTTGCCGGTGTTGCCACATCTAATGCCGGGATTATTGTTGGCGAGGAAACCACCCATGTACAAATAGTGCTCCAGGAGGTATTGGCACAAACGGATCCGCCTGTGCGGCGTGCCTGAACAATAACACTTCCGGTTGCACCGGTGGTAGTGATACTCGCTCCGCTGGTATAGGAACTGAACGTAGTGCCACCGTCAATGCTAACCTGATACTCATCGGCAGCCGTACCTGACCCGCCCGAACCTGCAGAGCCTGTTACGGTGCCGGTGTTAAATGCAGGACAAATAACGCTTCCGTCTGCTGGAACGGCGGAACCCAATGTAGGTGCTACAGGCGTTTGTGATACCGGCCAGGTAACAATAGTGGCAGGTCCGGTGGCACTGCATCCGTAACTACCTGCTGAGCGGCTGGCCCTGATCAGTACATTTCCGGTTGCTCCTGCTGTGGCAATGGCAGTTCCGGAAACATATACCAGCCAGTTTGAGCCGTTATCGATGCTATATTGATAGGTATCCACAGATCCTGTTGATCCGCCTGAACCTGCTGTAATGGTAGCGCTTGGGCTAAAGCCTGCACAAAATGAAGTACCATTTGCTGGTGTAGCTACATTCAATGATGGGTTAACAGTTGCTGAACTTAAATTCCAGGTATTGATTGTGGTCCATGCCGTACTTGAACAACCATAAGAACCGCCGTTTCTGCGTGCCTGCACAATAATACTTCCAGTTGCCCCGGTTGTGATTACCGCGGCACCGCTGGTATACGCACCGTAGGTGCTCCCTCCGTTGATGCTCACCTGATACTCATTGGTAGCTCCGGTTGATCCCCCTGAGCCTCCGGTTCCGGTGACAATACCGGTGTTAAAGCCGGCACAAATAGTAGTTCCGCCAATGGGAGATGCTGAATTTAATGTAGGAGAAACCGGTGCAACACCATAGGTCCAGATAGTAAAAGTATTATAAGCAGCTGCCGCACAGACTCCTCCGCTGCGACGGGCTCTTACCTGAACCGAGGTAACACCACCGGTTGTGGTAATAGTTGCACTATTGGTATAAGTGGCCCAGTTTAAACCACCATCAATACTATACTGATATTCATTGGCACCCGATCCGGATCCGCCTGTGAAAGTGGCTGAACCTGAATTATACCCGGAACAAATAACACTTCCCGCTACCGGAGATGATGAGCCAAGTGTAGGAGATACCGATGTGGCACTAACGGTAACAGTGGTGGATGCTGCAGCCGAAGGCCCATTACATCCGTTAGCGGTAACGCTTACCGTTGCTGTACCGGAAAAGGCAGGGGACCAGGTTACGGTACCCGTTGTTCCCGTACCGGAAATAGTATTCCCGGTACCCGAAACGGTCCAGCTGTAACTGGTTGCATTAGTGGCGGTTGTAGTATAAGTGGTATTGGAGCTCCCCTGGCAAATTGTTGTCGCGGAAGGGGTTGGCGTTGATGGGCTGCCAACAGTTGGATTTATGGTTACCGTTCTGACTACCTGTGATGAAGGGCCATTACAACCATTTGCCGTTACCTGAATATTAACACTTCCTGAAAACCCTAAAGCCCAGGTCATAACCCCGGTTGTTGCTCCTATGGAACCTGCTGACCCATTGCTTAACGTCCAGTTAAAACCAGTACTGGATGAAGCAGTAGTAGCATAGGTTGTTGTAGTGGTTCCATTGGTTGGCTGGCAAGTGGGTTCACTTCCTGCGGAAATGGTTATTACAGTTGGCGTTCCTACCGTAGCAGAAACCGTGATGGTTGCTGATCCGGTGATGGTATTGGAACAAGCAGGTGCTGTTTGATAAGCCACACTAACCAGGTTGTAGATATAGGTCCCTGCCGTGGTGGTGGGAATAGCCAGAGTTGCTGAAGTACTTGCCCCAACATTGATAGTTGTTTGGTTGGCACCATTTATATTATAAGTAACCGTAACCGGTAAGGTTTGCGGATTGGTAAACGTGATGTTTGGCGAGGTGGTATTCTGACAAACCGTGGTGGTTCCGCTGATCGTTGCCGTTGGAGCTGGTTTAACGGTAATCAATACTGTTGAAGAATACGCCTCCGGGCAAACTCCGCTTTGAACCACTGCCCTGAAATAAGTATTAGCAGCCAGGCTTCCGATGGTTGCACCCAATAAAGTTGTTGTGGTTCCGGGAATGTCTGTTGGCGTGGTAAAAGACAGATCTGAAGATTTCTGCCAATGCAAAACGGAACCGGTATTCCCAGTCAAAGTAAGATCGGCAGGAGAAGTGGCCGCACAGATTGATTGAGCCGATGCCAAAGTCCCTCCAACTGATGCCGGGTTTATTGTAACAGTATGGGTTGCAGTTTTGGGCCCACTGCAACCTGCAGCACTAACGGTGATAATACTGGTTCCACTCCAACCTGCAACAAAAGTTACTGCCCCGGTGCCTGAAACAATGCTGTTGCCACCTGTTGTGGATGTTGCATCTAAACTATACATGAGGCCTGAGTTGTTGGTTGCGGTGGCAGTATAAGTTACCGTTCCGGCGCCCTGACAACGGGTGGAAGTAGCTCCTGATGAAAAAACAGGAGTGCCCACTGTTGGGGTAATAGTTACCGTGTGGGTTGCTGTTTTAGGTCCGTTACAACCTGCCGCACTCACCGTGATAATACTGGTGCCGCTCCATCCTGCCACGTAGGTAATAACTCCGGTACTAAAAGCAATGCTGTTGCCACCCGCTGTTGAAGAAGCATCCAGACTATAGTTGAGGCTTGTGCTATTGTTGGCGGTAGCAGTGTAGGTAACCGTTCCGGCACCCTGACAACGGGTGGAGGTGGATCCCAATGTAAATACCGGTGTGCCAACCGTTGGAGTTATGGTTACTGTATGAGTTGAAGTAGTGGGTCCGTTGCAACCGGCTGCACTCACTGTAATAATGCTCGTCCCGCTCCATCCTGCCACGTAGGTCACTACTCCGGTGCCAGCCACAATGCTGTTACCTCCCGCTATTGAGGTGGCATCCAAACTGTAGGTAATGCCTGTACTTCCGGATGCTGTTGCGGCGTAAGTCACCGAGCCGGCTCCCTGGCATCGCGTGGAGGTGGCTCCTGATGCAAAAACCGGAGTACCAACTGTTGCCGATACTGAAACCGTTGCCGATCCGGTAATGCTGCTTGAACAAGTGGGTGCGGTCTGATAAACCACACTCAATAAGTTATATACAAAAGTTCCTGCGGTGGTAGTGGGTGCTGCAAGGGTAGCGGCGGTGCTGGCTCCTACGTTGATCGTGGTTTGATTGGCACCATTAATATTATAGGTAACCGTTACAGGTAAGGTTTGCGGATTGGTAAAAGTGATGTTTGGGGAAGTGGCATTCTGACAAACTGCAGTAGTGCCGCTGATCGTAGCCGTTGGGGTAGGCCTCACCGTGATCAATACCGTTGCCGAACCAGCTTCAGCACAAGTACCGCTTTTAACAATTGCCCTGAAATAAGTATTTGCCGATAGGCTCCCAATGGTGGCACCGGACAATGTGGTAGTTGTTCCGGAGATAGTTGTTGGAGTAGGAAAAGCTGCATCGGTGGATTTCTCCCAACGAACTACTGATCCTGTGTTTCCGCTTAAAATAAGGTCCGCGGGAGAACTCCCTGAGCAAATCGTTTGGGCCGATGCTATCGCTCCACCAACCGATGTTGGATTTATGGTTACCGTATGGGAGGCAGTAACAGGTCCCCCACAACCTGCAGCACTCACTGTAATGGTGCTCGTGCCGCTCCAGCCTGCTGCATAGGTAACCACTCCGGTACCCGCAACAATGCTGTTACCGCCGGTCACAGAAGTTGCATCTAAACTGTAAGTAAGACTGGTATTGTTGGCAGCTGTGGCCGTGTAAGTCACCGTTCCCGCTCCCTTACAACGCGATGACGTTGACCCTAAAGTAAATACCGGAGTGCCCACCGTGGCTGTTACCGTTACCGTTGCCGATCCGGTAATGCTGCTTGAACAGGTGGGTGCGGTTTGATAAACAACACTCACCAGGTTGTATACAAAAGTTCCCGCTGTGGTAGTGGGTGCTGCCAGCGTAGCGGTGGTGCCGGCTCCAACGTTTATGGTGGTTTGATTGGCACCATTTATATTATAGGTTACCGTGACCGGTAAGGTTTGCGGATTAGTAAAGGTAATGTTTGGGGAAGTAGCATTCTGACAAACTGTGGTGGTGCCGCTGATCGTGGCTGTCGGGGTTGGCCGAACGGTGATCAATACCGTGGAGGAACCAGCTTCCGCACAAGTTCCGCTCTGAACCACTGCCCGGAAATAAGTATTTGCCGATAGGGTCCCAATGGTTGCACTGGACAATGTGGTAGTCGTTCCGGCGATCGTGGTTGGAGAAGCAAAAGCTACATCAGTGGCTTTTTCCCAACGGACTACCGATCCGGTGTTTCCACTCAAGGTAAGATCGGACGGTGAGGTACCTGAGCAGATTGTTTGAGCCGAAGCTAAGGTTCCACCAACCGATGTTGGACTAATCGTTACCGCATGGGTAGCGGTTTTGGGTCCGCCACATCCTGCCGCACTCACCGTAATGGTGCTCGTGCCGCTCCAGCCTGCTGCATAGGTAACCACTCCGGTGCCGGCTGCAATGCTGTTACCCCCGGTTACTGAAGTTGCATCTAAACTGTAAGTCAGGCCGGTATTGTTGGTGGCTGTAGCCGTGTAAGTTACCGTTCCTGCTCCCTTACAACGCGATGACGTGGCACCCAACGTAAAGGAGGGTGTGCCCACTGTTGGAGTAACAGTCACAGTATGGCTGGCCGTTGTGGGTCCATTGCAACCAGCTGCACTCGCGGTGATCACACTGGTCCCGCTCCATCCTGCTGCGTAAGTCACCACTCCGGTGCCTGCAACAATGCTGTTGCCTCCTGCAATGGAAGTTGCATCCAGCGCGTAAGTTACACTCGTGCTGTTTGCTGCGGTGGCGGTGTATGTCAGCGTTCCGGCACCCTGGCATCGGGTGGAAGTGGCTCCTGATGCGAAAACCGGTGTTCCCACCGTTGCCGCTACCGTAACTGTTGCCGATCCTGTTATGCTGTTTGAACAGGTGGGAGCGCTTTGATAAACAACACTCACTAAGTTGTATACAAAAGTTCCTGTGGTGGTAGTTAATCCTGCGAGATTAGCGGTGGTGCTCGCTCCAACATTGATGGTCGTTTGGTTTGCACCATTAATATTATAAGTAACCGTAACCGGTAAGGTTTGCGGATTCGTAAACGTGATATTTGGGGAAGCCGCATTCTGACAAACCGTGGCGGTGCCGCTTATCGTAGCTGTTGGGGTAGGCTTCACCGTGATCAGAGCAGAAGCCGAATTTGCTTCCGCACAAGTTCCGCCCTGAACCACTGCCCTGAAATAAGTATTTGCCGTGAGGCTCCCAATGGTCGCGCTGGACAATGTGGTAGTCGTTCCGGCAATGATGGTTAGAGCGGTAAAAGCTGCATTTGTGGATTTCTCCCAACGAACCACCGATCCGGTGTTTCCACTCAAAGTAAGATCAGCTGGTGATGTGCCTGAGCAAATTGTTTGAGCCGATGCTACCGTTCCGCCAACCGATGCCACATTTACGGTTACCTGAATGGCCGTGGAAGTGCTGGAACAGCCTCCCGAGGTCACTGTTCTACGGTACCAGGTGGTCTGAGTCAACGCTGCAGGCGAATAATTCTGAGTATTGTTTGTACCTGTAGCTGCAGAAAAACCGGTAGCTGCGCTTGTGGTGCTGCTTTCCCAAAGATAAACAAATGTACCACTGCCACCCGTTGGTATAGTTCCGGATAAAGCAGCCGGGGATGATCCGGTACAAATGGTCTGGGCTGAACTAACTGCGTTTCCAGCAATGACTGGTGTTATCTTAATCAAAATAACTGGCGATATGGAATTTGCGCATCCTCCGGAATATACCGTTCTTCTATACCAGGTAGATTGCGATAATACTCCTGGCGTATAATCCTGTAAATCATTGGTACCTGCAGCAGCCGAAAAACCGGTTGAGGAACTGGTTGTGCTGCTTTCCCATAAATAGGTGTATACTCCATTGCCTCCCGATGGTAATGATCCGGTGATGGTTCCGGGAGCTACTCCGGCACAAACCGGTTCAGTATAGGTTGCCTGAACATATAATCTTTTTTGTGTACCTACGCATGGATCTCCAAAAACAGCATTTGTTGCCGGAATGGTTGCAGTATTGTTGCCCAATAAATATCCTTCGGTAACCGACTGACTAGTTAAAGAATTGCAACTGCTCAGTGTATACGACAAGCAAGATCCGCCTGGTGTGCCGTAACTCGAAAAGCCAACATTGATAAACACGGTACCTGATGGAGCGGTTAAAGTGGCATTGCCGTTTTCAATGGCTGTACCGCAAATAGTTCCATGAGCACCGTAAGCAAAGTCAGGAAAATTATTCCCGATAGTAGAATTCACGGTCAACGTTGTTCCGGTGTTGCTTGCCGCTGCTAGAATGGTATTGCCGGCATAAGCGTAAGTAATGGTGTAAGGAGTTCCATTTGCTGGAATCGCCGAGGTAGTATAATTGATGGAAAACCCGCCGGCACCTCCTGAAATCGAGGCATTTTGTGTGATTCCGTTAATGGTAACCGCAACAGTTTCCCCATTGGTTGGATATAGAGGTCCGCCTGCACTTACTGTTCCACTAAGGGTAATGCTTGAAAATCCAGAGCAAATGCTTTGACTTGCAGTTGAAACAACCAGATCGGGTGAAGTTCTGGTGTCCGTGCTTACTGTTAAATATCCGGTTGTTGCAGAAAAATAAGTATTATCATGATAGGTGGCTGATGTTGCAGTGGTTGATCCCCATGTTCCGTTAATTCGATTTATACCTCCGAGAGTAAGACTTCCTACTGCAATATTCAACCCGGCACCCACACTGGCCGTGGCACCACTAATGGACAAATTTCCGGCAACGGAAGTTCCGGTAGATATTGATTTTGCTCCGCTGATGGAAAGGATGAGATTGCTATAGGCGAAAGTTGCAACGTTTTGACTGCCGGCATTGTCATAGTTTACGGTACTTCCGGAGCTTAAAGTGGTTGAGGGAAATCCTGCCGGAAAATTAGAGGCTCCTCCTATTAGCAGATCTCCTGTTGAGGAAACGTTTAAGTTTCCGGAACCGGTTAACGTAAAGGTGCTCACGTCCAGGACACCTTCAATCGTTAAATCGGTAGCTGCAGCAGCTGCGGTAAGTGTTACCGTATGCCCGGATTGAATAGTAGTCAGCAAACTTATGTTGGTAGGCACTTCCGTTGCTGGCTGCCAGGTGGCATTATCATAGGATTCCTGCCAGGTTGAAGTACTGTTCCAGTTGCCTGAAGCTGCGCTAAGAAAATACCTGGGGGCTTCTTTAAGACTCATAGCCGTCATGGATCCGAGTGCATTACCACTAAAGGTTGTGGAAGAAGCATCTGTTGTATTCGTGACCGGTACACTTCGGTAGGCTACAGCATTCCTTACTGCATCTGTTGAGGCAGTTGTTTGCTGATTAACCATGCTCCAGTTGGCAGCATATGTTATGTTTCTCAGAGAAGTACTATTAACGCGAAAACAACTGATCACCTCCACTGCCAGGTCGCTGGCATTTACGGTTAATGCCGGAGAAAAAAGCGGGTTAGTGGTGTTGCTTGTTCCACTGGTATATGTACGAGAGTCAGTAACCGGATTATTCTGATCAATGTTATCGTAAACGGAAGCAAAAACATCGGTTGCGCGGGTGGATGCACCGCTTACTGTAACCGCAAGCGTAGAATTGGTTGCTGCATCCAGCCCCGCCTCATTTAAATAGTAAAGTTGCGTATGGTGCCGCTGTGTAGCAAGGGCCATATCCCCATTGACCGGTATCAGAGTTTGTCCACCATAAGTAAGCGTTACTGATCGTGCACCAACGTCAGTTCTTGATGAAGCAATTGCGATCACCAGAATGCGCCGTGAATTGCTCCCGGCAGGTACAGTATAGGTGAAATTTTGAGCAGCAGTAGAGGTTCCATGGTACAAATTGGTCCACCCATTCAAGGTGCTAATTTGTCCGAACGAACTATTTGCTGATAAAAATAGGCATGTAGACAAAAAAAGGAATAGGAGAAATTTTCCTGACCTGCTAAAATACCTTACCCTTGACCCCATTCCACAGCCATTTCCGATACTGCATGCGGAAGCTCCCACAGTTTCGGCCGATCCTTGTGCCGGATAATACTCATATTTAGAAATATAAAACATTAGGCTGCCTGATCTTTTGGGTCAAAAAAGGTAGGAACATTTACCAGTGTCTAACCTTGCTTTTTAAAGCACCAAACACCAGCTTTTGTTTCTTCCTTTTTACTTTTACAAATATAACTATACAATATAAATAAAGAGAACAATCCCAGCAAAAATCGAGCCGCTCAGGTTATAACGTTATGATTCAGTGATTTTCAAATTCTCTAAATTCAAAAACTTTCCGTTGTTCAGATAACATTCTGAATAGTGGAAAAAGGGGAAATTGGTTGATGAGTTGAGAGGTTGAACAGTTGAAGTTGAGTGGTTGAAAGGTTTATTGGTAGAGGTGCTGATGAGTTTAAACCTATCAACTGATCAACCGTTCAACCAATCAACAACCATCCTTCGCGATTATGCCAAAAATCATCCCGATCCATCGGAGATTCTGATGAAGTATTCCGAATTCCGAATGAAAAGAATCAGGTTATGATGAAGGGGGAGGATCTAACCCTTTACAATACACCAATTACGCAAAAACATATTGTGAAGTAAAGACCGTTCAAAACCATTCAGAAAATGATGTATAAAAGGAGCAGCCCATTTTAAAAATCTTTGCAAAACAATACATCAGGTAGTGGCGTAAGTTTTGTCGCTACTTGAGTAGCAACTCGGTATCTGCATACTTTACCTGTTTGGCTTCAACTTCGCCAGAATAAGTCACTTGAAGCTTTCCGATTTTGAAATCTACACCCGGAATCCGCAAAAGATCCATTTTTACCCGCCGGATCAGGTTCGGAGTATAAACTGCAATCCCACGTATGGAGCCAACCTGAGTTATCTTACCTGCTACTGACACATGACTAACATCAATATCACCATAAACCGATTTGTTGCCGGTCCGGTTGAAAGTCAGATTCAGCCTGGGCAGTGTATCATTAAGAACTTGAAAAGACAGATCTGAAAGAGTAACTTCTGCGGATGTAGTACCTGTCCGAATAATCACAGGGATGGTTATTCCAAATATTGGAACCAATTTTACAGATAATGCGGAGGAGTCTTTGGGCGCATCAGCTTCCCCAAGAGCAGTTTGCTTGGGTAAAGCCCTGAAATAAACGTGAGAACGATATTCGCCAGCAGGTAGTTCAGTGGTTCGGAACACCTGCATTTTCACAACCTGTGACTCATTGGGTGCCAGAGTAACCGTTCTCGGAAAAAATCGAATATTTTTGTCTGCAAAATTCTGGCCAGGGTCCGGTACTTTGATCTCTTCAAATGAGCCATCTTCCTTCATCCGGTACTGAACGAAAGAAACATTGTAAGTTGCCGAATCTGCACCAGTATTAGCAAGATTAAGCTCCTCGGTTTTCTTATTCCCTTCAAATACAACGCGTCGCGGAGTGATCAGTAGGTTTCCTTGTGCCATGACACCTGATGAGGCTATTACAGGCAAAAGAATCAACCCAAAAAACAAAAGAACAGATGTTACGATTTGTTTCATAACTTTTTCTGACCAAAAGGCTTTCGATGTAAACATGTTGTACAGTTTAAAAAAACACACACAAATATAAAAATATTATAACAGTGTGCATGTACAGTACAATTCTTTAAAAAAAACCTTTTGAAAAACCTAATTATAAGCGAACGTGATTTGGTAAGAACCAGTATATATTCCCTTGGGATTTTCGTCCAACGAGCCAACTTTAAGAGTTGCCCCTACCATAACCGTTTGGCTACCTCCAGCAAGTTTCATACAACTATCACTGGTTTCAGGTATGGTAACCCAGTCACTCACCTCCATTGTTTTGGATTCAGAATTTATAAGTGTGGCTGAACCTTCCTGAAAATCTATCGCATAAGTTGCATCCCCCTGACCAGAAACCAAAAAACTTCCCGGACTCCTCGGACTGGCATCTGCCACAACTGTAGAGGAAGTCATAACATAACCATCAGGACTGATGGAAATAGTTCCACCCGAAGTGCCCGGGTAAAAACGTCCAAAATTCAACTGGGATGTTTCCGTAGCGGCTATCGGAATAATGACTGATGCTGATACCTGAGCATAAGCACTTACTCTTTCCTGAGATAACGCCCGTTGGCATTGAACTCCCAGAAGAAAAGAGATAGAAACAAATATCAGGAAAAGCTTTTTCATTTTTTGATCAACAATTCTTAATAAAACTAAAATGGGCTGAGATAAAAAACCTTAAAGAATTACAAACAATTATAAACACGAAAAGCGCTGCCTTAAAGCAGCACTTTTCATGTTCCCGAGGGATAATTAGTTATAATTAATCGTTACAGCTAAGTCGGCAGCATTAGTGTATTCTCCTGGAGCCTGAGCTGCACCAACAACTAAAGTTGCACCTACTCTTACAGTGGCTGTTCCGGTCGAAAGTGTACCTGTTCCTGAAGGAGTGCTAGTGAATGTGTTGACAGTCATAGTCCCAGATACAGATCCAGTTAATGTAATAGAGGAAGGCAAAGAAATTGTAAATACTCTATTGCCATCACCTGCTACATTAAATACTGCAGCACCAACTGTTCCGGTAACTGAAGGCAGAGTAACTCCACCAGTAACTGAGCGTGCGCTTGCAGGTGTGAGAATAACCGTTCCTGCTGTGGTTGCACTAACAGCAACAACTCCGAAATTCATGTCAGCATCTGTTGCTTTTACAATTGTAAGAGGAGTAATAATGGTAGCATTGGTTGCTCCGGTTCCTGTTACAGACTGCTGAGCGTTTGCATTAATACCGAATCCGGCGATTACGATTCCGAGGGCGAAGAGTTTAATTGAAGTTTTCATGACTTAAAATTTTAATTATTTGTTTTTTTAATTCGTTTCTGATGGATTACAGTCAAGAAGTATACCACTTTGGCATATAGACGTTAATTTGCTCATATTGTGACTTTTAGGAGTTTGGCACAATTCCAAATCGTTCCACATTATGGAAATTTGGGGCAAAATTTGGAACGGAAAGTGGAATTTATAGGTTGTTTGGAGGGGTAGGTAAAGCCCTCAACTTAAAGATTTTTTACTCTGCCAGGATGCCTTTTGCGCGATCAACCTCGGGACCTACCCTCATAGCCGTCAACCTGAGGGCTCCGGGATCTCAGTTGTACCCACCCCGACCCTCCCTGAAACAGGGAGGGAGTCTGCTTTGTTGCTACCTCTCAGCGCAACCAAACAAAAGCACAATTTCTCTTCCGGCTTCAGAGAGGGAAATAGAAATTCAGACAAAACAGAGAAGCAATCATTTTCAATGATCAGATTATTAACAGGATGCCAACCAAGCAACCTTCTTCACGATAACTATTGCATGTAAAACTGTTTGTATGGCATTCCGGCTTAGTTGCGTACTAAGGATTCGCCAATGCAGACTCCCTCCCTTTTTCAGGGAGGGCGGGGTGGGTACATCTCAGATCCCGGAATTCCTATTGTTGACGGCTATGCTCTTGCCTGGCTCCCTCTTCATCTATTCCCACAACACAAAAATTCCACAATATGGAATTACCTATCAATCAGAAATTTAAGGCCGAGGAGTTAAGATGCCTAGTTGTAGGCGAAAGTTACCTGGTATGAACCGGTATAGATTCCTGTAGGATTTTCGTTTGCGGTGCCAACTTTCAGGGTTGCTCCTACTGAAACGGTTTGGGTGCCTCCGGTGAGTACGTAAGCATCGGTACCCTGGAGTGAAGATGCGTTCCAGTCGGTTACCATCATGGTGCCTTCACCGGAGATACTGGTAAGAGTAGTTGGTCCTTGTGGAAGGGTAACCGAAAAAGTGGCATTTTTTGATCCGGATACTGAAAAAGTTGCCGGGTTGATGTTGCTGTCGGCGGTAGTTACAGTTGAGGTTGAAACTGCAGCACCTTTTACCGGGATAATTAAACTGCCACCCTGATCACCAGCGGAGAAACGGCCGAAATTCATGGAAGAGGATTCACCAACTGTCAAAGCTTCAATAACTTCGGCTGAAATATGACCAGTTGCTGTTGCTTGTGCATTAACTCTCCCAAATGACAAAGCGAAGAAGGAAGCTACCACCGCTGCTGTTATAATTAAGTTTTTCATTTTGTCTTCCTTTCGTGCGTTTTCGTTTCTTTCGTGTCAAAGATATGGCGCCTGGAGTGGCGAATAATCAAGCGTTTGCAGGTATTCCCGGTTACTTTGATGAACACTCGTCAACCAGTGGTGAACGAATCATCTTTGCAAAATTCCGTTTGACGAACGGACGAAATTCATGGGTAAGCGCGTAATTGCTTTCTGTTCGTCACCACTTGAAGAAGATTCCGTGGTTAAAACGCGCGTTGTGCAAGTAACATTAGGACCAAATAATCATCCGGCAAATGCAGAAGAGAATAGTTTTAATTGATTATCCGTATTCGTATACCAATGCTGCCAATCGGTAGAAATTTCGAAGTTGTACCCACCCCTTCCCCTCCCTAAAATAGGGAGGGGTGGAGCTCTTGCCAAATTGGTTGATAATATGGTGATTATGTTGTTTATAACACTTTCTGAAATGGCACTTTGGCAAAACCTTAAAGGCAAGAAACTTTTCGGATTCAGGTTTCTCCGGCAGCACCTGATCGTTTACCTGGTAGTCGACCAGGAATGTTTTTATTATGTGACTATAACCGGGATCAGATCATCAACAGTTTAGGACTAAGGGTTCTGCGGATCCAAAATGAAGAGCTCTTCAACATGCCTGCTGTTTTGGAAAAGATCTTCGCTGCTCTCAACAACCCATAGAAAATCAGAAAATAAATCCGGCAAGAGCTTTAAGGACAATTAAATACAATAGTCTGCCAGGTGCTCCACCCCTCCCTATTTTAGGGAGGGGAAGGGGTGGGTACAACTTCGATCCCAAGGGTGGGTACAACTTCGATCCAGGGGTGGGTACAACTTCGATCAATAGCAGGAACCGGCTCGCAACGTTTGTGACCAGGCTTTTCCCACAAGGTACGAAGTATTATCGTAGGTGCATGATTGCGGATATTCATTTAAAACAATACCTGCCAACAATATCGTACCAGCCATGCAGGCAAAGCGCAACTTTCCTGCGGTCGGCTATAGGAATCAGTGTTGACAGCGTGTCAATATCACGGAACCAGCCTTTACCATTATCACTCATATAATCATAACTGATCATGGCGATATTCTTCATCCAGGCCGGGCCGGCAGGAACCTCTTTAAGGATCGTCTGATAATACATGCTCATCCCCTCATCCAGATCGGAAACCCCTTCTGCTTCGATAATCGTACGCCTCTCAACCAGGTCTTCCAACCCAACTTCTTTTGGATAGGTCCAGCGAATAACCCCCTTATCGTATAGCGAGGTGAAATACGGGTCAGTCATTACCGCTGTTCCCTGTTTACCGGTAGTGCAAACAATCATTGGCAGGGCGATATCATTTGCGTATTTCTCCGGTTTCCCGGCGCATCGGTAACTGGCTATTTTTGTATCTGTTACATTATCCGATTGATAGATGATTCCACTTTTAAGCGGCATCAGAACTTTATCGAAATGATTAAGAGTGTTAACCGGAAAATAAATCGTCAGATCCTTTTCCAGTTTCTTAAAGCCGGATAGCTCGATAACATGTTGTAATACCGCATGATTATCGTGATAAAACAGCTCAGATAAGACTTTTATACGGAGTCCGGGCAGCTCGCTGTTAACATAGCCAGACTCCCTTTTCTGGCTAATCGGATCAAAGCGGGTTAATTCCGGTTTTATATTAATCGTTTGATTACCATATTTAATGGCAATGCTTTTTTGTTTATTTAAACTGTCACTGGCCAGGTTGATGTAACTGATTTGAGAAAAAGCAGTAACGGTATAAATCAGCAGCAGAAAAACAATCAGGTTCCTTTTCATAAGACACGATTTTAACGGTAAGCAATGCAAATTTTTAGCGTACAATTCTCCCAAAACCTATTTAAAAACAACCAAAACGCTTTCATTTGCCGGGATAGTCAATGTAACATCAACTTCACCCGAACCAGGCGAGGTATACTTTAGAGGGGTTACTTCCAGCGTGCCGGGGTTCCACATTTCCGGTTTTCCCTTTGCCTTAAACCGGGCTACCAGGCTGGCAGGTTTTGCAGCTCCGTTCCACAACATGAAAACATCCATTCCCATACGAACGCGGTGATTGTAATGTGTCCATTGCTCAAAATCCCCGCTGATTACCTTGAAATCTGATTCGATACCGGAGTTGCTGATTATACGCTGCAGGTGACCGGTAATTCCGTCTTCATCTGTTGCAGAGATAAAATAGGCCTTCCCTCCTTTGGTATTGGTATTGAACGGCAGATCACCTGTCTGCGGACTTAGGGATTTCCAAAGCGATATGGAGAGATCGGAGACCTCACCATCAGTATTCCCAAACCTGGCCGATCTGGATGGCACCCGCTGCCAGGCGATTACCGTACCGCCCACATCGTAAAATCGCTTTACTTTTTTCATGACCTCAAACGGAATAATACTAACCGGCGGCATGATGAGTACCTTATATCGTGACCGGTAAAGCTCAATCTCCCGGGTAGATTCATTCAACCGAGCTGTGCTATCGAACCGACTGAAGGTTATCAGGTTATGATCATAATGCACCCTGTCGAGCGCCGATTGCATACTGTAGGGATACTCATTTTTATAATCGTTGTTCACCGGCTCCTCCGCATATTTTGAATACCCGGTCCAGAGCATCGCCACGGGCGCAACGCTGTAATTTTCTCCATCGTTACCGGTTAACATATAGGCAAGCCGGTTCTGTCGTTCACACCAATCCTTATATTTCGTCCAGTTGGCTTCATCTCCGGAATAGTAGAAATAGGGTGGACAATCCGTATCAGAATCCGCGCGGTTCCCCTTGGGATTGAACGAGTGCGGGTCCATCACATTCACCCCGTGAACCTGGCACCAGTCGCCCCACCATTTCATGTCGTCGTAAGTGAGATTCCATCCTGCAGCACCAAATATTTCGCACATTGCCAGATGTCCGGGAACATCGTTTGTAATCGCTATGGAGCCTATCAGTTTGGGAAGCTGGTAGGTTGACCAATCCTTTTTTACACCGCGGTTGTCCATCATGCCGTAATAGCCGATCAGGTCCATGGCCGGCAGGTCATTATGCTTTTCCAGCTCCATGATGTTCAGTGCACCTCCATTTCCATACCGAAGGGTGAGTCCCGCCCCATTATTGTGCCAGGCATCTTCCTCGATAAAATGGCCGGTAAGTTTGCCTCCCCTGGAATTCACATAATTCCGGTAGGTGCCAAATCCAACCCGCCCGATTCTCTCAATCAGCGTTTCCCAATAGGTGTAATCTGCCTTCGATTGTTCTCCTCCGGCGAGATTGAAAAACCGGCTTGTCATCATTTCTTTCCAATACGGAGAGTCATTTTCCATTCCGATACCCCACCCTCCCGACCATTGCGGCTCATCATAGAAAAACCCGGCGATATTTTCCTCACCTAAATGAAAATAATGAGGCTGAATAACATTGTTGATAAACCAATCAACTGCAGCAGGTGTCGCCAGGTCAACCTGCCGGGCCCCTTCCTGAAATCCCCATGTAAACTTCATGATTTTCCAGGTTCCTTCCGGCACGTTCCAATATACCTGCCCGCCGGAGATAAATGGAGAGAGATCAGTCAGCGTGGCAGCATCAATTTCACCATTAACCACTTGTCCTGCGATAGTCCTGATATAATTGTCACCAAAGTGGCCGCTGGTTTCCCATATCGCCGGGCCAGTCTGGTCCACAGCCGTACATTCGAGTTTCTTAGGATAATACTCAGGTGGCACCTTCCCGTCAACAAGAAAACTGGGCCACCACTTCTCGTCAAAGATCCACCCCTTCATCCCTTTTGTTGCGGCATAATCAAGAATTACCTTGCAATCAGCAAACCATTCAGGGCCAAGCCAATTTGGGTGCGGCCGCGACTCAATGACAAAACTGCCGTTTCCACTCTCCAGTATCCGGTCGACATAAGTTTTGAGTGTTGAATCATCCTCGCCATGCTGCCAGAACAGTGGCATGGAAAGCCGCTTCTCTAAAGGCAATTTTAAAAAACCTGACTGGAGATTATCATAGTTTTTATTGACACACCCTATGGTACTGGCCGCCAGAAATATCAGGCAAACCGGCAGATTCCATGCAAAACGCTTGTATTTCCCAATCATACTTCAGGTAAAAACACTAAAGATAGGATATCTTTTAATCGGCCGGCACCTTGCCGTTTGTGTGACCGGAATTTTGAAAAAAGGAAGAATTGGGTGCGTTATTTTCATTAACTTTGGGAAGGAACGGTAATGAAAGCGAATCGATTAGCCTTATTCAACCAAGCATATAAGTATTGACCAAAATTTGAGTGCCATGAAAAAAATTATCTTTCTTTTTTTACTTTTTGCAGTTGCATTTTCATGCAAAAGAAATAGTCCGCCAACCGCTTCATTCCTGGTTAACACATCGTCCGGCAATACGGAAACAGAGTTTCTTTTCGATGCATCAGGAAGTTTGGATGCACAAACAACTACCGATCAGTTGCAGGTGAGGTGGGACTTGGATAATAGTGGCAGCTGGACTCCTTACTCCGAATCCAAAACTGCTACGCACCTTTATTCAAAAGCGGGTAACTACACGGTGGTGTTGGAAGTGAAAGACGCTGGTGGACTTACTCATACAGATACAACAACGATTCTTGTTGCCGAAACCAAAGTGGAAACCATTACTCCGGTACCCGTTACAACAAAAACCGCTCCTCCAAAAACCGCTGCTTCAAAAGCCACTCCTTCAAAAACCATTTCACCAAATACCAATTCGCCAAACACCGCAACTCCGGAAACTGTGACCCCAAAAACTGCTACTCCTGCAAATGCTCCCGATGGTCATTTTACTGATCTCCGGGACGGGAACAACTATCCTTTCAAAATAATCGGTACCCAAAAATGGATGGCCGCTAACCTGGCCTGGTTGCCGGCTGTGAGTCCTTCAACAGATGGATCCCAAAAAAGTCCCTGCTACTATGTTTATGATTTTAAGGGTAAAATAGTTGCTGCCGCCAAGGGTACCGCAAATTATATCACTTTTGGAGTTTTATATAATTGGGAAGCTGCAAGGAAGGCTTGTCCGGAAGGCTGGCATTTGCCATCCCAGGAGGAATGGAAGGTTTTGGAGAAATACCTGGGCATGAGTGAAGAAGACCTCGCAAGGGTAGATAGTTATAGTGCATCCGGCGATGTTGGTGGCAAATTGAAAGAATCCGGAACCACACACTGGCAAAGCAAAAACGAAGGGGCAAACAACTCTACCGGTTTTACTGCGCTTCCGGGTGGATATCGGAACGCATTCGGCGATTTCGGCAACCAAGGCAAATACGGTTACTTTTGGACTTCCACTGAGGGTGTTGGGACTCTCGCCAGGTACCATTACATGGGCTATGAGGTTGCCGGCGTGTTCCGGAGCGTCAACTTCCGCAACTTTGGACTCTCGGTGCGGTGTG
>CAIXKO010000638.1 GCA_903919925.1 uncultured Bacteroidota bacterium | reverse complement strand
TTCCAGGAATCCAATTATTAACCGGTATTCCATTCCAACTTCAAACAGTATTTTTAACAGTGCCGTTGTTCGTTTTGGAGATGGCTTTGCAGGAGTTTTCCGGTGCGATAACAGAGCGGTTCAAATGAATATCTATGCAGGGTTCAGCACTGATGGTATCCATTGGAACATCAATCACGAGCCGATTTTAATGAAGGCAGGTAATACCGATGAGCTCCATTCGGAGTACAAATATGATCCGCGGGTTACTTTTATTGAGGACCGTTATTGGGTTACCTGGTGCAATGGCTATCATGGACCAACGATTGGGATTGCGTATACTTTTGATTTTCAGGAGTTTTTCCAGTGCGAAAATGCTTTTCTTCCTTTTAACCGAAACGGGGTGTTGTTTCCTCAAAAGATCAACGGCAAATATGCAATGCTCAGCCGGCCTAGCGATAACGGGCATACCCCATTCGGAGACATTTATATCAGTTACAGCCCGGATATGAAATTCTGGGGGGAGCACCGTGTGGTGATGAAAGTGACTCCATTTCCCGAAAGTGCCTGGCAGTGTACAAAAATTGGTGCCGGTCCGGTACCGATACTGACTGCTGAGGGCTGGTTGCTTTTTTATCATGGGGTGATCAATACCTGCAACGGATTCAGATACTCGATGGGTGCAGCGATTTTGGCGGTTGATCAGCCTGACAAAGTTCTTTACCGGACCAAACCGTATTTGCTGGCACCTGCTGAATTATATGAATTGACCGGCGATGTCCCGAATGTTATTTTCCCCTGTGCTGCTCTGGCGGACGATGAAGGTAGGATTGCGGTTTATTATGGTGCGGCCGATACTGTAACGTGCCTGGCTTTTGGGTATCGGGATGAGATTCTGGCGTTTATAAAAAACAATCAATTATAGTTCCAATGAAAAATCATTTTGTAATCACGATAGCTGTTACGCTGATTCTTGGAACAACAGCGTTTGCGCAGCAAGCAGCAGTTCCGGCGTCACCAAATAAAATGGATTTCCGGTTTTCTCCACCGGAGTGGCAAACATCGATTTGCCTGCCCGATGACCCGCACAAAACGCTGGTTGACCGCAGTGGTGAATTGTTATACCATTATGGAAAAGGAGGACGTGAGTTTGGCACCCGGATCGGTGTGCAAATATCCGATGCCGCCGTGTGGACCGGCCAGGAATTATATTCTCCGCGGGTTCCGATTGTCAGAACCCATCTAAAAGCTGAAGGGTTAGTCATTACAGAAGAGGCTTTTGCTATTACCGATTATCAACCCTCCAAACCATTAACCAGTATATTAAAGCGCACAGATAATGGCAGTGTTAACACCAACTGGGCCAAACCTCAGGCCAACATCGACCCTTCGCTCCGTGATATTGCCGTTAACATGGGGGGCAACATTCACTTTGAAGTTATTGTTAAGCCAGGTGCATCGTGCCGTATAGCTATGGCACTTTGCGAGGGATACTGGAGGGAAGCCGGCAAGCGCATCCAGGTATTAAGCGTTGAAGGTGCCGAAAGTAAAACCGTTGATCTGGTAGCTGAGATAGGTCAGAATAAGGCAGCTGCTTTCTGGTTTGATGGCCAGGATAAAAACGGTGACGGGAAAATATTAATATCAGTGGAAGCTGCTCCAACTGCCTCCGATAAGAATACGGTCCTTAACGGATTATGGGTGTTTGACTTAAAAACAAAAACAGACAACGAGGCGCTGCTGGCCGGTAAACTTACTTTGCGGGCACTGGCTGATCTCCATTTAGCCATTTCTGACGGACCTGTACGGAGCGATCTTATGCTGGTTAGTGTAAAAAACCAGGGTACTGTGGCACATACTTTTCAGCCCCGATTGAACATTAACACCACCATGCCACTGACTTTTCAGGCTGAAAAGCAGCGGGCAGTGATATCTAATCACGAAATAGTTACATCCTCTTTAAAATTGATCAGGTTGGGTGGAGAAACCGATGCTCAGCGGTTTATTGAGCTGGAATCCTTAACCATACCAGCGGGGCAAACAATTGAGTTTTTCATCCAGTATTACAACGGATCACCAAGCCAGACTGCCACACTCGCGGGTCCGGTAACACTGAAGCAGGCGTTTGAAAGCCGTACAAAAGCTGTCGAATTCTGGGAAACGAAATCGAAATTACCTTTTGACCGTGTTCAATTGCCAGATGCTGGAATTCAATCTCTTGTGGAGTCTTCGATCCGCAATATCTGGCAAGCACGTGAAATTAAAAATGGACTTCCTGCTTTTCAGGTGGGACCAACCTGTTACCGTGGATTATGGATCGTTGATGGCGCTTTCCTGCTGGAGTCAGCAGCAATGGTTGGCGCCGGGGATCAGGCACGAAATGGTGTGGCTTATGAGTTGACCGTGCAGAAACCCGATGGCCGGATTGAGGTATTGACTTCTGATTTCTGGAAAGAAAACGGAATTGTTTTATGGACATGCGTTCGGCATGCTCAACTCACACAGGACAAAGCCTGGCTTGAATTGCAATGGCCAAAGCTCAGGTTAATAGCAGAATATATAAAAACGCTCCGTAAACAAACGCTCAATAACAGCTCCTTGCTCGACAACGGATTAAATCCGGCAGGCACACTGGATGGCGGTATCGGCGGAACACATGATGAATACACCAATTCGTACTGGAATCTCACAGGACTCCACGCATTTATCCAGGCTGCCCGTTGGCTGGGTAAAACCGAAGAAGCCACTGCCTGGCAAAAGGAATATGACGATTTTATGCAGGCCTTCCTCACTGCCGCCAAACGCGATATGAGTAAGGATCCGGGTGGCAATGAGTACCTTCCGATTCTTATGGGTGATGCCGGAAAAAAAGAGCTTCCGCAACGAGCCCAGTGGGCTTTTTGCCATGCCGTTTATCCCGGTCAGATTTTTCCCCGGAACGATGCCCTGGTTGCCGGTAACCTGGCTATGCTTGAAGCTACCGAGCGGGAAGGAATGGTATACGGTACCGGCTGGGATGCCACAGGAATCTGGAATTATTTTGCCTCATTTTATGGTCATGCCTGGCTTTGGCAGGGAAATGGCCTCAAAGCTGCTCAATCGCTTTTTGCCATGGGCAATCACGCTTCCCCAACTCTGGTGTGGCGCGAGGAGCAATCGCTGAAAGGTGAGCGCTTTAAAAAGGTGGGCGATATGCCGCACAACTGGGCCAGCGCTGAGTTCATCCGTTTGGCTATCCATCTGATCGCGCTCGACCGGGGCGATGAACTACATCTTTTTGAAGGCCTGCCGGCGGAGTGGACAAAAGCCGGAATGGTTACCAAACTGAATGGTATTGCTACTCCGTTCGGATCACTTTCGATGAGCCTGAATATCGCTGCGGATGGAAAAAGTGCCAAACTGGACGTTCAACCTCTTTCCGATCCATCGTGCAAAAACATCGTTGTTCATCTGGAAGGATGGACCCAACAAACCGATAAAAAGGAGATCAGGCTGGATCCGCGGAAGCATAATGAAATCAGTATACCGATAGCTACAGAAAAAACAGGTTCACCGGATGGCTCCAAACAAAAATGGACCAATGAAAAGGCTAATTCCTGGTACAAAGAGAAAGGTTGGCAGAGTGGTTGCAATTACATTCCGGCAACGGCAATTAACAGCGTTGAAATGTGGCAAAAGGAGAGCTTTGATCCTTCCACAATAGATAAGGAACTTGGTTGGGCCGAGGAATTGGGCTTTAATACGATGCGCGTTTTCCTGAACAGCCTGGTATGGAAAAGTGATCCCGATGGTTTCAAAAAACGGGTTGCGGAATACCTGGCGATCTCTGCAAAACACAAGATCACCGCGGCATTTGTGTTTTTTGATGATTGCTGGAATGAAGAGTCCAAATTAGGTAAACAACCTGATCCAAAACCGGGTGTCCACAATTCAGGATGGGTCCAGGACCCCAGCCGGAGTTTGCGCAAGGATACAGCCAAACTATATCAGGATTTAGAAAAATATGTAAAGGATATCATCGGAACCTTTAAAAACGATGACCGGGTATTATTCTGGGATATGTTTAACGAACCGGGACCCGGATCCATAGAATTGCTTACGAATGCCTATCAATGGGCCAGAGAAATTAGCCCTTCGCAACCGGTAACCAGTGGATTAAACAATCTTAATCATATAGATATCAACAGGTATCGACTGGAAAATTCTGACATTATTACTTTTCACTGTTATGATAGCATTCCGGACCAGAGTTACTGGATAAAGTTTCTTAAACTCTATGACCGGCCGGTTATTTGCACCGAATATATGGCCCGCACAATCGGTTGTCGTTTTGCAGATATTATGCCTCTTTTCAAACAGAACAATGTTGGGGCAATTAACTGGGGATTTGTATCCGGAAAAACGAACACAATTTATGCCTGGGATGATCCCCGGCCGGACGGAAAAGAGCCGCCGGTTTGGTTCCATGATATTTTAAGGAAGGATAAAACACCATATGATCCGAAAGAGATTGTCATTATAAAAGAGACTAACGGC
This sequence comes from uncultured Bacteroidota bacterium, assembly GCA_903919925.1. Taxonomy (GTDB): domain Bacteria; phylum Bacteroidota; class Bacteroidia; order Bacteroidales; family UBA12481; genus UBA12481. The sequence continues at coordinate 4,417 of CAIXKO010000638.1, read as the reverse complement.
AGGAAGTAATTTCATTTTTTCCCTATCCGGTAAAGGCTCCGTTCAGTCCGGATTATGATGGAATTACTTGCAATCGCGGGAGTTGCATATAGTTCACCCGGCAATTTATTTATGGCAACAATTTCGAGTGAAGGACCCGCTTTTAAAACCATCGTTTCCCCATTTACATTAGTGAAGTAAATGAAGCCACCAGCGTAAACAGGGGAGGCGTTGTATCGGGAGGTAAGTTTTTTGCCATATAAGGTGGCACCTGATTTTGCACTTAATGCAATCAGGTTATTACGGCTATCAACTGTATAGATGATGCCATTTTTTATCAATGGAGTAAGCAGCTGAAGAACCGGGGATTTCACTCTCCAGATGATGTTTTTATTGGTGATATCACCGGTACCGTTTGGATCAACAGCCATTAACTCAGCATATTTTTCACCATCGGGAGGAGTAACAAAACCGGTATAAAAGAAAACCACCCCATTTTCTGTTATTGGCATGGCGATGGTCGAATCTTCACCCTGAACTATCCTCCACACCTCTTTTCCTGTTTTCACATCATAAGCGATACAAACAGCAGATCCATTGGATATTAGCAAGTCCCTGCCAGCAACATTCACCACAATCGGGGTTATATAAGCCTTTTTACCGATTGGTCCCAGATCCCTGTAACACTCCTCCGGGCGATCGGTTTTCCAGATGGTTTTTCCGCTTTTTTTATCCAGGGCAACCAAAAACTGCTGATCGCCACCCTCGAAATGCATTATCAGAAGATCCTTGTAAAGAATTGGGGATGAGCCGGGACCCTGAACATGATCGCATTTTAAATCATCCCTTTTCCATACGATTCTACCATCGCCGGTACTAACACATGCCGTACCCGAACTTCCGAAGTTGAGGTAAACAAAACCCTGCTCAATGCAAGGAGTAGGAGTTGCATAGGTATTTACCGTATGCTTCTGATATATGCTGTCCTGTTTAAAAAGCAGAATATCGTGGAGTATTTTGCCTGAATTAAAATCAACACAAATTCCCGACATCTCCGTACCATCAGGTGTGGAAGAAGTTATCCATACCTGATTCCCATAAATTACGGGAGAGGACCAACCCCGTCCGTGGATATCGGTTTTCCAAATAATGTTTGTCGTATCGTTCCATTTCTCAGGCACTTGATTATCAACCGAAATCCCATCGAGATTATTTCCACGGAAATGGGTCCAGTTATTATTTTGAGCCATCACTGCCGATTGATTAAAAACTATGGCTCCAACAAAAATGGCTGCCAGCACAAATATTCGTGTAAAATGCATCTTTTCGGGTTTAATAAAATTTCAATAAAGATAATCCTATACAAACAAAATGACCATTTACCTGGAGAATGATGATCGGACCAGGATCATTTGCCTTTAAAAAGATATTTTAACTACATTAACGACCTGTTACAATCGTTCAATCATGATTAATTTAGAAGCAAAAATCAAATTATTAGCGGAAAAGAAACTCATTGGGCAGCATCTGGAAATGACATTTAGCCAGAATAGAACTTTTGAGTTGTGGCGAAATTTCATGCCCATACGAAAAGAAATAATCAATAACCTGACAGCCGATTTATATTCTTTGCAGGTGTACGGACCATCGTTTGATTTTTCAAAATTCAACCCGGATGAGCCCTTTGAAAAATGGGCAGCCATTGAGGTTGCCAACTTTAATACGGTCCCTGCCGGCATGGATACTTTTATAATTCCGGGTGGACTCTATGCTGTATTCATCCATAAGGGAGCGGCTAGCGAGGGGCCGCGGACATTCGGGTACATTTTCGGAAGCTGGTTGCCAACATCTGGATATTCAATTGATTGCAGGCCACATTTTGAGATTTTAGGAGAAAAGTATAAAAATGAAGATCCCTCATCGGAAGAGGAAATCTGGATACCAATCAAACAAATAATCTAAAAAACAAAAAGAAGATGGATAGGAGATTCAGACTACCTGGCTGGACTTGTGACCTGGTTACCATCCTGGTTTTTACCTTAACCCCGGCCATATGTGCCCAAGGCCAAAAAGCCGGTAATTTGCAAAATGCAGGCAGCTCCTATCAGGACATGAAGTTGGGGCTTTTTGTGCATTACATGAATCCGGCAAAGGAATATCAGTGGGGATCAACCCAATGGGCCGACGGGTCGCAGGTTCAGTCGCTGAAGGAACTCGCTGATAATTTTGATGCGGTTGACCTGGCGAAAACCGCTGCATCGATGGGTGCGCAGTACGTGATTTTCACTACCTGGCATGCCAACATGAATGCTTTATATCCGAGCGAGGTGATGAAAAAATGGCTACCTGGCCATTGCTCTGAGCGCGATGTAATCCGCGATCTTATTAATGCTTTGAAAGAGAGAAAAATTAAATTGATTCTCTATGTGCATCCCAGTGATGGCCATGACTTTACGAAAGAAGACCAGGTTCGCAGCGGGTGGAGCGATCCTGCTCCGTATAAGCGCTGGAACGACTTTATCAATGAGGTTTTTGATGAATTGGCTGTCCGGTATGGAAAGGACTTATCCGGATTATACATCGATGGGGGTTTGCCTCCTCAGGTAGATGCAGCCAGGCTGAAAAAGACGATCACAGCAAGGATGCCGAATGCATGGCGCATCCAGAACTCAGGGCTGAATCCTGCCCTGGTTGATTTTGCGGCCCGGGAGCGGATGGAATCACCCTACCCCGCTACCACCTGGATGATGTGCCACACAATTGCCTACGAATGGTGGGCCTTATCGGGAACGGTGATATTTTGCCCGGAGCTTGCTTATCAATATACCGTGCTTCAGGCAGCGGTTCAGGGAGCTACAGGTGGCGGCGTTGCCTGGTCGTTCGGTCCGCATCCGGGCGGGCGGTGGGAACTGGGCATACGGTCATTCTGTGAACGTTTGGGCGCACTTGCAAAAAAGGCCGGCCCCTCGCTTTTCGGGACCCATCCCAGTAATGCTTTTATCACTAAAGACGGTACTCCGCTCATCGGTCTGGCTTACGCTGCAACCGAATCGGCTGATGGAAAAAAAACTTATGTTCACCTGCTTAAGCCTGCGAAGGGCACTACTTTTAAGCTTCCAAAGCCGGCCGACGGACGCCGCTTTACCTCAGCCAAAGTTTTGAATGGAAGGTATAAAATCAAGATGGACCAATCGGAATCAGGAATTACACTGTCAGTGGATTCTTCTGCGTTGTGGGATGATGTTGACACAATCATTGAATTGAGGTAGATTAAATGCTGTAAAAAGACGAGTTCATGATGCTCTAAGTGATGCTCTAAGTGATGCTGTAATTGAAAGATCTTATGCTTGCTGTTGTTGTGGCACGTGCAACAATGCAAAGAGATATGGCATTATTAAAAGCTCATCAATTTGTTGTTTTTGAAGGGGCTGCAAAGTCAGGAGTTTATCGCCTCGCTAAAAATTTTAAATTGAAAATGGAAAAGCAATAATTTAGTATGGAACGCCGTAATTTTATTAAGGGATCAATCATTACCGGGGCGGGACTGGTAACGGCTTCGGGATTGCCTCTGACCGGTTCCATCAAGATGCCTGAAAACCGGAATCTACCGGATAATCAAGGCATTCCCAAACTGATAGGTGGCCGGTTTGTGACCTTGTGCATCATGATCCGCACCACCCCCTGGGAAGTATCACGTGATGTGAAGCTGCACCCGCGCGAAGAATACAATTTTCACACATTACAGGTGGTGCGGGATTTGCGCGAAACTTTCGCAAAGAACAATCCGGATGGGCGGCTCACCTGGGGTTTTACCCTGAATGCATTGGAAGATAAGCGAGATCACTACAGCGATATCCGGAAATACACGGTTGAATGCCATGAAAAATATGGTGATGAGATATCCTATTTTCCCGGATATTTCCCGGCGATGTACCTTCCGCGTGAACGGGTGAACCGGGAAATGAGTGAAGCCATCGAAATAATTTCCGGATTTGTTGGCGGCGGGTACCGTCCAAAATCAATTATGGGAGGCTTTATTGCCGCCGATACTTTGCGATATCTTGCGGAGAAAGAGAATATCCACACTGCTCATGGGGTAATCTGGAGCCAGCATGCCGTGGATGGCGGGGGCGCCGATGGATCTCCATCATACCCTTTTTACCCATCAACTGAGCATTTTTGCAAACCAGCCCAAGGGAAAAAGGATTTCATCGACTGTGTAAATCTCGACGGCTGGAGCGTGGATTTCCTTTGTGCTAAACTGAGTGGCGGAATCAGCGGAACCACACCATACAACGGCGGTTCAAGCAGACGTGGAGTGGGACCGATCGAGAATTATTGCGAATGGGGACTGGATATCGGCCAACTTTCAGTGATGCATACCCAATCGCTGCATTTTGACCGGGGGTTTGAGCTGAACGGTTTCGGGTGGATCCCC
>CAIXKO010000637.1 GCA_903919925.1 uncultured Bacteroidota bacterium | reverse complement strand
CTGCGGGCACTCTCTGGCGACCTGCTTTTTGGTAATTGTTCATTGTCATCCTTTTACCGATAATAGTATACCTTTTGTACATAAACACCAAATCCGGCTTGAAACCTTTATCAGGCCAACCCAACATCCTTTCGTCCTGAGGAAACCGGATCGGTCGAAAGTGTGGGTTCAATCGGGACCAGATAGGTGTCCGGATGTCGTGCCCATTTCCTGCCCAATGTGTTGTTTTCTTATTGATTCCGCCTTTGGATTTTGCCTGTTTAACGACCATACGTTATCGGTCGCATTTTCTCCTGCATCTTCCTGCATCCTAACAGGAATAAGGGTCTTGGAAATTGATATTTTTCTTATCTTTGCGCACCCAGTCCCGCAAGGGGCAAGGTTAGGGCCCATAGCTCAGTTGGTTAGCAGCATCTGACTCATAATCAGAGGGTCGCTGGTTCAAGCCCAGCTGGGCCCACTACTATTAAAGCGCTAAAGCATTGTATAACAATCTTTAGCGCTTTTTTTAGCACCTTTGGTGTCAAACATCTTGCCTAACAAAGTGGCTAGCTCATTGATGCCAAGCGATACCCTAAACAATTCAGCTTCGGGACAGAATGCTCAAAGTCTACCGAGGTACAGATTGTACCCAGGTTGAGATGACCGGTACTAATGTCGATCGAAATTTAAAGACTACTTTTGATTGTTAAACCAAATATATGACACAAAATACCGCCATTAAATTATTCAATAACAGGCAAATACGAACCCACCGGGATGACGAAAAGTAGAAGTGGTTTTTTTCAATAGTTGATGTGGTCGGTGTTTTAACTGAGAGCCCAAATCCACGCAAGTATTGGAGCGTATTAAAAACCAGGCTAAAGGTTGAAGGAAGTCAGTTGACTACAAATTGTAGTCAACTGAAAATGCTCTCGGCCGACGGGAAGTATTAAAAGACTGGTGTTGTTCCTGAACAAATTTTTATAAGGTGTGTTATAATAATGAATGAATTGTAAACAACTTAAAAATTTTAATTATGAAGATTCTGAATATCAATGCGTCGCCAAGAGGCGATAAGTCGAGATCAACCATTATTGGCTAGGTGTTTTTAAAGGGACTGAAGAAGAAGTATCCCGATCTGGTGGTTGAAGACCTGGACCTGAACAACATGAAACTTCCTGAGGTTTTCGGCGGTTCGGTAGATGCGAAATATGCGAGCCATCTTTGGTTTCAGCGGAATCACAGATATTACATTTATAAATGTTCAGCCCCTGGATTACTCACCGGAAGTTGCTGCCGCGTCGATGGAGCAGGCAACCAAAAGCGCAGAGACTATCGCCTCAAATTTCTATAAACCTGATCCAATTTCCCTAAGTCCCGTTCCTTTTGCGGGTAAATAACCTATGAATAACCTGAACTCCATCCGTTTTTCGGCCATTAAGGTAATAGTTGTATTTATGGCTATCTGCCTTGCGGGCATTGCCGTTGCCCAAAAAAGTGCAAAAAATCCCGGAGATGCTACAAAATCGGGCACCACCGGCATATCCGACAGTCTGTTTAATGCACTGTCATGGCGCAATATAGGTCCGTTCAGGGCAGGACGGTCATTGGCTGTTGCAGGGGTTAAGGGCAAACCTTTGACCTACTATTTCGGAGCAACCGGGGGTGGGGTATGGAAATCGGTCGACGGAGGGAACAACTGGTTTCCGGTTTCAGATTCCACCTTCAAATCCAGCTCGGTAGGGGCAATCGTTGTAGCACCCTCCGATCCAAATGTGGTGTATGTGGGGATGGGTGAAGCCGATATCCGCTCCAATATCTCGTTTGGCGACGGCATGTACAAATCGACAGATGCCGGGAAGACCTGGAAAAGAATCGGTTGCGAAAAGGTTGATGCCATAGCCAATATTGAAGTAGATCCGAAGAATCCGGATGTTGTTTTTATCGCAGCTTTGGGTAATCCCTTTCGTCCGGGCAAGGACCGGGGTGTTTACCGGAGCCGTGACGGCGGAAGATCCTGGGTACAGGTGCTGAGCCTGAACGACAGTACCGGCGCAGCAGCCGTCAGACTGGATCCGAATAATCCCGGGATCGTGTATGCTGCCCTCTGGCAGGCCTACCGGAATGGATATTCCATGAGCTCGGGAGGTTCGGGATCCGGACTTTATAAATCATTGGACGGAGGCGATACGTGGACCTGCCTGAATGAAAAGCCCGGGATGCCATTCGGGATCCTGGGCAAAATCGGCATTGCCGTTTCCCCGGCAAATTCAGAACGGATTTATGCACTTATCGAAAATAAAAAGGGCGGGTTATTCAGGTCCGACGATGGAGGGGAACATTGGTCACTGATCAATGAAGACAAAAACCTCTGGCAACGTCCGTGGTATTACAGCAACCTTGCAGCAGATCCGGGGAATGAAAACGGATTGATTGTGCTCAATGTGAATGCATGGAAATCTTTCGACGGAGGGAAGACTTTTCAGGTCATACCTGTCCATCACGGGGATACGCATGATGTTTGGATAAATCCTGATAATTCTGATAATTTCCTGATCGGCGATGATGGAGGTGCCGAGGTTACTTTTAACGGCGGGGCGACCTTCACTACTGAAGATATGCCAACGGCCCAGTTTTATCATGTTTCGGTTGATAATGATTTTCCATACAACGTGTATGGTGCACAGCAGGACAATTCCTCAGTCAGAATAGCTTCCCGCACCAGAGGCTACAGTATCGGTGAAGATTCATGGTATCCGGTTGCCGGAGGAGAAGCAGGCTATATCCAGTCGGATCCACTCAACCCTCTGGTTACTTTTGGAGGGGAATATGACGGATCGCTTTCGCGCTATGACAAAAAAACGGAGCAGAACCGTGATATTTCACCCTATCCCGAAGCAAATATCGGTTCAGCGGCAGCGGCCAAGAAGTATCGCTTTCAGTGGACTTACCCCATTGTATTTTCCCCTCATGATCCTGCCCGGATGTACGTGACTTCCCAATTTGTCCACGTCACGCATGATGCGGGCCAGTCGTGGGAGGTTATCAGTCCGGATCTCACCCGTAACGATCCGAAAACGACCGGGGAAACCGGTGGGCCGATCACACGTGACATGACCGGCGCTGAAGTTTATGCCACCATCTTTACATTTGCCGAATCACCGGCGGAGCAAGGGGCGCTCTGGTCAGGTTCGGATGATGGATGGGTGCATATTTCAAGAGATAATGGAAAAAACTGGTCGAACGTAACCATACCTGCTTCCCAATTGCCGGATTTCGCGCTCATCAGCATGATACATCCTTCGGAGCATACGAAGGGGAAGACCTATCTGGCTGCAAACAGGTACATGTTTGGAGACCGGGCGCCTTATCTTTTTAAGACAACAGATTACGGAAAGACCTGGACAAAGATTACCAATGGCATCCCGGCGGATGAGTATTGCAGGGTGGTGCGCGAGGACCCGAACAAACCGGGCTTGCTGTTCGCCGGAACTGAACGTGGAATCTATGTTTCCTTCAATGATGGAGGGCAATGGCAGAGTCTGAATCTGAATCTTCCGATTACTCCGATCCGCGATCTGCAGGTCCAGAAACGCGAAAAGGACCTGGTGGTGGCAACGCATGGCCGATCGTTCTGGATACTGGATGATATCACACCGCTCTATGAAATTATGGACGGAACTGCCAAAGGTGATAGTTACCTTTTTCGGCCGAAGCCATCCTACCGACTGAGCGGTGGACAATATTTGGGTCTGACAGACGAGGGAACGAACGCGTCCAATGGTGTTATTTTAAGATATTATTTTAAAAACCAGCCTGTTGGTGAGGTGAAGCTTCAATTTCTGACCCAGCGTGGGGATACTATCATCACTTATTCATCGGTAAAAGATGTAAATGGCGAACCGGTTCTGGTTTCAAAGGATTTTTATGCTGACCGGAAGGCAGAAAGACCGGGGATACTAACTTCAAAAGCTGGCATGAATTCATTTGTCTGGAATATGAGGTATCCGAATGCCGTTTCGGTTGAAGGGACGAATGTCATGTGGGCGGGATCGGGAGTCGGAGCCAAAGTGGTACCCGGTTCTTATCGGGTGAGATTGATGGTCGGTAAATCAATTGTTTCGGAACAACCCATTGAAATACTGAAAGATCCGGGTGTATCGGTCAGTGATGCTGATCTGAAAGAACAATTTGACTTCCTACAGAAAATCAATGGAAAGATTTCGGAAGCCCATACCGCGATCAACCATATCAGGAAGGTAAGAACACAAGTCAATGGATACATAGGCTCTGTAAAAGATACGGTTATGGCCGGAAAGATGAAGGAACTTGTCAAACCCATGCTGGCAGATCTCGACCGGCTGGAAGCCACCCTGATGCAGCCCAAGGCAAAAGCTCCGCAGGATGTGCTGGCGTACCCGATCATGCTCAACGATAAAATGGCCGGGCTCGGATCCAATGTGGCCTCAGTTGATTCACGGCCCACCCGGAATGCCTATGTGGTTTACGATGATCTTTCTGCAAAGATTGACCGATCGGTGAAGGAAACTGATGAAGTGGTCGAGAAAAAGGTGGCCGAATTCAATACATTCGTAAAAACCCAGGAACTGCCGGCGATTATTCTGGAAAAGGGGGCCCGGAAACAAGCTCCATAACCTGCGAATAATCGGCTGCTGATCGGTAATCCTGAAACTCTGAAATAAGCGATTCTGCATCTCCAGGTATTTCATATTTATCAAGAATAAAAGGACAACATGCAAAGCAACTTAGGTCTAATTTCTGAAAAGTTTTGATGTCAAATATTTTATAGTCATTTTTCATACCTTCTTTCATATTGAAATATTTAAATGACCAGAACAGCCCTTTCAGCCATTTTGCTTTCCTTCGTTTTCCTCATTTCCTGTAAAGAGGCGAAAAACAAGGGAAAAGCGCCGTTACTTACAAAAACCACGAATGAAAGCATAAAGGTTCCAACAGCGCTGGCTGACTACTGGGAATATATCGGAGTGGCCGTAAATGAACCCGGCTTCGATATCTGGGGAAGTTCTCCCATCCGCGACAGCCAGGGAATTGTCCATCTTTTTTGTGCCCGGTGGTCATCCGAAAATGCTTTTGATACAGGCTGGAGATTTAATAGTGAAATTGCCCATTATACTTCAAGGAATCCGGAAGGGCCCTTCCGGTTCAGGGAAATTGTGGGAAAAGGGAAAGGGAATGGAAAATGGAATTCTGCAGGCTACCACAATCCTAATATCAGGAAAATTGATAATAAATATGTCCTGGTATATATTGCTAATGATGGCGCAAAAATGCACGGTCCGAACCAGAGAATAGGAATGCTTGTCAGCAACGATATCAATGGTAAGTGGACCGATATCCCCAATGAGGATGAGCCCCTGTTAAGTCCGCCTGACGATAGCACCATCTGGTGTTACCGGAGTGGTTGCGGGGTGAATAACCCCAGCATCATCAAGCATCCAAACGGGAAATACCATTTGTATTTCAAGGCTATGTCGGGCCCGCGTCCTGAGGGAAAGGTAAGCATGGGACTCGCCGTTTCCGATCATCTCGAAGGTCCGTATATTATACGTAATAAACCAATTACAGCCAATGAAAGAGTGATTGAGGACGGTTATGCATTTTTGTGGAGGAACCACATCTGCCTGTTGACCACGGATAATCACGGGATCCTCGAAGAGGGTGGAGGCTTGCTTTGGATATCCGAAGACGGACTAAAATTCAGCCCTGAACCATTGTCCGGATTTCATAATTTTGAACGGTTTTATCTGGATGGCCATATCCCTGAGACTGCAAACGTGCGTTACACAAGGAAGGTTAAATTTGAGAGGCCCCAGTTGTTAATGGACGCCAACAATGAACCTGAATACCTGTATTGTCCGTGCGGTGTGGCACTCGACGGGAGCGACGGTACAAATTGCCATGTTTTAAAATATCAGAAAATATAGCAGTTTGAAAATAATATCAACCACATTCGCATCCATGCCTGCCGTGCTCAATCAACCCCAATCATAACAAATCGACCCGCATCCACGCCACCACTCCCCTCATTTCGGTTCCCAGTCCCACCAACAAAATAAGAGGCTGTCTCATAAGGGCAGCCTCCTTTTTTGTATCTGAATCCCAACTGCTCTATATTATTGCACAGGGCAATACGAATCCCTTTAAACCGGTTATCCTTTGAAACCATCTTCAGTTTTCATTTCTATTGTTTACCTGTTACCTCCGGTTTTATTGTTTATGGCTAAATTCGACAACAGCCTGGATTGATGATATCTGTGCCAACAAAAGGGATTGCTTGAGTCAGGTGATCTCCCGAATCCGTCGCAAGTTTGAAGATACGGTACCGGAGGAGATGGCTGGTGAGTATGTGATTGGCGGGGAGGCGGGGAGGAAAAGAAAGATATTTATTGATCGGTATCTTGTGAAAGTTGAACAGTAATGTGCCAATTTTATTAAGCGCCAATTTACCAGCTGGCTCAATTGCTTTCTTTATCTTTAAGACGATTTTCCTAAATATTATAGCCAAGATGGCAGGATTTATAAATTTGGCTTATTATAAAAAAGAAGATTGGGAGAGATTTGTAAATACTGCCGAGGATCCGGAAAAACTACACGCCACCTGGAAAGATTGGCATAATTCATACTTATCGGTAAAAATGAGTCTGATTTCGGAAGGTTTTATAGTCCGGGATTTCGTAGTTGATATTGATGATTTACTGAATTACTGCAAATTAAAAGGGATTAAAAATGATACTAAAGCCAGATCGCAATTTGTAACAAAAATCTAAAGATAGGTGACTTAGATTGCCTACCCCATTGCTCCCCCCTTAAAAAACAAGAGTCAAAAAACAAATGACCAACCTAGCAGAAATTACCGACTTCCTCATCCGCTTCCGTGATGAGCGCCATTGGGCGCAATTCCACAATTCCAAGGATCTGGCAATTGCACTATCCATTGAGGCTGCCGAACTGAATGAG
>CAIXKO010000636.1 GCA_903919925.1 uncultured Bacteroidota bacterium | reverse complement strand
GAGGTTGTCAAGTTCTTTGATAATAGGAGCATCTATGTGGTTTTCAGACGGCCTGGAACAGCCAGTACGGGTTATGCGAGCATCCTGAAATATGATCTGGATTTCAATCTGACATTAAAAATCCTGCCCAGGCCCGGTACGGATGAGGAAGCTGCTGCCTTCAGCTTCTATTTTACCCCTTGCGCTTTCTGGAGATAGCACCTGTTTCTGGGAGGCTGGTAAGGATACCGTTTACTATATCGATCGGCAGGGCACCGCCCGACCGCGTTACCATCTGGATATCCGAAATCATTGTTTCGATCTGCAAAAAGGGCAGATGAAACTCTATGTTCCCGGGCAGTACGACATTTGTACGCAGGCAATCCACTTAACGGACGTGCCGGGATATCTATTTGTAACGATTGTTGAGAACGGTTTATCCAGGGCTTTAGTTTTTGATAAGAAAACAAAAGCTGCTTTTGCAATCGATCGTCCTATTGCCTGCGATACCGGTTCACGTGTCGGTTGGGTCATTTCTTCAATTGATAACGATATTTACGGTTTGGAGCCATTTTTTTTATACGACTACTTTCCGGAAAGAAATGAAATAATCCGCCTGATCAGGCCTGGCTGGACATCCGAAACACTTGACATGGCGTGTGTACGTCAGCGGCAGGTAAAGTTTCCTGAAGTCCGCGACAAACTCATCAAATTGGATGAAGACTATGCCGGTTCTCAGAACTTTGCAATTGTAGTGATGAAATTAAACAATTGAAAATTATTGTCAGTCATGGTAACTTTTTGACCGAAACAAAAACACCTAACCTAAAATTCTTATAACATGAAAAGTCCGCTTAACATCTTGATTATCTTAATTCTTGTTTCGTCGTTTTCCTGCACTCCCATGATTGACAATGAACCACGCACAATTCGAATTGCCGAATCAGAATTTATTAATGTTCCAATTGAGCAAATTCTTGCTGAATCTGATTTTACGATTTTGGAGTTCACGCCAGAATCAGCTCTGCCAGAGTACGCTCCATTCCTGAACAATACCACAGATTTTTTTCTGGTCGACCAATTCCAGAAAAAGGTCATTTTTCAGTTTGACAGGAATGGGAAATTTGTACGAACAATTGGGAAATTCGGACAAGGTCCCGGTGAATACACGCAGATCAAAGATGCCCTGATATCAAAGAATGGACTTGAAATTCTCACAGGAAGTAAAACAACCGATATTTTTCAATATACCTCTGACGGCCAATTCCGTCAAAAGCTGAGTGCTACGATTCCATTTGGATATTCTTTCGCACACCTACCCGGGTCAGGTAATTATTGCATTTACAGCGGATTTAGCCAGCACCTTGTTCATAGTTTAGACCGTGTAACTCTTGCTCCGGTCGATTCATTCCTGCAGAGGAATCAGAACCTCATGGCACCGGCAGTACAGGCTTTCGGGACTACAACCATGGGATCAGTCCTGTTTTACCAGCCTTACGACAACAGAATTTTCCGAATCGAAAAAGATACGATCCATCTGAGTTACATTTTTGACGTTGGATCAACAATGCCTTCTTACGATGCAATGGTGACGGCAGACCAGCAAAAGTTATTCGGAGAAGGGGTACTCTGGCTGGTTTTTAAAGCACTGGAAAATAAGGATTGGTTATACCTGTTGTTGAGCAAACAGGATTTTATCAATATGGCTGGTTCTGATTTTTATTCACTCCTTTTCAATAAAAAATCGGGGAAACTATTCCGTCTGCCTGAGAATCCTGAGCCAGGTCCCCTCTTTCTCCCAGCCTTCAGATTGAGCGATGACAACGTGCTTTACACGGCTGTTTCACCAGCATATATTCAAGGTTCGGAAGCTTGGAAAACCGGGCTTTCCAAAAAAGGGATTCAGATAAATCCGGATGGTAACTATATAATAATCAAGTATCTTTTGAATTCGCTAAACAAATGATCTCGGTTTGATATGTCGCCTTTTTTTAATTAGTTGTAATAATATCGAATCAAAAAAAGCAATTCAGGATTATCAAATTTTCAAACTGGATTATCATAATCCAATTCTTTCATCACTGCCAGAATTCGGCAAAATAAGGTTTATCCCCCTGGAAACCAACAAAGATGCATTATAGTTAGTATGGACGATAATCCGATCCTCGTATTTTACAAGTTCGATATTAAGGGAAGACCAAATCGATGACAGATTCGCAATTCATTGATTTTTAAACGCAATTTACTTCTCACCTAATTTGCGTTTAAGTTCTTCTATTAATTTATCTTTTTCGTTTAGAGCATAATCCTTTTGGCTAATTTCAGTATCCTTCTTGCTAATTTCAGTATCCTTTTGATTTATACAATCGATTAAATCCCCGATCCGCCTTTCTTTATCAGCTAATTCAGCAATGATTTCATCCTCAATATCCATGGTATTCTGTATCTCATCATCCAAAATGGCCCTTTGTAACTTGCGAACGATATCACGATACTTTTCCGGAAAATCTTTTTCGTTAATATTTAATATGTGATTACTTTCTTTCTGGCTTTGGTCAAAAATACTTAACATTTGTTCAAGCTCATTGCGCCTTTTATGTTTTTGGTGGTTATGTTTTTGTCTGTAAAGTATTGTTGTCCCAGATATTTGCGGAATCGCATGATATCCGTCGGAAACTTTGCCTTCTGAATTTCAATGAGTACTTGTTTAAACCCGCCTCCTGATAATTTGATCTTTGCAGCAAAATCAAGCCGATAAACAGTAAATGAAGCCTTTACTTTTTCACTATCCGGTGTTGGAGATTCAATTTTTGCAACGGATTCCTTTGGTTGAAAATCCAATGACTCGATTTCCTCACCAATGATTTTAGAAATCATCAGTTTGGCAATCATGTTGTCATCCATTAAATACTTGAAGACTACGTCGTATATCGGGTTTGCTATTTTCATATTCAGCACATACTGATACAAATATACGGTTTTATAAACTGATTGTAATACGTTAAAAGTCCTTAAACCGATATAGCACCAGAACCGGATTGCCATCCATCGCTACCTTTTCCGCTTCAGTAAATCCAGGGACCTCTTTCCGGAGAATAACCTTTTGGGCCTCAGTAAGTTTGCCGATTGCTTCATTCCAGTTTAAGCCAAGTATTGAAGAAACAAACCAGGATCCATCGGTCTGGCGGGGAGCCGGTACCGGAATATCCTTAAAAGTGCCGATCGTATTTCGGTCCACAGCCAGAAACTGATGGTTTTTGGATTGGTGGTCAAGTAGCCAGATACCCCGGATCCGGTTCCCGCTTTGGATGCTTGCGGCCAGGTGTTCGGGGGTATTGTTAAGCATGTTGAAACCCTGAATTTTTCCTTTGTCCTTACCGGCATTAAAAAATTCTTTGGTATTCATATATTTAGAAGAGTCGAGCCTGGCACTTCCAAAATCCAGTGTCAGTAAGGTGTTAACCCGATCCTCAAAGACCTCGTAAATCTGGTAGTCGAAAGCTTTGTGATAGAGCACCGAATTGGGTTTTGTTCCATTGGCAAATCCGCAACAGCAATCGGCCCAGATTTGTTCGGAAAACGTAAAGAAGGGTTTTTGAATTTCACCTGTCATTTTCAGTACAGCCAGCTCACATTTTTCCTGGTTCATACCCATTCTTCCTGCATGAATGGCGATAAGATCCTTATTGATGAGTTTTATTTCCATGCCACCGGATTTCAGGCTGCTCTGCCGGAGAAATCGTCCATCTGTTTTATAAAAATTGATCTTCCGCAACTCCGAATCAAACAGAAGAATCTCCTGCTTATCCTTGTTTAACAAAACACTGCCTGCAGATTGGTATTCGCCCGGGCCTTTTCCGATTGTACCTAATTTCCTCAGGAATTTCCCTTTTAAATCAAAGCAAAGTGCCTGGTTGGGTTTGGTTTCCGCCGTGACTATCATTTCAGGGGTCATCAGTATATGGCCGATATATCCGATCAGGCATTCGGGCTTGGTTTCCAATGAAATCACCCGGATCTCTTTGATGATTTTATCAAGCGCGATAACCTCCGTGGGCCAGGATTTGGTATCGAGTTTATAAACTTCTGGGGAAAGTTGAGCCTGGAGGCCGGGAATCAGGAAAGCCAGTAAAATTGAGATGTTGAAGAGGGTTTTCATGGTTGGTTGTTGTGGTTTTAAATATAAAGAAACAACCTATTTAAGACTTCTGATGTAAATAATTCATTTGCCCTGAAAAATATCCGAAGCTCCATAAGCTGTTAGAAAGGCACCGATGAGCATAAAAACGGTAAAAAGCTCTTTAAGTTCTGAGTTGAAAATTGTAAGGGTTGAAGATTGGACGGGCTGAAGAATTTCAACCCCTACCTAACTTAGCCCAATTTCTCAGCCCGATCCCATGTATATCTGTACTTATCTAAAAACTTATATATTTGCCACCTTAACCTAACTGATTGATTATACATGATTAAAAAAGTACTTGTCGCTAACCGCGGCGAGATCGCTTTGCGGGTTATGCGCTCCTGCCGCGAAATGGGGATACTTACGGTAGCGGTATTTTCTGCCGCCGACAGAACCTCACAGCACGTCAGGTATGCCGATGAGGCCTACCACATTGGCCCGGCTCCCTCCAGCGAATCCTATCTCAATATGGAAAAAATTCTGGAGGTAGCAAAGAAATGCCAGGCCGATGCCATTCACCCGGGTTACGGTTTTCTCTCGGAAAATGCAAAATTCTCGGCCCGGTGCCGGCAGGAAGGAATCATTTTTATCGGACCCACCCCTGAGGTGATTCAAACGATGGGTGACAAAATCACTGCGCGTGAAACCATGGTGAAATCAGGCGTTCCTGTGGTGCCCGGCACAAATGATAAGCTGGTAACTGATGAACAGGCCCTGGAAGTTGTTCGCGCTATCGGGCTTCCGGTCATGATTAAAGCCTCGGCCGGGGGCGGAGGTAAAGGAATGCGCCTTGTAAAAACCGAATCTGAAATTCTCCCTTCCCTGCGTGCCGCCCGATCGGAAGCAAAAGCTTCGTTTGGGAACGATACCGTTTACGTGGAGAAATTTGTTCAAAACCCACATCATATTGAATTTCAAATACTAGCCGATCAGCATGGCCACGTTATACATCTTTGTGAACGTGAATGCTCCGTTCAGCGCCGCCATCAGAAAATTGTGGAGGAAACTCCTTCTCCACTCCTCACCCCTGAAATCCGTGAGCAAATGGGGCTACATGCCGTTCAGGCAGCGAAATCAGTGGGTTATGAAGGCGCTGGAACAATCGAATTCCTTGTCGATAATGATCTGAACTACTATTTTCTAGAGATGAACACGCGTCTGCAGGTGGAACACCCAATCACCGAACGCGTAATTGGTGTGGATCTCGTTAAAGAGCAGATCCTTATTGCAGCTGGCGAACATCTGAAAATAAAACAATCAGATGTGGTGCAGCGGGGACATGCCATTGAATGCCGCATTTATGCAGAAGATCCGGATAATAATTTTATGCCCAGCCCGGGGAGAATACGCCATCTTACGGAACCCCTCGGACTAGGTGTCAGAGTTGATGGGTACGTTTATGAAGGATATGAAATCCCTATCTATTACGATCCAATGATTTCGAAGCTGATTGTTTGGGGTTCAAATCGTTACGAGGCAATTCAGGTGATGAAGCGCGCCCTCCACGAGTACAAGATTACCGGTATAAAAACTTCCATACCCTTTTTGGAAAGAATCATGGAAACTACCGATTTTATTCTTGGTCAATATGATACAGGGTTTATTGAGAATAACAGGGATACTCTTTTCAATATACGGGGTTGTAACCTGAGCTGTCAGGATGTGAGCATCATGGTTGCATATGTTGATTATCTGAAAAGACGGGAAAAACAACAGGTCATTCCAACAACCACTCCCTTGGAATCGGCCTGGAAAATAGCCGGACGCAACAAATGACAGGAATACCTGTTTTTAGATCCCGGACAAACTGTAATAATCAAATGTTGATGATTAATTTGAAATTGTAAAGTGTAAATGGAAATAGAATTACCAAATCAGGCACGAACAGCCGAGGTTGAAATCCTCGAGCAAGCCGGAAGCCGGTACGTTTTTAAAATTGACAGCAAGATTTTTGAGATCGACCTGGTGGAGGTTTCCAAAGGAATTTACTCGTTGCTTAACGAGGGGAAATCATACAATGTGGAGGCTATCCCAACTAACAGTCAAACGAAATATACCGTAAATACCTTCTTTCAATCATTTGATTTAGAGATTATTGATGCTCAAACCAAATATTTGAGAAGCCGTAATCAGGGATTGGCAGCCGACACCGGCAATTTGATTAAGGTGCCAATGCCTGGAAAAGTTATGGAAGTTTTTGCCAAAGAGGGTGATGTGGTGAAAGCCGGGCAAACATTGGTAATCGTTTCAGCTATGAAAATGGAGAGTGAATATAAGGCCGGACGCGATGGCCAGGTGAAAAACATTATGGTTAAGCCCGGAGATACAGTGGATAGTGATCAGATTATGATTGTGTTGGAATAAAAAGAAAATTATGGCATTACAGGACAAATTCGATAAACTCGAGAAACAATCTAAAGCCGCTGAAATGGGCGGAGGTCAGGATCGTATTGACAAACAGCATCTGGCCGGTAAAAAAACGGCCCGCGAAAGAGTGCTGGCACTGCTTGATCCTGGATCGTTTGTTGAAATGGATAAGCTGGTGATGCACCAGAATCATGATTTTGGCATGGAGGATAAAAAAATTCCGGGTGATGGCATGGTAACCGGATATGGCAAAATTGAAGGTCGGCTGATGTATGTTTTTGCTCAGGATTTTACCGTTTTTGGCGGAACCATGAGCCGTTCCAATGCCGATAAGGTTGTGAAAGTGATGGATCTGGCCATGAAAATGGGTGCACCGGTTATCGGGCTCAATGATTCCGGAGGCGCACGTATCCAGGAAGGGGTGCAAAGTTTAGCCGGTTATGCCGATATCTTTTTCCGGAACGTCCGCTCATCGGGCGTTATTCCACAAATTTCAGGTATTCTGGGGCCATGTGCCGGCGGAGCGGTATATTCTCCTGCCCTCACCGATTTTATTCTGATGGTGGAAGAATCCAGCTATATGTTTGTTACCGGTCCGGATGTTATTAAAACCGTTACACACGAGGAAGTTACCAAGGAGGACCTGGGTGGCGCCATGACCCATAACGCCCGCAGCGGAGTGGCGCATTTGCTCGCCACCAATGATGAGCAGGCCATGATGATGATACGTGAGCTGATGTCCTATCTTCCTTCCAATAACCTGGAAGACCCCCCATACCGTGCCCCGCATGATCAGCCAAACCGGACCGATGAAGCCTTGCAGACACTGGTTCCCGATGATCCCAATAAACCTTATGATATGAAGGAGATCATCACTTCGGTAGTTGATGACCATACTTTTTTTGAAATCCAGCCATTTTTCGCCAAAAACATGATAATCGGTTTTGCCCGGCTCAACGGATATCCGGTGGGAATTGTGGCTAACCAACCCGCCCATCTTGCCGGGTGCCTCGATATCAATTCATCGGTAAAAGCTGCCCGCTTTGTGCGTTTTTGCGATGCTTTCAATTTCCCGCTGATCACTTTGGTTGATGTTCCGGGATTTCTTCCTGGAACCGGTCAGGAACTCGGAGGAATTATCAAGCACGGGGCAAAATTACTGTACGCATTCTCTGAGGCTACCGTACCTAAAATCACTCTGATCACCCGTAAAGCTTATGGTGGCGCTTATGATGTGATGTCGAGCAAGCATATTGGTGCCGATATAAACTTTGCCTATCCTACCGCCGAAATAGCCGTGATGGGTTCCGATGGTGCCGTCAACATTCTCTATCGGAATCTGGATGATGAAGGCCGGATATCTGCAATTGCCGATTATAAGGAACGATTTGCGAATCCTTTCAGTGCAGCTGAACTTGGATACATTGACGAAATCATTTTCCCGAAGGATACCCGGCTTAAACTGATCCAGGCTTTGGATATGACCCGTAACAAGAGCTATACAAACCCGAAAAGGAAACACGGCAACATCCCGCTTTAATCCACTTCTTCTGTAGTTGAAATTAGCTGGTATTGCAAAAGCGTGTAACTTTGTAACAGAGTAATTCAGCTGATTGCTGAGTAATGCTGAACAAAGTGGTTTCCTGATGGTTTGATTTTGTTTGATTCGTACCCATGAAAAAATCGAACAGAAGTTATATTTCTGTAATCCAAATAATTTCACTGATCTTATTGGTCCCAACCTTTGGTTTTGCCCAGATGCTAAGGTTGGATCTGACTGATATTGAGCGACAATCCATGGTGATTGTTCACGCCCAAACGGTTTCATTGCAAGCTAAATGGGAATATACGGCTTCGGGTAGAAACATCATCACCACGGCTCGTTTAAAGGTTCTTGAGGCAATAAAAGGAATTCCAACCGCACCGGAGCAGGTTGAAATATCAGTGCCTGGCGGCACCATTGCCGATACCACTCAATGGGTAACTTCATCCGTTCAATTTCATCTGAATGAGGAAGTTATCCTTTTTCTTAAAGGTGATCCCCTGCAAGTAACGGGCGAATTTCAAGGAAAGTACTCCATTTTCAATGACCAGGTTCAGATCGGCAATCTGGCAGTGAACAAGGATGAGTTTATGAATATCCTGAAAAAAAACGTTTCGAATCCAAATCTGCTGCCTGAGTATCTAGCTGTATGCAAAGCCAGGGAAATGACCGGTGAAAACCTGGACCGGAAACTTCTGTTAAAATCTGAAAATTCCGGTAACACTGCACAGATCATATCGATAAGCCCCGATAAAACATCAGCAGGTACCAACACCGATGTAACGATTACCGGTACAAATTTTGGAAGTACACAGGGAACCGGAAGTGTTGGGTTTTTTTTTCAGACCGGATATCCAAAAATCAGTGCACCAGTAGTGAGCTGGTCCGATACTGAAATAATATGCAAAGTTCCGGTCAGAACTGAACCAGGTAATATGGAATCGTCAGCCAGCGGTCCTGTTACGGTAATTACCTCCGCGGGCCAAACCAGTAACCCTTATATTTTTAAAGTCACTTTTGGTTACGGTCTCATGAAATGGCCCGATAAGGTGGTCCCGTTCAAAATAAATGAAAACTTAGCCAGCATTGATGATGAGGCACAGGCAATTAAAAATGCCGCCAATACCTGGAACAATGCCAATTCCGGATTTGTTTTTCAATACGATGGAAGTCACGATAATACTGCCTTTAACAATAACAGCACCAATGAAATTTCATGGGGTGCCCTTGAAAGCCCCGGCACCATTGGACGTGCTTCCATCTGGTCAACCGGCGGTATAATCCTGGAATGCGATATTGTTTTTAATCAGGATTACCATTGGAGCACCAGTATTGATGTGCCATACACGGCCATGGACATTGAAACGGTTGCACTCCATGAACTCGGGCATTGGTTAAATCTCAGGGATTTATACGGAAACCTGGGGGATGAGGAATATGACAAGGCAAAGGTGTTGTATGGATTTGGCAGTAATGGTTCGCGCAAAAGGAGTCTGCATCAGGATGACTGGGATGGAATTAATTGGATTTACGGCAGACCGGCCACTTTCAATATATCCGGATATGTAAAAACCATGGAAGGAGTTGGTGTTGAGGATGTCACGCTCAGTGGATTGCCAGGTAATCCACTTACCAACAGCAGCGGGTATTATTCGGCCGATGTTGATAACGGGTGGACCGGAACAGTAACTCCTCAAAAAACCAGGTATTTGTTTGCTCCCCTCACTCACAATTATTCTAATCAAAGCAGCGACGCCGCCGATCAGGATTTTACTGCCTATCCCTTTAGCACGGATGCCACCTTGTCCGGTTTAAAAATCGATGGGAACACCGTTACCGGATTTTCCGCTTCCGTATTGGCCTATCAGGTTGAGTTGCCTTATGGTACGATAACGGTGCCACTGGTTACGGCAACCACCACGCATGCACGGGCCACAAAAGTGATCACCCCTGCCCCATCCCTTCCGGGAACGACATCGGTGGTGGTGACTGCCGAAGATGGTATCGCTGTAAAAATCTATACCATAAGCTTTACCGTGGCAAAAAACCATGATGCTTCCCTTTCAAATTTGTTAATGAACGGATCTGCTATCAGCGGATTTGAAAAAGCAACTTATGTTTATTCGATTACCCTACCTTACGGATCAGTGAATGTGCCGGTTATAACAGCCACTACAACCGATTTAAACGCCACTAAACTCATTACTCCGACAGTTTCTCTGCCTGGCTCAACCACCGTGAGGGTAACCGCTGAAAACGGAACTACCGTTCTCATTTACACGATTAACTTTACTATTGCCCTCCCCTCAACCGATGCATCGCTGGCTGATTTAAAGGTAGATGGAAATATTATCAATGAATTCAGCCCGGAAAAAACCAGTTACCATATCGAATTACCTTACCGTACCACCAACATACCCGTAATAACGGCTTCAGCCAAAGATACCCATGCCACCGTGATTATCAGCCCCACCGCAGCATTACCGGGTATTACCACAGTAAGCGTTACAGCAGAAGACGGAATCACCAATAAAACCTATTCTGTTGAGTTCACGCTGGCAAAAAACAGTGATGCCACCCTTTCCGACTTAATGATTAACGGCACCACTATTCCCGGTTTTTCACCATCGGTTCATTCGTATCAGTCAGAACTTCCGTATGGAACTGAAAAGGTGCCTGTGGTTACTGCAATTTCCAATGATGGCAAAGCCAATATGGTGATCACACCCCCGGAATCGCTTCCAGGTACAACATTGATTCATATTGTTGCTGAAAATGGAATTAATGCGATGGATTATTCCGTTAATTTCACAATAAAACCCCCTTCTCACGATGCTACTTTATTGGAGCTGAAAGTTAATGGACTAAAAATCGAAGGATTTATTTCATCTGTGCTAAACTATTCGATTGTTTGCCCTCATGGATTAACTAATATTCCCGTTTTATCGGCTACTGCCAGTCAAGCCAATGCTGCACTAATTATCACTGATGCTCAAGCGCTTCCAGGAATATCTTCCGTTAAGGTTACCGCTCAGGATGGAACCACGTCGCTTACCTATTCAGTAACAATTAATGTTGCTAAAAACGATGATGCCACACTGGCCGATCTAAAAGTTGACGGTTTAACAATCGATGGATTTCAGCCATCGCAGCTGTTTTACACCTTAATATTGCCATCGGGAACCTTAACAATCCCTGCAATTACAGCAACCGCTACTGATGAAAGTGCTTCAATTATTGTTTCGCTCCCGGCTCAATTACCAGGTTTAGCAACGGTAAAGGTTACCGCTGAGGATGGATCAACCTTTCAGACCTATGAAATAACCTTGAGGTATCCATTGAGCGGGATCAACACTGCTGATCAATCCGTTAGCATCTGCATATTCCCAAATCCGTGCAGCGGGATATTTCAAATCACGTACAAAACGTTAAAGAATAGTTTGATCAACCTAACGGTAATCGATCCAACGGGCAGAGTTCTTTATACCCTCAATGAGCAAATAACCAATCTGGTTTATACCCGTGAAATTCAATTGACCAATCCCACAACAGGGATTTATTTTATCCGTTTTATTGATGGGGTAAATGTATTTTATCGCCCCATAATCATCAATTAACAGAACATTTTTTCTGGTATTACAGTTAATTACACCAGAAGCTTTGCAGCAACATATATGGATAAGCAAATTAGAACCGTAGAAGTGGAGCAATCAGTATTTTTGCTTCGCGAGCACCTTTCGATCATTCGGATAAACCTGGAAATTCTTGAATGCCTGCACCTGAGTGGCAGAATAAAGGGATCTGATAAACAGTATGTTGAAATTATGGAACTGGATCAAAAAACCCGGAAATCATTTCATGAATATGTTCTCGGGTTGCTTCCGGGATTAATGAATATTGATTTAGAGCCGGGAAACAGGGTGTTAAAAAAATCGTTTCTCGATTGGGCATCTGATTTACAGCTCCGGTTAAGCTATCTCGATCGCATTATCAAGGACTATATGCATCAGATGGCGCTTGCTGACCAGAATGTCAAAAGCGATCTGAATAGCAAGGAAATCAGGGATAAACGCTTTTGGAAATTTCTGGAAAAAGTAAAAAGCAAAGCCAGGCTATTTGAGATTTTTAACGAGCCGGGAACGGAGGAATTCCTAAACCAGTCTAATGATCCTAAAAAAAGCAAAGAATAGCAGGAGCGAAAAAAAGAACAGGTCCCTCCTCCATGGTTTTTCCACTTTTAAGGCCCAAAAAGTCATCAGGTAAGTTACCGGAATTACCAATAGCCATAAAACCTCGGTTGATGTCCGCTCCAGCAGTACTGTCATCAGTAAAATGGATAGGAACAAAACAAAATTTGCCTGAAACAATTGGCGCGATTGGATTTTGGGATTTCGGTATTTCCATGATCCAAATACAGTGATAAGCAAGATCAGGCCTAGCCATGCGGTAATAAAAGGCTCCCTGGAAATAAATGCAGGAATAAATACATGCCTCAATTCAAACCAGGATAAAAACGTAACAATTTCATAATCCAGATTCCCGATCAGGAACCAGGTAACCGAAGCAATTAAAATTGGAGTAGCTACTCCCATCAGGCATACCAGCCAGTGCCTCCAATTAGTGGTAACCATGAGTAGCAGGCCTGCTAAAATAGCCGGGAAAAGCAAAAGTATCGGTGGATAAAGCAGGATCGCTACCCCCCAGGAGAAACTCATGGCAAAAACGAGTGAATATTCGTTTTCATCCTTATATAAATCCAAAAGAAAACGATAACTCAGTACCATGAATAATCCAGCGAGCATGGCCGGATGAAATAAGAAAAAGTGGCCATTGGAAGTTACCAGAAAGAGAAAAACAAATGCCATTGCGTATGATCTTGTACCCATAAGCGTATTATCCAGATCGTTACGCACCAGTTGTGTTGCTGTAAGAATCGCTGTTAGGCAAGAGGGAGCTATCTGAACCCATAAAGGCAAACCGTTCATGCCTGTCCATAAAACGTAGAGCCAGCCATTTTCAGGCAGATAAAAGAACCCGTTACCATAAACGGTTCCCGGCTGGAGGTTGCCGGGAAAGAACCAGGCAATGGTAAACAATATCAATCCCGTTACGGGGACCATTAACTGAGCTGTAAAACTTATCGATCGGATAAACCCAAACATAATGCCCTCAATTACAGATCAAAGCCGATATCGCGGCGGTAAAAGGCACCTTTGAATGAAACACCCTTTGCGTTTTTATATGATCTTTTGAGCGCCTTTTTCCATGTAGTATCCACCGAAGTAAATGCGAGCACCCGGCCCCCGTTTGTAACAACCAGTTTTTCAGAGATCGTGGTCCCGGCATGGAAAACAATTCCATCAGTCGCCAATTCCAATCCTGTAACCGGTAACCCCTTTTGGTAATCGCCGGGATATCCCCCTGAAACCATCATTACGGTAGCTGCCGAATCTTTGGATATGACCAGTTCTTTACTATTCAGCTTTCCTTCAGCTGTAGCGATGAATAGCTCCAGCAAGTCTGACTTTATCCGCGGAATCACCACTTCACTTTCCGGATCGCCCATTCGCACATTGTATTCAATTACAAATGGCTCACCCTGAACATTGATCAAACCAAAGAAAATGAATCCCTGATAATGGATTCCTGAAGCTTTTAATCCGTTGATGGTAGGTTCAATGATCCTGGTTTTAACTTTTTCCATAAAGTCCGGGTTTGCGAACGAAACCGGTGAAATCGCCCCCATTCCGCCGGTATTTAAACCGGTATCACCTTCGCCAATCCTTTTATAGTCCTTTGCCTCCGGTAACAATAACCACGAATTCCCATCGGTTAATACAAAAACCGAAAGCTCGATCCCCTCCAGAAACTCTTCAATCACCACCTTTTTCCCGGCCTGGCCAAACTTACCGTCAAACATTTCGCCCAGCTCAGTGATCGCCTGTTCAGGATCATTTAAAATCACAACCCCTTTACCGGCAGCCAACCCATCAGCTTTAAGCACATAAGGAGGGCTAACCGACCTGATAAAAGCACTGGCCGCCTCCATTTGTTCATTACCCTTCCCAACAGAAAAAGTCCGGTAACGGGCGGTGGGTATATTATACTTTTCCATAAACTGCTTGGCAAAATCCTTGCTTCCTTCCAGTCGGGCACCAGATTCCGATGGGCCAATTACACCTACCCAGCGCAAGTCGTCCTGATCCTTGAAATAGTCGCTGATTCCTTTTACCAAAGGATCCTCGGGCCCTACTACCACAATCTTAATTTTTTCACTCCTGACCAACTGCGCCAAAGCCGGAAAATTGTCAACGGCAATGGGCACATTAATCCCGCACAAAGCAGTGCCGGCATTACCAGGAGCAATAAAAAGTTTTGTTAGTAATGGACTCTGCATCAGTTTCCAGGCTATTGCATGTTCCCTTCCACCTGAGCCAATTAGCAATACATTCATACAAATAATTCTGGTTTATTTTAGTGCCGAAAGGTACTAACTAAAAAGCGGTTACGATGCCGGATTTTGATCCTTTAGCAATTTTTCATCTAAAGGAAGAAACCGGTAACCGGCTCTGGAATAGTGATCCAAAACTCTGGGAAGGGCATATTGCAGATTCTCACGCGCCTTGATGTTGTCATGAAAAACGATAATGCTCCCGGGCCGGGCCTTGGAAACAACATTATACATAACCATCCTCGGTTCCAGCTCACGATCATAATCCATGCTTAACACATCCCATAGAATGATGCTGTAATGACGGTTCAGAATACGCGCGGCTAACAGGCTGATACGCCCGTATGGTGGACGAAATAGCCGTGAGCCTATTTCTTTGTGAGCCCGGTGTACGTCCTTAATATATATGCTGAGCCGGGTACGGTAACTGTTCAAATGACTATAGGTATGGTTCCCCACCGCATGGCCCCCGTCAAGGATTTTTGCGAATAATTCAGGATTCTTTCTCACGTTTTCCCCAACACAAAAGAAGGTAGCCTTTGCTCCAAACTGGTTTAACGATTCCAGTATCCACTCCGTTAACCCGGCCACCGGTCCATCGTCGAAAGTCAAATATAAAACAGGCTCGTCAACCGGAACTCTCCAAATCATTTTTGCAGAGAATTTCCTGATCCATCCTGGCGGCTTTACAAACAACGATACCCTGAGCTTTGTTCCTAACTTCATAAAGGGTTGATTTGCAATTTTTCAATTAATTTCTGAACCTCCTCCACCAATCCCATTTGGTTGTATGCTTCGGCCAAACGGCTGATTTCTCCAAGCAAGGTTATATTTTGCTCAGCTTCATTCGATAAAACAGATCCAATTTCCTTTTCCACGCTGATAATATACCGCAAATCCTGTTCCATTTCTGTGAGATACCCTCTTAACAAAGAATTTCCTTTATCCGGCACACCTACCTGGTAATAGATTTCCGCCAATCCCGGTATCGATACATCATTCCGGAAGTTCGCCACAGGCAATAAGCCGGTGATCCGATCCGCCACCAAACGGGCCTGATCCGTTTTGCCCTCAGCTACCAGTGCAGCCGCCAGATCAGTAAACCGCCGGCGCAACTGGAGTATCAGGGTGGTTCGATAAGTATTGGAATCAATGAAAACAGATGGGTCACTAATGTTCCCCCAACGGAAAGTTTTCATCAGCCGCTCATATAAAATCGAGGTGTTGATGGATCCGGATTGCACTGATTCATCCACCTGCCTGATTGGTACCAATCGATAGGTAAATCCCTCGGGACGGAAATAATGCTCCAAACCCAGACTGTTTTCGTCCCCGATATAAGTAAAGTAAATGGGCCGGTTCCAGTTATTATGAGCAATCAGATCGAGGATCATCAAATCGTTTTTATACAGCGATGTACGATTGAGTTTCCAGGAAATTTCCGGAACAATTAAATGGGCATCTTCGGCCGGAACCGTGCCATTTGCAAGAACCTTTTCCCGATCCACACCAATCCGGAATTGCCGGGTTGGAATGTAATTAACCGATCCGCCCCCTTCCAACGGAATCCGGTCAGATTCATTTTCACTGGTAGCAAAATTTATCAGGCGAAACAAGTCAACAGTATCCTTAATTTGTTCAATAACAGGTGTATAATTGCGCAATCCCTTGCCATATTGCTTGGGCGTTAAAGAAAATGGTACCGGATCCGATAGCCATGCCTTTCGCTTCAGCTGATCGATATACCAATCCTGCGCCAGATAAGGAAGGCAAATCACCCGAACATCCGTTCGCACGCCTTCCACTTCCTGAGCATACCAAAGGGGGAAAGTATCATTATCGCCGCTGGTGAACAAAATGGCGTTTGGAGCACAGGAATTCAGGTAATTGTAAGCAAAATCGCGGGCAATAAACCGGTTTGAACGGTTGTGATCATCCCAGTTCTGAACCGCCATGATGATTGGTGTTGATAATGCCAAAACCGCTGCCATCGCTCCAATAACCTGCAATCCTTTGCGTACAGTATCCGCGCTCCTTTTTGTAGTTCCAAAGCGCCGATTATGAACCCCCGTAAAACAAAGGCCCCAAATGGCACTAATCCCTAAACCCACCCAAATCGCAAATGCATAAAACGATCCTGCGTAAGAATAATCGCGCTCCCTGGGCTGATTGGGGTATTGATTGAGGTATAAAACAATTGCGATTCCGGTAAACAGGAATAACAGCAATACCACCCAAAAGTCTTTGGATGAACGTTTATACTGATAAAATGCCCCTGCAAATCCAAGCAGCAGAGGCAAAAGGTAATAACGGTTCCTCGATTTGTTGTTTCGGTCACGCTCCGGCAACGATCCCTGCGGCCCAAGACGTGCTTCATCAATAAACCCGATTCCGCTGATCCAATTTCCGTTGCGGATTCCTCCCTGACTTTCGGTATCGTTTTGCCGGCCGGAAAAATTCCATAGAAAATACCGGAAATACATGTGCACCAATTGATAGCTAAAAAAGAACGTCAGGTTTTCAGAAAAAGTAGGACAGTATTCTACCCTGATTTTCCCCTGATCATCCTTTACTTCAATCGGTTTCCCTTTTATCCGGGCCCACTCTTTATAAAGTTGAACATGATTGGGTTCCTTGCTCCACAACCGCGGGAAAATGGTAACGAAACGCTTATCGTACAAAGGTTTATATATGCGATCGACTATTTTGTAGCGTCCATCCACACGATCATAAATTGCCCTGCCTGGTTTCTGCCTGATAACCGGCGCATTGTACGAGGGTCCGGTAAGCAAAGGCCGGTCACCATACTGCTCCCGGTTCAGGTAACTGATCAGGTTGATCACATTATCGGGTTTACCCTGATTCATAGGCGGATTAGCCTTTGACCGAATCAAGATTGAGGTATAGGACGAATAGCCTGTCAGCATAAAAGCCAGTGCAAGCAGGGCAGTATTCCATGCCACAGAATTCCTGAGTTGTGTTTCGCGGATTCCCCATCCCAGTATCAACACCAGGAGCACAACAAAAACTATCAATCCGGAATTATACGGTAACCGGAACAGGTTAACAAAAAACAGCTCAAACCAGGATGCGAGAATGG
>CAIXKO010000635.1 GCA_903919925.1 uncultured Bacteroidota bacterium | reverse complement strand
TACCGTATCCACCGGTTGATAAGCCGTTGAAACCATTGAAGGCACTGTCATTACCACCTTTTATGAGCAGAATTAAACCAGTTTACCTTCTTCTGTTTGCAGTGCTGGTAATTACCATGGTCATCGCGGTTTTGTTGTTTAACCAAAACGATTCCCAACCCGGAGGAACGGGCCAATCTTCAAAGTCCTTGCCGGGGAGTACCACACGGATGGCCAGGCCACCTGCGCCGTTTTCACGGGTTTTTGATTTCAGTAGTCCGGTTTCAAAATCGGATTGGCACGGGTTCATCGATCTGAAATTAACCGGCGCGGGCAGGGATTCACTGGTATTAATGCCAATCGGACCCACCCAAAACATCTATTGGAAGGAGTTTCCAAAAGATTCTCCAATCGATCAATACCTGCTGATTATTGGGGATTGGAAAACCAATAAAATGATTGATACCCTATCTGTGCCCCGCAATGAGTGCAAGTATCCGGTTGATTCTTTGGCAAAATACCGGACAACCGGACTAAAGCAAATTCCTGAGCTGAGGGTCATGCTGCATGCCGTTGCCGGAAACCAGGTTTATATTCCGGCTACCGATCGTGTTTTACTTGTTAAAATCACCGGATTATGAACATCACCAGCAGAGTTGTAAAAACGGCACTGATACTCTTTCTATTGGTGTCATCGCTTTACAGTCAATCGGTTACTGATAGTGCCAGCCAGGGAAAGCACCGGATATCGGTTCCGGAACAGGATCAGCAGGATACCCTTAAATTATACAATATTCTGGTGGCCAGGTATAAAGCTATACCCTTGGCCGACAGTACCCTTGCCCGCCGGTTGAAAATAGCAGATACTTTAGCCACTTTGGGTATTGATAACACGGGGTGGAAATATCAGCAAAAAATGCTTCATGGCCGGATTTTTGAAACTAAGCACCAATATCTGCCTGCACTGGCAGCGTACGAGGCTGCCAATGGAATCAAGGCCGATGCGAATGTTTTGGCATCTATCGAACGCGTTATTGAGACATCTGTTCCTGTTTATTTTGACCAGGCAAAATATAAAATAGTGTATACCCTGTTCCGGAAATGGCCGTCGAAAAAACCGCAGTCGTTTAATCTGCGGTTGATGGCAGCGGAATCGTGCTACCAACTGGGATTGCATAGCGATGTGATTAAAGAATATGAATGGCTGCTCATGAACTGGCAAGAAAAAAACCGGTTAAAAATGTCGTCCGATTCGGTTTTGCAACGTACGGAAAGCGCGTTAGCCGGCCTCGGCGAATTCAGCAAAGCCGCCGCTATAAACAAACGGGTTTATCTTCAAAGCAAGAATCAGCTGATGCTCCTCAGGATGATTGTAAACAACCGCCTGCAACTGCTGATGCCGGTAATCCAATCAGTTGAGTTATACCTGGAGCGAGGCAGACCGGGGCAGGATTTAAAACTGGTTTTCAGCAATCCGGGCAATGTGGCGGCCGGTTTTCTTAAGGGAATGTATCTTGCTGATACAATAGCTGTTATCAACACTACCTTTTACACGGGAACTAATAACTTAACTACTATACCGGGAGGCGGGAAACCCGGGTTTTACTGGAACAAGGCCGGTAATACGGGGATTTACGTGCGGAAATCAAAAGGATCAGGAAAGCTGCTCGTGCTGGAAGTATCACCGGAATTATCGAAAGGCGAAAAGTTTTTGTTTGAGGATATATTAAAGAAACCGGATCAGTCGGAGAATTGGGAGCAATTTGAGCAACTGGAATACACTTGCGGCATGCGGCCATTAGCGGGTTTGCTAAGCTCTGTTTATGAAGCGGAGATCAATTCCGTAAAAATTGTTCCGGATGGATATTGGAAAATTCTGGAAGCCACCCAAAACGTTCTCTACCTGAAGATTCACGGGGATCAGGGGG
>CAIXKO010000634.1 GCA_903919925.1 uncultured Bacteroidota bacterium | reverse complement strand
TATAATGAAAAGCGTTTACAGGTGTTGTGGTTAAGGTACCTGTCGGAGATTAAAAACGAAACGGAAACCATTTCACCCGAGCTTTTTGAAGTACCCGAAATCCGCGAAGCCATTGATCTTTTACAGGAAAGTGCCTATACCAGATCGGAACTCGCTGCTTACGATAAATACTGGGATCGCATCAGCGTTGAGCGCTCATTGCTAGCCGGCTCTTTTAATCAAGGGAAAATTGAGGGCATAATTGAAGGGGAGATTAAAGGGGAGATTAAGGGGGAGATTAAAGGGGAGATTAAAGGGGAGATTAAAGGGATGGCTAACGGAATCGAACTTATGATTGTTAACGGATACAAGGCAGGGATAGAGGTGGCGATTTTATCCAAAATGGCACGGATTAGCGATGAAGAGGTTAACGTCATTTTGCGGAAGCACGGTTTGATTTTGTAAAGATTTTATTCTCAATCGTTTTATTATCAATCAGTTGATAACAAACTAATTACATGATTTCTCTGCGGTCCTCTGCGTAAATCTCTGCGGTCCTCTGCGGTTAAATCATTTTTTACCGCGGAGTGTACTTTTGCGGTGACTGCCAAAAACCTAAATTGACAGGCTTCCTTTTTATACGCAACAGTTTATAATGGAAATGCTGAAGGCTTCAGCAATCCGACCATCAAAAAAACGTACGATCTTCTTTGTTCGGCGCGGGTTCTGTACAAAATTTCATCGGCCTGTCAGGATTCGTATTTCTGGTCGCGTGACGCAAAAAGTAGTCTGGCAGAAGTGGATTATCTTGTTGATAAAAAGGGCAAGGTCTGCCCGGTTGAAGTAAAAAGCGGTACTTCCGGATATTCCGACCGGATACGTTCTTTCGGGGGCCAATTTCGCCTCGCTCCCGGAGCAGAAACTGGAATTTATTCCACTTTACTGTGCTTATGGATTGAGGAAGTAAATGGCTTTACCCCTATTTTATAATAGTTTCTACCGCTGTTCCGCAGGGCACCTGATTTTCATCGTAAAGATCAATAACTTTTAAGCTAACCTTATAATGGTGATACAACTTGATATGGTCGAGCAACTTTTCCATCAGTTTCAGTCCTTTGGTATTTCCTGCGGATGTACGTTTTGCTGCTTCTTCTCTGCTTACCCCGTTGTCCTGCACCAAGATCCGGATACCGTCACCCTCAGGATCGATTTTAATCAACAATTTTCCGCCCGAAACCTGATTGGATATTCCATGTTTTACTGCATTCTCCACCGGTATCTGAATAATCATCCTGGGCACCATCATATCCATTGGTACGAGCTCTGAAATTTCAATGCTATAATTTAATCGCTCCTCAAAACGGAATTTTTCCAGATCAAGATAATCCCTGACTAAACTCAATTCGGACTTTAAAGTAAGCATGGGCTCCTCTGCACTTTTTAACCATTTTCTCATCAGATTGGAGAATTTAGTCAGATGATCGTATGCCATGTCCGTTTCATTTGCCCTGATAGCATATCCAATTGAATTCAGAACATTAAATACAAAGTGCGGCTCGAGCTGGCTCCGGATAGATGCCAAACGAAGCTCTGCAAGCTCCTGGTTTCGTTTAACCTTTTGTAATTTTAATCTTTGACTCTGCCTGGTTACATGGTACGTCAGGAGAATAACAATCGCAACAATCAGAATAACAAATAATACCTTAAACAATTCCGTTTGATACCATGCCGGGATAATGACAAACTTAAATGGTGTTGGCCGCGAGTTCCAAAGATCATCTTTGTTTCGGACCCTAACCTCAAACCGATACTCTCCCGGATCAAGGTTATTGAAAATGGCAAACATCTCCTGCGTTGGAGGGCCCCACTGTTTATTATGCCCTACTAAACGATATTGGTAAAAATCCCGTAACGGACTTTTCAGGTTTACACTGTTGTAACTAATTCTAAGCTGGTTTTGCTCATGATTAAGAGTATAAATAACGGTAGAATCCGGATCATCAGTTTTCCATTCCAATGGGTCATCCAGAACCAGAACTTCATTGATTTCAGCTTCAACAGGAATGGTATCCAGAATAATCCCGTCGGGATCCATTTTAACAATCCTTTGAGCACCGGCGATCCAGATATTCTGATTATGATCAGTCCTGATGCCATTTATGCTGACTTCACCGCCCTCAAAGCCATTTCGATGATCGTACCATTTCAATTTTATAATCCCGCGCTCTTCCAGGCTATCCAAAAAAAGGACGCCAATTCCATGCGATGTCCCAACCAGAAGCCGGTTATCATTAATCAATGCAGTTGACCAAACCGTTTGCTCCAGAAACCCATGTCTGACCCTTACCACCCGGTTGGCATCCATATAAAAAAGGCCATAATCATTGCCGTACCATACTTTTCCGGAAAGGTCCCGGGTTATAGTGTAAACACTGTTGACCGAGTCCCCTATCCTGCTCCTTAACAATTGATATTCTACTGATTGTATAGTGTCATGCAATTGAACGGTCATTTTAAAATCAGGAACAAAATAACAGGTATCCCCTGGGAAATTCAAGAAAAGCAAATTATGGAATACCACTAACCCATTCTCTGTACCAACCCAAATTTGCATCCTCTTATCGAGCATCAGCCAGGTAATTGACCCAAACGGATAATTAATCGCCACATCAGTTGAGTCATGCCTGAGCCAAAGGTTATGAGTATCCTTCTCGTCATACCAGAACTTGCCGGCAATCTGGTGAATAACTGAACATACCTTCTGTCCGGTTTTTTCATGAGCAGGGGCCGGGGCATTCTTTGAGGTGATTCCAATAACCTTCTTCCCGTAAATTCTTGATACTCCATCCTTCGTATAAACAAGAATACCACCTGCCGAGTCTTCTGAAAACGCCTTAATCCAATTACCCGCTAAACCATTTTGTACTGACCATGAAACCATATTATGACCATCAAAGCGGGTAACACCACCTTTTGTACCAATCCACAAGGCACCCCTGGAATCCTCAAAAAGTGTTGTTATCTGCTTCTGTATCAACCCATCCTCGGTATGGAAATGCCGCTTGGGGAAAAGCTGACAAAAAAGAGAATTACTTAAAATAAAAAAAGAAAAAAGGCACAAGAATTTGCGATGCATCCAACGTCCT
Source organism: uncultured Bacteroidota bacterium (assembly GCA_903919925.1). GTDB lineage: Bacteria > Bacteroidota > Bacteroidia > Bacteroidales > UBA12481 > UBA12481. The sequence goes on along the minus strand of CAIXKO010000634.1, from coordinate 4,380 downwards.
TTCACCAGGTCCAACTAATTGATTAAAATTGTTTTGGACTTAATTTCATTCCCATTTTTAACATGAATAAAATAAACACCAGGTTTGCATCCGGAAATATTTACTGGTATATTAAAATCCTTTCCGGTTTGTGTAATAATCTGCCTGTAAACAACGCTGCCAAGAATGTTAGTTACTTTAACATCTATTTTATTATCAAAATATTGTGAATTAAAATAGCGAATGCTAAACTCTCCTTTAGATGGATTTGGATAAATGTTAAACGTCGATAATTCATCCGATTGATCAATCCCTGTAAATGGAAACCGGAACCTAACCTCATAGGTTATTATGGTAACTCCATCCTCAGCTACCACAACCACTGTTGTGGCACCTGGAAGTTCTAATGCATTTGTAATAAATACATTAGCTTTAGCATCAGTAGCCACAGCAGTAACAGGAGGAACCTGAATAGTTTCCCAGGAAACCACATAATTATAAAGCAGCGTGGCAGGTAAAAAACCGGCGACAAGATTACCACTGATTTTTAATTCTTTTAATGTAGCATCGGTATTTTTAGCTAGAATAAAATCAATGGAATATGCTTTTTTAGTTGTGCCATCCTGAGCAGTGACCATAACAATGGTACGGCCGGGTATTTCAGTAGCCGCAGTAATGACTTTTGTTGCCCCGGGATGCGTTGTTGTACCGTTAACAACCGGAACCTGAGTGGTTCCAAAAGGAAGCTCATAGGTATAACTGATGATCCAGGGACTAAAGTCTGTTATTGTAGGGCCATTAACAGTTAAATTAGATAGCGTAGCATCGGATGATGCTGATGCCAGTGTAAAGTTAATGGTATAAGTTTTAACTGAAATACCATTTTCGGCGGTTACTACAACAGTGGTAGTACCTGGAAGAGATGCCGCCGGTGTAATCACTTTTGAAGCACCAGCATCGGTTGTTGTAGCCGTAACAGTTGGAACCGCTGCAGCATTATAGGGTAACAGAACACTGTATGCAAGAACTGACGTGCTAAATCCTGCAACCGTAGTGCCGTTAACTTTCAAATCGCTTAATGTGGCATCACTCGAAATTGAATGATTCCGGAAAAGAATCGTGTATAAAAGTACTGTTGTGCCGTTTTGAGCGGTGACGGTTACCGTGCCGGCACCTGGAAGGGATGTTGGATTAACGGTAACTTTTGTTGCCCCTGAATGAGTTGTAGTGGAAGTAATTACAGGAAAATCAACTGTTCCTTCAGGCAACACAATGTTATAGACAAAAGTACCAGGGTGAAAACCAGGAACCGTTGTGCCATTGTATGCCAAATCACTCAATGTAGCATCGGACGATGGCGGAGTAACCGAAAAAACTATGGTATAGGTATTTTTTGTCGTTCCGTCCTCGGCGGTTACCAAAACCGTTCCGGTACCCGATACGGTGACTGGTTGTGTGATACTCTTAGTGGCCAGAGGATCAGAGGTTGTTGCCGCAATAACCGGAACAGCAGTTGCTCCAAACGGGAACGTAACAAAATAGGTGTACGTTGTGGCGGCAAAACCGACAATAGTGGTTCCATTTACCTTAAGATCACTAAGTTTTGCATCATTATCGGGTGCTTTTGAAAAACCAACACTATAGGTCCTGGTTGCTATCCCATCCTCGGCGGTAACCACAACTGTGGCAGTTCCGGGTAAAGCTGCCGCCTGGGTAATTACTTTGGTGGCATTGGAATCGGTAGTGGTGGCTGATATCACCGGTGCAGATAGTGTGCTATGAGGCAGAACCACCTGATAGTTGAGTGTTGCAGCCGAAAATCCGCTAATGGTAGTTCCATCGGTTTTCAGATCGCTGAGCGTAGCCACATTGCTTTTTCCAACACTAAAATTAATTGTATATGTTTTTTTTGTGGATCCATCTTCTGCGGTAACAGCAATGGTACCCGTACCCGACACTGAAGCAGGTTGCGTAATTAGTTTTGATGCATTGGGATCATTGGTGGTGCCTGTAATAACCGGTATGGCGGACGTACCTGCCGGAAGGGTAATATTATAAGTTAATGTTGCCGGCACAAACCCGCTGATGGTTGTTCCATTCACCTTCAAATCGCTGAGGGTAGCATCATTATCGGGTGCTACTGAAAAATTCACTGTATAGGTTCGGGTGGTAACTGCATCCTCCGCCCTCACCAGCACAGTGGCCGTTCCATTAACTGTGGCTGCCTGGGTTATGGTTTTACTGGCATTTGGATCAGTAGTTGTAGCAGCAATAACTGGAATTTCAACCGTATTATGAGGTAGCACAACTGAATATACTATGGTTCCCGGAGCAAATCCAGCCACTGTAGTCCCATTAACTTTCAGGTCACTAAGTGTGGCATCGCTATCAGGTTCTTTAGTGAAATCTATCGTATATGTTTTTGTAGATGAACCATCTTCGGCGGTAACTACCACGGTGGTTGATCCGGGCAAGGATGCTGCAGCATGAACAACTTTTGTTGCTTTTGTATCGGTGGTGGTTGCCGTTACCGTGGGAACAACAACGGTATTATGCGATAAAACAACCTGATAGGAAAGGATTGCAGGACTGAACCCGGTAACGGTGCTGCCATTAACCCTGAGGTCGCTCAAGGTGGCAACATTACTGGTTCCAAACACAAAATTGATTGTATAAGTAATTTGACTTTGGCCATTTTCAGCCGTAACCACTACCGTAGTTGACCCCGGAATCGCAGCAGCGTGAGAAATATCCAAAGAAGCCCGCAAGTCGGTTGGCGTGGCTGTTACCACTGGAGGCACTACGGTTCCTGACGATACGGCAAACGTATAAGTTAACACTGCAGGGCTGAATCCGCTAATGGTGGAACCGGTTACCAACAAATCGCTCAAAGATGCGTCATTACCCAAAACACAATGTAATACCTGCGGATTTAATGCGTCGCCAACAATCCCATCTGAAGCAAAGGTCACTGTTTCGGTTACCAGATACACCTTGTCACGCGAAGTGTCATAAAACTTGAAAGTAATGGTTTTTCCACTGGCGGCATTCCCATAAACCCGGGTAATAAAAACAAATTTCCCGGACGGTCCAGTGGAGCCTCCATCTTTAACTCCTTGAAGAACACCGTCGATAAAGGCCCCTACCATACCTCCCGATGTTACCGCCGTTGTACCAAAAAACATCTGAATAGTAACATCCATCCCTTGCTCGTACGATGAAGGATTGACTGACCAGTCAGGTTTGTTTGTTTGAGCCATCGCAGGCACAGCGAAAATCGATAAAAGATACGCTGCAAAAAGAAATAACTTTCTCATAATCTTAAAATTAAGCGACTTACCTTATCTGGGAAGTGAAAGTCAAAAAATACAAAGAAAAGCGGGATTACCTTTTGAGTAACCCCGCTTTTTGTCTAATTCACTGAATTATTCAACTATCAGCGTTTTAACCATCCGATCTTTAGCGTTTCTTACCTGAATAAAGTAAATCCCGGACTGGCATTGTAACAGGTCAATCGGTATCTGTGTAACATACCCTGACCTTTCTTGTACCAGCCTCAAAATTTCCTGACCCACAACATCCAGTATCCTGATCTCGATTGTATTGCCCAATCCCTGATCACTGGTATAGACCAATTCAAATTTACCTTTTGAAGGGTTTGGAAATACCTGAATGGTAGCCAAATTCGCGGTTTGATCAATGCCAACCATAGGATACCTGAATGCTATTTTATAAGTTAAAATAGTGGTACCATCTTCAGCAGTAACCGTAATCCTGGTAGTATCCGGGATAGAAGCAGCGTTAGTGATAACCAGTGAAGCGTAAGCATTTGCTGCTTTAGCCGTTACCACCGGTACATCTACAGTGCCGTAACCTACCACATATTCGTAAACCAACTCCTCGGGTGAAAAATCAGCGACAAGACTACCGCTGATCTTGAGTTCCGATAAAGTGGCATCCGTGGACGGAGGCGCCAGGGAGAAGGAAACTGTGTATGTTTTTACAACAATTCCATTCTCAGCTGTTACCTGAATAGTGGTGTTCCCTGGCAATGCAGCAGCCGTGTTGATCACCTTACTGGCTTTTGGATCTGTTGTTGTAGCGGTAACAACCGGAACCAATAAAGTACTGTGCGGTAAAACAACATGGTAGGTCATAACCGTTGGACTGAATCCTGAAACCGTGGTACCATTTACTTTCAGATCGCTCAAAGTTGCGATGTTGGATTTAGGATCAACGGTAAAATTGATGCTGTAAGTAAGAGAGGTAACACCATCCTGAGCGGTAACCTTCACTTTTGCTGTGCCAGGTAATGCAGCAGGATTAGTAATTACCTTGGTAGCTCCTGCATCATGTGTGGTGGCAGTAACTATCGGCAATGTAACGGTTCCATAGGGCAGT
>CAIXKO010000633.1 GCA_903919925.1 uncultured Bacteroidota bacterium | reverse complement strand
TTCAATCTTGAAACCGACTTCAATGCTTTTGCTTCCCAATTGAATGCAGGTTTGTCTGTTAGCAGGCGTAACAAATCCTCTGGTGGTAATGGAATGCAGTGATCGGAAATACGGTAGTAATATCGACCATCTGTGGTACTTGCAATGGTAGAAATGCTCGGCAGCACTTTTAATTCAACATACTCTCCGCCATTTTCAGCAGAAATGATACTTGCAGTAGTGGCAACATTAATAGTTCTGTCAGCAATGCGTTTTCTAATATTGGAGGGCAATCTCTGGTCTAACTTTTGATCCTCTGGTGGCTGGGATTGGCCATCTTCTATACCGATAAGTATTAAACCACCCCGTGCATTGGCAAAGCATACACAATCTTTTGCTAACTCTTGCCAATTGACCGTGGTCCCTGTAACCACACGAATGGATTTTAGTTCAACATACTGGCTTTCATTCGAAAAAGTTGGCATTGTACTCATTCTTCATCCTCCTTATCCTTATTTATAGATTTGAACCTTCACTTGAAGTCAATGTATATTTTCAATTGACCCTGCGGAAAGTCAAAAAAGATCCGCTCAATAATCAAGGGTTTTTCAACGAACCATGTTTTGGCCAATAATTCTACCTGTGTCATGATGTATGCATTTTGAATTTTGCTTTGGTAAAACTTTGTATGTGGTACCCACTTCCTTTTTTAAAGCACCCAATTATACTCCTTCTTTTGCCCAGCTATCTGCTGAAACAGTGGCCTGTTGTAGTACAAGGTCAATTGCTTCTTGTGTGGAATCAGGAGGATACTTATACTTGCGAAGTAATCGCCTGATCATATTCCTAATTCTAGCTCTGACACTATCCCTAACCTGCCAATCAACCGTAGTGCTTTTTCTTAAATTTTCGGTTAATTCAATGGCAATTTTCTTGAGTATCTCATTACCTAATTCTCTCACGGCGCTCTCATTATTTGATAATGCATCATAGAAGCGTATTTCATCAGGATCCAGCCCTAGTTCTTCTTCACGTTTCATGGCCTCTTGAAAATCCTTTGCCATTTGAATCAATTCCTCAATGACTTGTGCGGTTTCAACGGCGCGGTTGTGATATTTCCGAAGGGTTTCCATTAGACGGTCTCCAAAATTCTTTTCCTGAACAATATTCCCTTTTGAATGTGCTTTTATTTCATCTTGCAATAACCTTTCGAGCAATTCCACTGCAAGATTTTTAGTTTTCATTCGACGCAAATCTTCAAGAAACTCAGGAGAAAGCAAGCCAATATTTGGCTTTGACAACCCGGCTAATTCAAAAACATCGGTAACGCCTTCGGCAATGATCGCATTATCAAGTATTTGTTTCAATGCACTGTTTTTCTCTTCTTCCAGTCGTTTTTTATCAACGGTGGTATATTTCAAAAGGGTTGCTTTAATTGCATTCAAGAATGCGATTTCAATTTTCAACTCCTGCAATTCGTCCATCGTGCTGCAAAGCGAAAAGGATTTGTTGATAGTAAGGACTAAATCAAGAAAACGTTTCTTGCCATTCTTTGGATCTTTTAAAATGTGATTGGTTGCCGGAACCAACAATTCGAGCGCTTTTGTTTTGAATTTGCTGTAGTCGAACCCATGAAACAGGCCCCTGATAGCATCCATGTTTTTCAGCAAAAGGATATAGGCCTCCTGCGTCCTGGCTGTTGGTGAACCTTTACCATCAGCCTCAATATATATCTTTAATGCTTGTTTTAATTCGTTGGCAATGCCAATATAATCAACTACCAAGCCTCCCGGTTTATCTTTGAAAACGCGGTTTACCCGTGCAATAGCCTGCATCAGGTTATGACCTTTCATTGGTTTATCGACATACATGGTATGGCATGGGGGAGCATCAAATCCGGTGAGCCACATATCGCGAACAATGACCATATTCATGGAGTCATTTGGATCTTTAAATCGATTCTCCAGATTTTTCTTAACCGCTTTTGTATAAATATGAGGTTGCAGTATTTCCCGGTCAGCAGCTGACCCAGTCATAACTATTTTAAGTAATCCCTTTGTTGGATCTTCGCTGTGCCATTCCGGTTTAATCGCAACAATTTCGTTGTATAAGTGAACACAAATCTCACGACTCATACAAACAATCATGGCTTTACCTTCGATGGAAGCTGTACGTTTGCCGAAATGATCCACTAAATCAGCAGCGACTTGTTTTAGCCGGGGTTCCGAGCCAACCAGTTTTTCTAATTGAGTCCAGTTGCTCTTTGCATTTTCCCGTAAAGCCAAATCCTCTTCGTCCTCAATGATGTCTTCAACTTCCTGGCTTAATTCATCAATGGCTGCCTGATTGATGTCAAGCTTGGCCAAACGGCTTTCAAAAAAGATGGGAACCGTTGCGCCATCATCAACAGCATCCTGTATGTCGTAAATACTGATGTAATCACCAAAAACTTTTTGGGTATCTCTGTCAGCAAAAGAAATGGGAGTGCCAGTAAAACCAATAAACGTGGCATTTTTTAAGGCATCGCGCATGTGCTGAGAGAAACCGTATTTGTACACTCCTGTTTTTGTATTTAACGTGGGCCTGTCGCCATATTGACTTCGATGTGCTTCGTCACTAATCACCACAATGTTGTGCCGGCTGGTTAATACCGGATGTTTTGATTCCCCATTCAATAACGAAAATTTCTGAACGGTTGTAAAGACAATTCCGCCTGCTTGTTTGCTTTCAAGCATATCACGTAAATCTTCACGACTATCGGCCTGAACAGGTGTTTGTTTTAATAGATCAGCAGCTTGCGAGAAGGTTTTAAACAATTGCCCATCCAAATCGGAACGGTCGGTAACCACCACAATGGTTGGGTTTTGCATTTGTGGTTGCTGTAGCAATTTTCCGGCAAAGCAAACCATCGAGATACTTTTCCCTGACCCTTGAGTATGCCATATAACACCGGCCTTTTTACTACCGGGTACTATTTCGTTGGCATAATTTGCTCGTGGTTCTGAAACAATATTCAATTCCGGAATATTTGCTGCCAAGATTGTTGCTTTTACAGCCTCACGAACGGCGTGAAACTGATGGTAAGCCGCAATTTTTTTAATCAGTGTATTTCCGTCCTGTTCAAAGAGTATAAAATGACGGAGATAATCTAAAAACAATTCAGGATTGAAAAAACCTTTAATCACGTTTTCCAACTCAAAGGCGACTAACGGGGGGGCGTCCTGATCGCTATTGGTGCGCCAGGGCACAAAGCGTTCTTTGTTGGCTGTTAGTGAACCAATTCGTGCAGTGATACCATCGGAAACGACCAGTGCTTCATTAAACAGAAAAAGGTCTTCGATGTCGTGTTTGTAGGTTTGCAGTTGGTTGAAAGCATCCCAGATGTCGGTTTCTTCATCGGCGGGGTTTTTCAATTCGACCATAGCAATTGGAAAGCCATTAATAAAAACAATAATATCGGGTTTGCGGGTATGTTTTTCTCCAACAATCGAGAATTGATTCACAACCAGAAACCTATTGTTCTTAGGTGTTTTAAAATCGATCAGATAGACTAAATCCTCTGTCTTTACTCCATTCCGTTCAAATTCAACTTTAACACCTTCCAGCAACAAAGCGTGAAATGCTTTATTTTTGGTTGTCATGTTGGCTCCAACGGTATTTTTAACCAGACGAATAACTTCTTCCAGTTTCTCAAAGGGGATGCCTGGATTTATTTTCCGCAAAGAACAGACACATTCATTGAAAAGGATTACCTCTTTGTAATCGTTGCGGTAAGGAGTAGCGCTTTCAGGTGCGATTTCTTTACCATGAATATAGCGGTAGCCTGCATCTTGAAACCAAGATAACGCCAGACTTTCTAATTTTTCTTCGTTAATCATGATTTCAAAATTTAAATTTTAATTCTATTATTGGCTGCATCAATTGCTAATTTGAGAATTTTCTCGACAAAATCATGTTTCCCGGCTGGATACCAAATTGCTTTTATATTCATTTTTGATAAGCGATTCTCTTTTACTCGTTTTTCTTCTGCAGTTGCAGGCTTAGAAAGAATTGCAAAATGGTCAGGGATTTCAAATTGCCCTTCGTCTTTGATCTGTTTAAATAAATCTAATGTTCGATCTTGTTCTAAGCTACAGCCAAGAAATAACATTGAATGACTAATAAATATTTGTCTTAATGTCTTAGGTAAAGGTTTAGTAAAATCAACTATTTCACCATATGCAGCATCATACTGAGACTTTGATAAAATATATGTCTCTTTTTCTCCAACATTACCATGTAGTTTTAGAATACATCTATCACCCCTAATTAAATCCGTTACAAAAGTATTTCTTTGTTGAATTCCGTGCATGAACCCCTCAAAAGGTTTATTGGAAAATTCAAATACTTTTTCAAGAACCTTGTCGTAATTAGTTGTAATTACGCAACCAGAAGCAATCTCAGGTAGTAGTTTTAATGCAGAAACCACAATTTCATCTTTTCCCCAATCTCTTCTAATGGAAAATTTTTCAGATATATAATTAATGAATTGTGTATCATCCTTTTGTAATAATATTTCTGCAGCTTCTAAAAATTTAAATTCACTTATTAAAGTTACAACATCGACAAGATCCATGTCTTCCAGCCGTTTTACAATCTCATTTAGGGCATTTCCCCACGAAGGGAAATTTAAGGGTGCGCATAATCCAGCTCCGATAAAAGGGGCAATTTTTTTTCTTTTGATTGATAAAACAAGCTCTGAAAAAATGGTGATTTTATCTGTAATTTTTAGAAAATCAACAGTTTCTTTATTCTCTTCTTCAATTTTCCCATTATTCCAGTTTTCTACCTCATCAAAATAGGCATTTCTATCGGTCCAGAATATTATCTCACTAATGTCTACATTATAAGGCTCTCTATCTTTAATTAAACTGCTTATTTGCAAAGGAATATCTGTATTAAAAGCCTCATTAAAAGCATGATTGCTCTGATATGCCGTTAGAAGGATTTCTTCAACTTTTGAAATTACCAATGAATTATCTTTTACAATTTTTGTATTCATGGCATATTATTCGTTAAAAATTAATTCACCTGAAATTAAATTGGGGAGTAATGTATCTCTTTGTTCTGCTAACACCATATTTTGCTGCAAACAATTTGAAGATTTATCAAAAAGTGGGATCAATTTTTTTGTTATTAATTGCATCCCTTTCTTATCAGGTATTATCACTTTTATTCGCTTCATATCAGCAACTGTGACATGGCCTAACCCGGTCGTTTGTTTGTTCTTAGCAATCTCTATTAATTGTGGCATCAGATATTTCAATAAATAATAGACAAAAACCTTTTGCTCTTTAGTTTCTGTGTTTATTTTGAAAATATGTTGATTCAACCAACCTTGACCTCCAAACCATTTAAAAACTTCTAATGATGTTTCTGGGCTACCTGACCACGAATACAACATATCCTCGTTTTTGATAAGATATTTCCCCTGAACTTCGTTTGTGGTGTATTGAGTTTGAGGTGAAATCCCAGATTTTAGCTCTGCAATTTTAATTATTGGCAATCCATTCCTTTCTGAGGAAAAATCTTGGTTTTTAAACGAAGTACCATTAACATATTCAGCAGTTTCATAAAGTGAAATTATTTTCCATCCTTTTGGAATCAAGCCTAATTCGCTTTCTTTTATCTCATTGGGGAATAAATTAACGGTAGCTCTAAGTTCGTCGCATTTTTGAGATTCAAAGTTTTGTATGTCCTCGGCGGTTTTACCGCTAATTGCCATCATTGCTGCTAATTTTGGATCTTCACCAAGTACTTTAGCTTCTATTTTGGATTTAACTGGATCTAAATCGATAAACCATGATTTAAAAAGTGTTTGAGCAATTGTTTCGAGGTTTTGGTCGATTTTGTTATTATTGGCGATTTTATCATCAATTTGTTTCAGAAAAAATCCAATTTTTTTACGTTCTTCCCTTTGGGGTAATTCACATTCAAATTCAGCGATTGCTTTCCAATCAACCCTCTGTCTTCCAGAAGAACCTTCCATTCTTCCGATTGCGTAATCTCTAAATTTATTCCAACGACATAAATAATAAATGAAATCTTCGTCGTATTCCGGTTCCTTGGCTTTAAGAACAATAAATTCGGTAGAGCCATGAGCCAATTCTCCCGGTTTTAAGCAATTTACTTTAGCCGTTTTGCCATTCTCTAAACAGGGAGTTATTCGAGCAAGTAATGTATCTCCATTTTTAAACTTTGTGCCGGAGCCATTAAACTCTTTGGAAAAGGTATATGAAATATCTCTTGAATCTTGAGCCAAAGCAGCCATTTCAACAAATGGTGCATTTTTACCCTTCTTTATGCTCCTGGTAGGATTAAAATCAATGATTTCACTCAACTTCATATCCCAAGCCTCCCAATTGTTTTTTTATCTCAGTTTCGAGTATAGTACCTTCATCAAGATAGGTTTTGAGACTGGATGTCAATCGGTTCATTTTTTCAGTATAAGGTTCGCTGTCTTCTTCTTTTTCGGTGGTGCCCACATAACGCCCAGGAGTAACTACAAAATCGTTTTTCGCTATTTCAGCCAATGTTGTAGATTTACAAAATCCTTGAATGTCTTCATAATCCTCATTTTTCTGCCACTTGTGAAATGTGTCGGCAATTTCTTTCACGTCTGCAATCGTAAAGTCGCGTAACACTCTGTCTTTCATGTATCCTTTTTCGCGGGCATCAATAAATAGCACTTTCCCTTTCCGGTCATCTTTACCATTTTTTGCTTCCTTGGTTTTTGTCAGGAGCCAAATACAAGCTGGTATTTGTGTATTGGTAAAAAGCTGGCCCGGTAATGCTACCATACATTCAATCAAATCGTCTTGCAGAATAGCTTTGCGAATTTCACCTTCACTGTTGGTGTTGGTACTCATTGAGCCATTGGCCAACAGTAATGCCATCGAACCAAATGGGCTTAAATGATGTATCATGTGCTGCATCCAGGCAAAGTTTGCATTGCTTTCAGGAGGAGTGCCGTATTTCCAACGTACATCACTTTCCAGTTTTTTATTCCACCATTCGCTCATGTTAAACGGGGGATTGGCCATGATGTAATCAGCCCGTAAATCAGGATGTTGATCATTGTTAAAGGTATCAGAGGGTTGTTTTCCAAAATTAAAGTCGATGCCTCTTATGGCCATGTTCATGGCAGCTAATTGCCAGGTGGTGTGATTGTATTCCTGCCCGTAAACAGAGATATTATCGATTTTCCCACCAATTTCCTTGATGAAATTTTCGCTTTGCACAAAGAACCCGCCGGAACCCATGGCGGGGTCATAAACACGCCCTTCATAAGGTTGAAGCATTTCAACAATTAAGCTTACAATCGATTTGGGTGTATAGAATTGTCCACCTTTTTTGCCTTCAGCACTTGCAAATTGTCCTAAAAAGTATTCATATACGTGCCCAAGAATATCCTTTGATTTTAATGTGCCCGTCTCAAAAGGAATGGTAGCAATTAAATCGATCAATTCGCCCAATTTAGAATCATCTAGATTCAAACGGGTATAGGTTTTATTGAGAATACCCTTTAGTTTTGGATTGTCTTTTTCAATGGCATCCAAAGCGTCGTCAATTAGAAAAGCGACACCGCGCATTTTTTCAGATTCCTTTTCACCTTTTGAATTCTTCTTCAACCAAGGCAAAGCATCACCAATTGCTATTTTCGAGTTGTTTTGGAGGGCGCTCCAACGGGCTCTTTCAGGTACCCAAAAGACGTTCTTTTCGGTATAGTAGTCACGGACTTCTAATTCGAGCGATAATTCCGCTTCGTATTCCATCAAAGAATCAAAATCTGTTCGATTTAAGAAATAGTCATGTTCAGGATTTTTCAGGTCAACTTCCAATTGCTTACGCCTTACTTCGAACGCATCGCTGATGTATTTTACGAAAATGAGCCCCAGTACGGCATGCTTGTATTCGGCTGCGGAAAGAGTGGAGCGAAGTTTATCGGCTGCTGTCCATAACTTTCGATCAAGTTCATTTAGAAATTTTTGTTCATCTGGATTCATATAATAGTCTTGTTATCAATTATTTATTTCATTTTCTAAAAATAGCGAATTATTGTGTTAATCGGCAATAGATTGGTTGGATTTTCCTGGGAATAGCTTTTGAAATTTGGAAACCTATTTGGGCTTTTGATGGTATTTGAGGTATGGACTGGGGAATGTGTTTTGAACGCCGCAGGGAGAAGCTGATTCTGAGAAAAATGGGACATCTCCCTTTCCTGTTAAAAGACGTTAATGCAGCCCCGTGGCTCAATATGAAAAATCGTGACCTCTGGTCCTCTGAAGAGGCGTTATGTTTTTCAGCAAGTGCCGGATCGTTTTGCCAGTGGTTAGTGACCGGTTCAATAAACCTGCCTTGTGCCGCTTCGCCACCTCAGTCACATCCATAGAACAGACTGGTAGGGCTGGAGGGCCCGCCCAGTATCATAACCGTTGATCTTTGCCAGTTCCAGGGATGGAACTCCAAAAGTAGCGATCGGGAACCAATAACCAATTGGAAAACCAGTGAAAAGGAAATTTTAACCGGTAATGTTCATCCCATCATCTCCTTTATTCATTGCAGATACAATTGCAGTATATACCAATAAGATATATCTTTGTGATATATACTACAAATACCATGAAAACCGTATCCCTGAAAATAGATGAATTCACCTTCATTGAGACTGAAAAGATTCTGGCCGTGACTAAAAAACCAAGAAATCGCTATATTAACGAAGCAATAGAGCATTATAACAAACTTCAAAAGAGAATGATTCTGGAGAGAATTTTAAGGAAGGAATCAGGACTCGTGAAAAGAGACTCCATTTCCGTACTAAAAGAATTTGAGGAGCTGGACTATGCAGACTAAGCAATTTGAAATCTGGATAGCTGACCTGAACCCTCAGATTGGAACTGAGCCGGGGAAAACAAGGCCAGTGCTTGTTGTACAAACCAACCTGCTGAATAAAATACCCCATTCGTCAACAATAGTTTGTCCGATTACCACCAGTGTAAAAATGGAATCGGAAATATTGAGAGTGCATATCAAAAAGGGGACAGCAAATATGCATGAAGACTGCGATGTCATGATCGACCAGCTGAGAGCCATTGACCATAACCGGTTAACGAAAAAGGTTGGAGATCTGCCAGCGGATTTAGCTCAAATGGTCATGGAAAACATCAAGTTGATACTTGATATAGAATAAAGCCAGCCCCAATCCGTCAGCCCAAAGCCACCATCTGTTAAGTAGCTGATCAGCGGGAGATCTCCGGCCAGTTAGTCCAACAGAAAATTTTTGTAATTAATCACCTGGATCCCATAAACACTGGAGTAGGTTTCGCTTTGGTTCACCAGGCGGGTATTGGAGGCTTGACCGGCATATTTTTTCAAAGTTTTCATTTGATCGGGCCATGTTTTCATGAACCTCACAGGATCATCGGCAAACAACTGCCGGTTGCGGGAATCATCAAAACTGACCTACTGGAAGGAATCCTTAAGAAGATGCTTCAGCAGGGTCGATTTCCCCGATTGCCGCGGGCCTGCTATTCCTACAACCGGAAATGCGGAAAGATATTCCTTCACTCTGGCTTCCGCCAGCCGCGGAATGTAGATGCTATTATGCAGATTTTCCATTTCATGAAAAATATACCTAAATTATTGCTTCCATCCAAATACGGCTTTGTCAAAAGAGGAGCCGGTCATCCCAAAAATAATCTTCGGTTCGTATCAGTCTGATATGGTTCTTAAAATCGGGGTGCTCCATGTTGATAATGAAATTAAATTCATTGGGAATAACCGCTGAAGGGACTTTTAGGACCAATGTTTCCATGCTCTCATACCAATCATTTCCAATTTTCTGCAAAGCCGGGTAAGCTGATAAAGTCCGCCAATTCCCGGGTAATACTTTTGTGGAAACTTGCTTTATGAGATGGTCGGAATCAGGAATTAAAATAACCAGTACTTTATAGCGGTCAAGGGGTGCAATTGAATTTCGATGAACAATCAGTTCGAGCGTTGATAATGATCTGGAGCTACCAGTATAGAGCACATACTGATTGCGCCTGCTCCATCGGTTTGCTGCTCCGGATGCTGCTAATCCGGCGGCATGGACCTCCCTGCTGATACGAAAAACTTCCACTAATTAAACATTATTAAAACACTGCCTAAACATTACCTAAACATTATCTCCGTATTCCATCGCAGTTAATCTATCGTCAATAAACCGGATTCCGGTAACAGTAGAAAGAAAAGAAACAGGGGCTTTACCATCAAGAAGAAAGTTTTTAGCTGTCAGCCATTGGTTAAACCGGTCCTTTGAACCCAAAACATCGATTCCGTGTTTAATCAATGAAAGAAGGTAAATAACTTGCTCCTTAAGGTTTTCTTTCAATCGTAAATTGGGTTGCCGGTATGATCTGAACGATCGTACACTGATATTAAGCCACAATGAAATAGTTTCATCAGTGAGGTCGGAATATGCCTTAATGGTATCGAGATATTCCCAGTTTATTTCTTTAGTTTGAAGCATATAAAGTATTTCGCTTTCACTTATTCTATCGGGAACACTTTTAAGCACTTTATCATAGTTTACCCTATCTGTTTTCATACTCCCTTTCATTAAAGTTCAAATATCGGCAAAATTTCCTTTTATAACATGCAATATTGCAACTATTTCATATCCTGAGAGAGATTTTTCAAATGGAGATGCCCATCTCAAGAATTTTTCCCTGATGTAACTTTGTGGCGTACTTTGTGTTACTTAGTGATACTCCTGATAAATCCGAGCCAGGCGGGTAATCAAAAATATGCTGCCAAAAAGCTATCTTTGAAAAAAAGATCCATGAAAAAGCACGTAACCCTTCTGCTTGTTTTTGCATTTCAGAGTTGGATCATGATGTTCGCGCAGGATGATCCGGCCCGGTTTGCCGATCCGTTTACCGG
>CAIXKO010000632.1 GCA_903919925.1 uncultured Bacteroidota bacterium | reverse complement strand
GCGAATGGATGATTCTCAATACATCCACGGTGAATGAGCTGATTCTGTAAATGATCAGAAATGATCCATGGACTCATGAACGGTATGAAATGGCCCGTCTTCAGCTAACCTGATCCCGCTTATTATGTCATCATGACTAAGATCGGCATCAGGCAAAACCCAGATTTTTGAGGAAGACACGGTTTCGCTATTTTCGAGTTTTTTCATCTTTGGTGACAAACAGATTGGTTGTTAATGATACATGCTTTGCGATACTAAGATACGAAAATGCATAAACGTATTAATTCATTCACATAACCTGGAATTTCTATTTTCTTCGCCGGTTTGTATAGAATCGTTAATTGATCTCCCGCTTCCATTTAATTAAAAAGCACCGCCACAGTCAACTTACTTTTTATCTCCTGCGGGATCGATACCGATGCTGCCGGAACATATACCTGACCGGTGGCAGTAGCGGTTACTTCCATGGAAACATACATTCCCTTTTCGATGGCAAACCAGATAGTACCGGTTGATTTCGTTTCGCGGGTCAGCTCTAGCTTGTTTCCCCCTTGCTCGAGTTCACCGGATAGATTTGCCGTTGAGGTGAAATCGATTTTTAAACAAGCCAAGCCATCTTTATCAACTTTTTCCGTGGCCGTATAAATGGTGGTTTCTTCCTGTTTGAGGGTGCTTCCACCATACGGAATGTCCAGGCTGTTTTTCACCGTCCAGGCTTCGCCGATCTTTACCGGATGATCCGGCAATTCGAAAAACTGGTTTTTCATGCTCCCCTTAATCAATTCACCATTCACCTTTTCACCAACCGCCGAAGTAATTTCGGGAAGCAAATCAAATCCACTGAAATTGGATAATGCCCCTTGCTGCGACAAATTAAATTGCACTTTTTTGCCCATCCAGGAGGAAAAGTCGGTGTCATTGTCACCCATCGGTGTTTTAGCGGACTGCTTCATCGCTTTAAATTCCTGCTCAACTTCCGTGATCCCGTCTTTGGTGCCGTTAATGGTACTGTACCTGGACTCCGCTGATGAGTTGATATCAATCGTGATCACCTGCCCCATCTGATCGGTTTTGATTTCTGTAGAACCTTCTGTTTTTAAGGTAAATGCTAACCCCGAACTCCATTTATAAGCGAGTTCAACTGTTTTCTTTGCAGAAGCTGATTTTGCGGCAGCATCACCAGCGGATATAAAAAGTACCACCATCAGAAAGATACATGAAGATTGAGCTAATTTTTTCATAACTTATTGATTTTTTGCGATTTACCATAACATGTTTTCGAACTTAAAGATATACGAAAGCTGAACATTATCCAAATCCGAGGATAAAAATCACCTACCCAGGCACCTCCCTCATCCCCACCTATTTCCTCATTTGGATTTTGATTCCCTTTTATATTCCTAATTGTTTCTTATTTTTTTCTTTTGTCTTTTTTTATTTGTTTTTTGCTTTTTGTCGTTTGTTATTTGTTATTTGTTTTTTGCTATTTGTTATTTGTTATTTGCCTAGCCGCAAGATCCTGACAGCTGGATTATCATTCTCTTCACTCTCCTCCACCAACTTCCTTAACTGATCGCGATACTTGCCTGTTTTGAGGTCAGACTTAATGAAGCAGTCGGTTTTTATCTTTTCCTTCAGATCGACTATCTGTAAAAGATTACTGATCTGATTATTACGAACATTCACGTTGGCCCAGAACCAAACGGGGTCGGTTCCATCCAGGTCATTGATAATACCATAAGGATAACCACCCTCTTTCCGGCACTCACCTAATTTGGGCAGACGAAAAGTTTCTTTCGTGGCAGTATTGTAAACTAAATGAAACCGTTCTTTTTCATCACCAATCAGAAAAATGAATTCCGGACGGGTTTCCAGTTTCACATATTCAATAGAATCCACTAATTGGCTCAGCCGGAACTCTTTATAGTTGGTAAGGGCGGGTAGGATATCGAGAGTAACCAGGTTCGTTTGGGGTGGAACGGAATTCTTGCAGAAAGTAAATGAGAGTAAGAACGTGAAGAACGTGAAGAATGTCAAGAAGGTGAAGAGTGGTTTCATGAAGGGTAGCTACAGAGCGATTTGTTTATCTTCTCTTTCGTTAACATGTGTGCTTTTTTTTACAAGATAGTCATTCACCATCTAACTATTCTTCAGATAGTACACGAACAATACCAGATTATCCTCCTCCGAAATACTGCTGTTCAATGCTTTGAGTTTATCTTTGAGTTTTGCAGATAATTCAGGGTCCTTTAACCGTTTGGCAATTTCTTCTTTTAATTCGATAGCCTGAAAACTAAG
>CAIXKO010000631.1 GCA_903919925.1 uncultured Bacteroidota bacterium | reverse complement strand
TGAAAACCGGGCCAGCAAAGCTTAATATCGCTTTGAAACAATTCCCGTGTTTTCTCTTTGTTTTTGTTAAGCACCTCTTTTGGATAGGCATGATCGCCTGCCGGAGGTACCAGCTCATCCTGTGCCAGGCAACCGGTAAAATAGCCGATCATGCCCACCTGGCCCGGTGCCCAGCTCTCCTGGGAGATCAGGTGGCTCATATCGGCCCAGGTAGATAATGGCGTTACTTCAAAAGTTCCGGTCACCGGCTGGTTTTCGGGAGCAGCATAACCCAGTGCCTTCAAATCCTCATTGATCCATACCTGTGCAGCCTGGGTTTGAACGGTCCGCACGTGATTAACCATATTTTGCCATTTATCGCTGGCTTCAATTAAATCGGCAGCAATATAAGGTAATGAGCCCAGCGAAATCCCAAGAATTACCTGATCAAAATCTTTACCGTATTCCAAAACCAGCTCCCCACCAGTATCTATCCATGGGGTCCAGAATGATTCCAGGTTGATATTATCTCTCCTGAGCTGCTCACCTTCCACTATCTGATCATAAAGCGGCGAGCTTGGCCAACAGGGCAAATCCTTTACCGGAATCAGTGGATCGTAATCCTGCTGTTTCAGATTCACCTGCCGGCTGATTTCCACCCGCGTTAAATGCTCTCCATTGGTCCGCAGATTGGTTACCCGATGAAAAAACCGGAAATCGACTCCGCGGCGTTTCAAAACTTCATATATCGGGGCAAAAACCACATCGCCCATCCCCGCCTGCATTTTCCACATAAACGCCCCGCTATATCCCAAAACAATCCGGGGCAAGCCATGTATCATGGTTCCGGCTTCCATATTCTGCTTTACTCCAGGACCCATTGTTACCCCATTTTCATAGGCAAAAACAAGTTCGTACAAAACCGTCAGCAGGGGCGAATTCAAGGTTTCCTGAGAGGCTCCGTGCAAGGCCAGCCAATCCCGGTAGTCGTGGTCATTGATCGAGTCAAACCCTTTGCTGAACAAATGATCCTGAAAAATTCCCCTGATATTGGTTAACCCAAAATCAATTAATATCCAGGCTCTGAGCAAATCCAGATCGTCATCAATCAACCCTTTTATTTTATCGTGAATAAAACTTTTGAATTCATGAAACAAATGATCGATCCGCTCATGAACCGCTGATGCCGAATGGGGAGTGGCACCCAATGTTTTCATCAGCTCACGTGCCAGATGCAGATGGCCGTGACCCGCAACAGCCTCACTCAATTCCGTTTTGTTTAAGGAATGGAGCACCTTGGGAATCCACTCAATCAGTTTCAGCAGATAATCCCACATGCCGGGGGTATGCTTTAAATCACCGGGAAAGTCCCGGTTTTCAGGTGGCTCAAAAATCCAGGGAATCCATTCACCTTTAAAATATTGATTCAAAACCACCGTGCTGTGTGGTTTAAAAGCATCTTCTACAGTGGCTAATGGCTTTTTCTTATCCCGGTCGAGTTCATCATATACATCGCGCATCACCTGAAAAGCATTCTCATAACACCCCATCCAGATATGCAGCCCATGCTCCTCAATCCGATTACTAAAATCAGGGTTCCTGCCGCTGGCACCCTTACCACCCAGGCGCCACCCCATCTGATAAACAGTCACCTCATACCGCCCATTCTGATTGGGGTGAGTTAATTCATAAGCAGCAGTCATGGCCGCAACTCCGCCACCTAATACAGCTACGCGGATCTTTTTATCGGAATCAGTCATAATATAGGGTTTCAGTAGTTTATAGCTACTTGTGTCCCTATTTTACAAACGAGTTGCGGAAATGTTTTATACCGATTCTTTTGTGATCCATTTTCCAACGGATGGTGCCACGTAATTTTTCATCTGATTCAGCAGATCATCAATATTAGTGCTGATCAGGAGCATTTGCCGGTTGGCCTCCTTGAGAAATCCCTGGGTAACCATTTTTTCGATAAGCACGCTCAGGTCATCATAAAATCCAGCGGTATTCAAAATGGCCATCGGTTTCTTATGAAGCCCAAGCTGCGCCCAGGTGAGCATCTCGAAAAATTCCTCCAGCGTACCAAAACCCCCGGGCATGGCGATCACCCCGTCGCAAAGTTCATTCATGCGCATTTTTCGCTCATGCATGCTATCAACCAGAATGAGTTCCGTAAGTCCCTCATGTGCAATCTCTTTCGATAGCAGAAATCCCGGAAGTACCCCAATCACCTTACCGCCGGCAGCTAATGCACCATCGGCTACGGCTCCCATCAATCCAACACGTGCACCGCCGTAAACCAGTTCAATATTTTGCTGTGCCAAAGTTTGCCCCAGCAATCGTGCCTGCTCCAGATAGATGGCTCCATTACCGGAACTGGAGCCGCAGAATACTGATATTCTTCTCATTGCGTCAGATTAAGAAACTAAGGTAGCCAAAATATCTGTAGCTTCTTCCACTGAACCTACAAAAGTGACGTGCCCAAGTTTGTTGCTTTCATAAATGAAATCCCGGATGCTTTTGTGGGTGTATGCTGAAAAGTCGCCGACAATGGACAGCCGCACACGGTAGTTGGAAAATTTCTGCAGTATTTCCCCGGCCATACCGTTTTTCAAATCAAAGAATTCCGGGGTGATATTTTTTTCATGGAGAATCATACTGCCATATCCCTGAAAGTATAAATCCCCCATCAGATCCAACCCATCGCTGGTTTTCAGTATCAGTATCTCATCGGAAAGCACTTCGGCGATTGCGATTCCGTTTTTTTCGTGTATTTGTATCGTTTTGTTCATAAAAGGGCAATCTAAAAATTGCTTGTTAAATCATGGAGTGCTTCTGCAATTTCAACTATCCGATTATAGTCAATGATGTTCAGATTATCTTTCGGAGTATGTGTTATGTCCTGATTATTAATATTTTCCGTAAACCAATCCGAAGATACGGCAATGGCTGGCCTGCCGTACTGAATGAATATACTATGATCGCCCTGGGGCCATTGAATTCCTTCTTTGATGCCTGGATATTTAGCCAGAGTTTCCAACACCCGGGCATGGATGGCTTCAGGCAGATCATAGAATGAGAATGCTGATTTCCCTTCAAAATATCCTGCACCGTCGATATTTATATTCAACAGGATACTTTCGAATTTACCTTGATTCGCCATAACGTAATTCATCTGACCCGGCACGGCAAAATAATCCTCACCGTTGAGTGCCACCAGTTCAATTTGCCAGGGACCGGTGTACCCTTTCAACAGCTCGGCCAGAACCAGCAATACAGCAATACCCGAAGCGTTGTCAATGGCACCGGGAGTACCCTTTTTTGCATCGATGTGGGCAGTAACCACAACCCGGTTTGCCCTGTTGCAGCCCTTGGTGCCAATGACATTGCATCCGGATCCGGGTACTCTTTCTGATATCGATTGCAGGTGTACTTCTTTTCCAATGTACGGCAAAAGCAACTGGCCTTCCTCTTCAGTCATGTAAACCGATGGAATATCGAAATCGCCATCTTCAATCAGCGGGAACGGGTAAACACCTCCGGCCAATGCGGCATCCCGGCCGGTGGCACTGATAATTGCCTTAACCCCGGTGGATTCCAACAGGGCAATGATCTCCTGATGTTCCTCGGGATTATAGAACACAAAGCCCTTGGGCATTAATTGTTCTTTGGCAATATCTCCGGTTAGCAGCAAAATTTTATCCCGGAAATCACCGTGTTTCAGTTCAGCCAGGTTGCGCGCAACCGCCAACCTGGCACTTTCGTTGCATCCCAATGAATACGGACTCACCAATACTTTGAATTTCTGACCTCCGGCCATGAGTGTCGCACCTCCGTCGATCCAGTCGATGGCATTAAACTCCGGAGTTTCCGTTGCCCAGCCCAATCCGGTAAGGGTATCTTTAAAAAAGGCGGTTGCTGCCCGGTTTCCCTCACTTCCAACACACCTCTCGGGGATATCCGCACAGAGCGTATTCAGATAGAACACTGTTTTGTTGTAAAGATCCTGGTTGTTCATTTTTTGCGTTAAAGATCGTACTTTTTGCATCGGGGATTGATTTGTTTAACTTGCCAATCGTTTGGTAAAAGTAATATCCGATATGAATATTCTGAATAAAAAACCTCTTCTTCTAACCGGCCTCCTGCTGGTTTTAACTGCCTTTTGCGCATCTCCGCAAAATCAGGATCTCGGTATAACGGTTCATCTGCGCGGCGTTTACGAATGCAAAATCAGCCTTTTACCCTTAACCGGACCCAAGGCGCTGAAACCAATTCTCGAAGTTGCAGGCGTTAAAAACGGAAAAACTGCCAGGCTTGTCGTTCCGGCTGAGTATTTGCCCGGTCAGTTTGTATTGCGTTTCGATTATAAGGAAAAGCAGGAAAGCACTCCCTATCCATCGGAGAAAAATATACTGATGAGCAAGCAAAACCTGGAATTATGGTCAAACCCCAAATATGCCAATAATCCGGACAGTACCTGGTTTCAAAAGGGCGAGAAGGAGAATAGCGCTTTTGCACTTTTTTCAGAAGAGAATAGCAGGAAGATGAAGAACCTGGGTGTACTGCAGGCCTTTCTGCTGAATTACGATCAGCCGGAATCCAATTTCTATAATCAGGGAATCGGGGAATATGAAATCAGGAGAAGGGATTATAATCAGTGGCTGAACACGCAAACTATCCGCGATAGTGCCTTGTTTGCCAGCAATATATATCGATTTAGCAAGGTGCCGGAAATTTCGTGGAAAGGCAGTGA
This sequence comes from uncultured Bacteroidota bacterium, assembly GCA_903919925.1. Taxonomy (GTDB): domain Bacteria; phylum Bacteroidota; class Bacteroidia; order Bacteroidales; family UBA12481; genus UBA12481. The sequence goes on along the minus strand of CAIXKO010000631.1, from coordinate 4,236 downwards.
GCGTGACCGGGAGCGGAGTTTGATCAGCCATTATTTTGATGAAATGGATTTTAGTAATCCAAACCTGATCCGGACTTCGCAATTAACCGAATGGATGGATACTTATGTTAACCTGAACATGAAATCTGCGATTTCAGTGGTTTTGCGCGATTCAATCATCTCAGGCGTTGCACGTTCTGCTATCGAAAAAAGCAAGACTGGTTCCTCTATTGTGTACGGATGGATGGTTGATTATTTCTACAAAGGCTTTGAAGCCAACAATATCCCCGCCGGCATGAAAGTTCTGGAACCCTATCTGAACGATCCGCTTTGCCTCACCTCCAAGCGTCAGGAAATCGGGCGCAGGCTGAAAGGAATGGAATCGCTGATTCCCGGAATAAAGGCTCCGGATATACAGTTGAACGATGCCACAGGAAGGAAGTTTGACCTGAAATCCTGGAATCCGCCAACCCAATATATTCTATTGTTCTTTTGGTCGGCCGATTGCAGTCATTGCATCGAAACCGTTGCGGACCTCTATCCGTGGCAGCAACAGGCAGCCAACAAGCAGCGGATATCCGTTGCCGCCGTGGGCCTGAATGATTCAGAGCCGATAGTAAAGATCTGGGATCAGAAAATAAAGGACCTGCCTGGTTGGCTGCATGTAAATGCTATAGGAGGAGTCCAAAGCAAAGTGGCTAACGATTACTACATTCTCGCCACACCGGTCATGGTTTTACTGGACTCGAAAACAAAAGAAATTATTTCGATGCCGGTATCAGTGAGAGAATTGCAGTCAATTGTGAAATAACAACTATGAAAAATAACAACCAAACTACATCCCCCGCCTGGCTCAAAGCGCTTGCAAATGATGATTGGATGGCGGTTTTCGCCGCATTTATATTGATCATATTAACCTTGATAATCCATGATTCGGTTCCTAAACTACCGCTGTTTTTTGGGGCAAAGGAAAAGTGGTCCGAATTTGGGCTTTTGGCCGGATTCGTTTCAGGTCCTAATCTGCTGCGTCTGGCCTATACGTATGGGATTTTTGCCCTGCTAGCCTGGGCAGGGCTCAAAATAGCAGGAAAACCTGCTTCCCGGTTCCTGGTTTCTTTTGTGCTGATTGTGGGCCTGTCGATGGTTGCCCAGGTAATATCCACTCACTCCTCGGTAAAGGCACTGAACCTGGAAACGGTATTTTTTTCCGTTCTGATCGGGCTGGTTATCGGCAATACTGCCAAGCTCCCCGACTGGTTCCGGCAGGCCATCCAAAGCGAATTTTACATCAAGATCGGACTGGTGCTGCTGGGTACCACCGTGCTGTTCAACAGTATCATGAAAGCGGGTGCGCTAGGATTGGTCCAGGCTTTAGTGGTGGTGATCTCCGTTTGGTATGCTGCCTTCTGGATCGCCAAACGGCTAAAGGTGGATTCCGAAATGTCGATAATGCTCGCTTCGGCAGTTTCCATTTGCGGGGTTTCAGCTGCCATCGCCACCTGCGGAGCAATCAAGGGCGATAGCAAAAAACTCTCCTATATTATATCGCTGGTGCTTATAGTGGCCATTCCCATGATGATTCTGATGCCATATCTCGCTAACTGGATGGGTCTCAGCCAGGAGGTTGCCGGTGCGTGGATCGGCGGAACCATCGATACCACCGGCGCTGTGGTGGCTACCGGAACTATTGTGGGCGAAACGGCCCAGAAATATGCCGTAATTATAAAATCGGCCCAGAATGTGCTGCTCGGACTGGCAGCCTTCCTGATTTCCATCTACTGGACCTGGAAACGTAAGGGCGATACAGCGGAAAAGCCCTCGGTCGGGCTCATCTGGGATCGTTTCCCCAAATTTGTGATCGGATTTGTTGCCGCTTCCCTGCTTTTCTCCTTTCTGCTTCCTGCCGGCACAGTGAAACAGGTTGGCGAATCGCTGAAAGGTTACCAGAGCATCTGGTTCAGCATTGCCTTTGTTTGCATCGGTTTGGAGACCCGCTTCCGCGATATTTTCAATCCCGATAACCGCAAAGTACTGTACGCTTTCCTGCTGGCACAGCTAATCAATGTGGGGATTACGCTGGGGATTGCTTCGCTGCTGTTCTGATAGGCGAGTTTCATTATTCATCAGAAAAGGCTATTTCCCGATCCATCACACCTCTGCCCCCCATAGCCATCAACCTAAGGGCTTCCGGAATCTGAGCTGTACCCACCCCGGCCCTCCCTGAAAAAGGGAGGGAGTCAGCCTTGGCGCTTCCTTACTACTCAACTAAAAAGGAATGCCATATAAACAGTTATACATGCAATAATTGTCGTGATGAAGGTAGGTTCGTCGGCATCCTGTTATTTATCAGATCATTGAAAATGATTGCTTTTTTATTTTGTCTTAATCTCTATTCCCATCTTTGAAACCGGGAGAGAAATTGTGCTTTTGCCGGGTTGTGCTGAGAGGTAACAACGAAGCAGACTCCCTCCCTTTTTCAGGGAGGGCTGGGGTGGGTACGATTATTGATGCTGACAGAATTGGCCAATGAATCGCTAAATTCAAAGCATCGGTATACCTGAAATATTCCTTAAGTTAACAACTATGGGGGTCGGGGGTAAGGTGGATCAGGTAAGTCAGGAAATTGTTCCAGAGGTTTTCATTTTCAGAAAATTATTGATGAAACAATTAACTTTGGTCATCAGAAAAACAAAAATGAAAAAGTATTCATCTTATCTGTTAACCGGTTTGCGCATCCTGGTTGGATGGCATTTCCTTTATGAAGGAATAGTTAAACTGATGGCCCCCGGATGGAGTGCCAAAATGTACCTCATGGGCTCAAACTGGATATTTTCGGGCATCTTTCACCGGATGGCCGATTCTCCGGCAATGATTAACACCGTCGATTTTTTAAACACCTGGGGCCTCATTCTCATTGGCTTTTCACTATTTATCGGGTTGCTGGTCCGATGGTCATCAATCGCCGGTGCACTGCTGCTGACATTTTACTTTGCTGCCTATCCGCCAATACCAGGGCACACGTTTGGAGCCATCACGGAGGGCAATTACATCTGGGTAAATAAAACGTTGATTGAACTGGTTATGCTGCTGGTTTTTGCTTCCCTTCCACCACACTTTTTCTTTGGAATCGATAGGCTGATCCGCCGATGGAGGGACGAGAAACCTCATGCTCCAATACCCGCTGAAAAACCGGAAGGAGCTTATCTGAATCGCCGCGAGATTTTACGCGATCTGATTTCAGTGCCGTTTTTGGGCGCTTTTGCTTATGCAGCTTATAAAAAGAAGAAGTGGGAAAGCTTTGAGAACAAGTTCTTACTGGATAAAACGGATGCACTTTCTGGCGCAACCTTGAAAACTTTTACGTTTTCATCACTAGGCGATCTTAAGGGGCAAATACCTAAGGGTAAGATCGGTAACCTCGAGGTAAGCCGCCTCATCATGGGCGGAAACCTCATCGGTGGCTGGTCGCATGCGCGCGATCTGATTTATACCGATAAGCTGGTGAAAACCTATCATTCCGATGAACGGGTGATGATGACCATGCAGCTGGCTGAAAAATGCGGTATCAACGCACTGATAACCAATCCGCTGCTTTGCCGGATCATCAATAAATACTGGCATGAAACGGGTGGTAAAATGCAGTTTATTTCCGATGGCGGAAATTCAAAGGAGTCCATTGAAAAATCACTCGAGGGCGGTGCCTCTGCCATCTATTTCCATGGAGGAGTGGCCGACCGCACAACCAACGATGGGAAATTCGATGAGATCGCTAAGAATCTCGAACTGATCCGTTCTTATGGAAAACCTGCCGGGATTGGTGCCCACCGCATTGAAACCGTTAAAGGATGCGTGGAACATGGGATAAAACCCGATTTCTGGGTAAAAACCATGCATCACCACAATTATTGGTCGGCAAAGGTTGATCTGGAGCGCCAAACCACTATCGATAAGGATTTCAGGGATAATATGTTCGATTTTACCCCCGAGGAAACTATCCGTTTCATGAACGGGCTCGAAGAACCATGGATCGGATTTAAACTCCTGGCAGCAGGCGCAATACATCCTTTGGAGGGCATTCCTTACGGATTTAATAATGGTGCCGACTTTGTTTGCGTGGGCATGTATGATTTTCAGGTGGTGGAGGACTGCAATATCGTGCTCGACTCACTGGCAAAAGTGCAGCGGACCAGGCCCTGGAGAGGGTAGGGGCATGGCTGGCAACCTAAGGGGTTTATTCCAGTCACAATGTAGGGGCAG
>CAIXKO010000630.1 GCA_903919925.1 uncultured Bacteroidota bacterium | reverse complement strand
TTCGTGTTTCCCATCCGGCTTCCTGAGCATGGCTAAGGGAATGCCGATAGTAATATTCTTCCAATCGGGATGCTCTGCTGAATGGAGCACAATATTCGCTTCCAGGACTGGCACCGTCCCATCGGGCATTTTAAACGCCGGATAATTCTGACGTTCCCGGTTGAGCGGATCGTGCCGGCGAAGGCTGACGGTAAGCACATCCGGTATTTCCAGAATGTTCTTTGCACCATCAAACTTTTTCAAGTCAACCGTAAAACTGACCATGAAGCCGCTTTTTGGATCCGATGGTCCCGCAAACTCAGCCTTTGGAGACTTAACTGTCAGCGTGCTTTGCGCGGGCTGCGCGGATACGGAAAGAATCAGGGAAATTGAAAATACCAGGATAGCTAAAACTTGCTTTTTCATTTTAGTCGAACTTTAAAGCTTAATCTTCTCAGCCAAAAATATTCACTTTAATTCCTCCAAAGTGAACCTCAGGGAAGGAGGGCCTATTTGTAATCAAAATAAGGAGGCAATGCCTCAAAATATTTCAATTTAGTTCGAAATTGCTTCCGGTAATCAAACAATTTCATGAAGTCTTCCCGCTCTTTTAAGGACATTTCCGAAAACCCCCTGTCGTCACCCCAACCATTGGTAAAAACAACAGGAGTATTGTATGCCTCCACTCCAAAGACGGTATATTTGAACCCGGATAAAGCCCCCCAATTGCACGACCAGATATTATTCCTGTAATTTGGAAATATGCCAAACGACCAGAATCCGGGCTTACAGTGAGAATCCTGATAGGTACCATCCGACATTAATGCATAAGGTGGCACGATGTTTTGCGGATGCCCTTCCTCCGCAATGGCATCAGACGTAAAAAACGCCTTATTTGCAGCTGTTGTATGCAAAATTCCTGCAATCTCTTTAATCAGGCGCATTTGTGTGCGGTTTAAATAACCCGGTTTATCTTTGGTTCCCGAGTTGCCCGCTATTATGTAAAAGGTTTCATCCCAAACAAATCCATCGACCTCCCGGGCAAACTCCGCAAACAAAGCCTTTGCATAGTTCCTGAAAAAATCATAATGCCGGGGGTAAGCGATATTTCTGTGGTAGGGGCCTCCTAAAACATCGGGACCATTCCAGCCATCACTGCCCATGGATTCAGATTCGATGAATCCGGGCAAACCTTTACTGGAGAGTACGCCATCGGCAAAATACATTAAAACCTTAAATCCTTTATCTTTGGCATAGGATATTCTATGATGCAAATCCGAAATGCTTAGTTCAATTCCCCTTATCCTGTTTGTCCATTTCTCATCCAGTTTTCCCGTTTTTTCATCGAAACAGTACCTGCCAATAATATCATACCAACCGTGTAAACAAAGAGCTATTTTGTGCCGGTCTTCAGGATCGGTTATTTTAGCAAGCGTATCAATGTCATTATACCATCCCCTGCCATTATCGCTCATATAGTCATAACTGATCATCGCTATATCTTTTACCCATTCCGGACCGGGTGGAACGTCTTTCAGAACAGTCTGATAATACAAATCCATTCCTTCATCGATATTACCAACATCCGCTATTTCAAGAATGGTGCGTTTTTCAATCGGATCTTCGAGTCCCACTTCTTTGGGATAGCACCAGGATAGGAATCCCTTTTCATAAAAACTCGAGAAATACGGGTCCGTCAGTACCGCCACACTTTTATCCTTGCTATCAAAGCATATCAGCATGGGGATAGCAAGATCCCGCTCAAATTTGTCTTGTTTTCCGGAACATCTGTAACTTGCAATCCGGGAGTTTCCGTTGTTTTTTCCCCTGTAAACGGTCCCGTTTTTTAAGGGCATTAATACACGGTCAAAATCCCCCAAATTCCCGACTGGGAATAAAACCGTCAGGTCTTCACTTAATTTTTTTGAAGATGACAGTTCTATCTGATGCTCAAGAATTTCTTTATTGGAAAGGTAACGAACTGATGACACTACATTCATCGTTAAAGCCGGCATAAACTCACTTGCATACCGTGTATTCCGCGTTAATCTCTGATAATCAAAACGGGTTGATGCACTTTTCATTTTAACGGTTTTATCGCCATACCGAATGTCTATTGATGATTTTTCGTATAACAGGTCATCAGCAAGCTCAGGCAGCCGGCTCTGTGAACAGGCCAGGCTAGCAGAAATGGATAAAATGGCCAAAAGCATTATTTGTTTCATAATAAGTTAGGAATCAGAATCGGTTTATTCCCTTTAAAATAGATTTAGAACCTGTACATCATTTGATTGCAGCGCTTTGCATCACTACCTGTTTTACCACTGCATGGCAGGAAACAGTTTCCATCCTTTTGCCTGTTCCATCTTGATTGGGGCATCCTCCGTAAAAATCTGCACATTCACGGCATCCGCAAGTGTCGGGTAAATTACCTGAGTGATACACTGACGACCATTGGCAAAAACTTCCAAAACAGATTTATCCAGGAAAATTCTAAGATGCACCTTTTCTTTAGGCATTAGAGTAAAAGGAGCCTCTTCTGTTTCCACCACGGGATTGGGGTCGCGCATGACAAATTCACGATAGTCCGGTTTTGCCAAACTTGAGGGACGCATGTCAATTTGCAGGGTATTTTTCACTTTATCAATAATAACGGGTGTTTGCTCACGGCCATCTTTGGAGCAAAATACTTTTACCCCAAATCGTTTTGCTGCTCCCGGATCAATAATAATATCCATTTCGAGACTGTTTCCTGCAATATTGCTTAAGGTGATTGATTGGCCTGCTGCAATGTTAAAAGGCTTTTCTTGCATTCCATTATATCTGAGCCGCTCAATTTCTTCAGGCGGTTCAATATTCAACGATAGCTTGTCTTTTGCCAAAGTAAGTACTCTTGGCATCGACATAGTTCCGCTCGATACGCCCGATTTTTTATCCAATACCCATGCCCACAGGATACGCCTGCCTTTATCATCCAGTAATGTTTCGGGGGCAAAGAATGTTCCCCCTGGCCAGTTCATACGAAAATGCGATTCAGGCTCAAATTGTTTTCCATCCCAATCGCCAATATAGTAGCGGGCACCACGCGCGTGACTGATACATACCAGCACCCATTTATCATCCAGTTTAAAAAAATCAGGACAAGATATGTCTTCAAAGTTGTCGACATCGGGCATGTTGTGTACCAGAAAATCCCCGATTTTTTTCATCGGCTGATCGTAGGCTTCGCCGGTATACAAAACAGGTGGATTGCCTCCTGATATCTGATAGTAAGTATCACCTTCAAACCACATGTGCGGGTCCCAGCCTGGATTTGCAATAGGATTTGATTTTGGCTTAGTCCAGATATTTAAATTTGCATCACTGCTGTAAGCAACACAATTACCACCTGTTTCGAGTCCATGGTAGGCAATTACAACCTTCCCATCTTTCGCTAAAAACGCATTGCCGCTGAAGATTCCTTTGTCAGGTTCTCCTTCGTTATGCTTTAAGTCATTTGAATGCCAGCGCCAATGGAATAAATCAATGCTTGATAGGTGTTGCCAGTGGTGGCCTTCTTCGGCTTGGTACAGGTACCAAAGATGATAGACCCCATCTTTGAAAATTGCCCCGTTTGGGTCAAAGGGCATCCCGTTTCCTTCGGCAATCGTCAGATGCCAGGCCGGGCGTATTGCATCGTTAAGTTCTGCGCGACGTATGCGTCTTGCTGTCTCAACGTCGCCTTTTTTTATCATTATGTTATCAGTGGCCAGATCCTGAGCATTTGATGTGAAATGCAGTAAGGATAGGGTTACCAGAAAAGTTAGAATATGTTTCATATCAAAATAATTTTAAAATCATTCAATTTGCAGGCTCTTGAGAATACAGGGTGTCACCAACGTCCTCCAGGCTAATTCTTCAGGATGTATCCCATCAGGTACGAGTTTCAGATATTCCGGCAAACCTTTTTCCAAAATTGGTTTCCAGTAAATGGTGTGATCAATCAAAAGAAGGTTTCTGCTTTTTGCCACATTGCGGTAAACCTCATTATAGCTCGCAAAATCCGGGCGATGTTCATGGAAATGTATTCCAGTTGGCATATTCATTATTTGTATCACCACATCACACTTTGGATTTTGCTCCAGAATCCGGTCAATCATGTATTCAAGATTAATCTGGCATACCTTCTTTGATGTTTTATAGGGCAAATAAGCATCATTAATAGCAAATTCAATCAGTACCAAATCAGGTTTTTTTGATAACACCCTTTCGTCCAGATTTTGCACACCCCAGGTGGACCACATGGCACCCGCTGCCATATTTTCCACCTTTATCAATGACGGGTAACGCTTGTCGATCTCCTTCTCAAGCATGGCAGGCCATCCGTTTGGATTCGCGGATAAACTGGTACCATAAACCACGATGGTCTGGTGTATTCCGGATTGTAGATTTTTCCGAAAATGACTTTGTGCAAACAGGCTATTGCTCAGGCACAAACAGATCAATAAAATTAAATGCAGGCGTTTCATAATTTTGTTAATAATAATTTAATTGTTTCCAATTGATTTTACCTTGCCCTCTCAAAGCTACTCTTTGGTGGGGGGTGGCTTCATTTATTCATTCTATTACAAACCATGCTATCCCCTGCGCTTTTACTTTTACGGGCAGCATCAGTTCTCTGTTTTCATTCAATTTATATGATTTAGTTCTTTTATTCTCGTCCGTAACATTAGCCTTTTTGTTCAAGCCGGTATAGTATAACGGAATTTCTATCTGTTTTTCAATATCTCTGTCCGTTGGATTAAATACTATAGCGATTCCTTTATGTTTAATAAATGGACTGACGTGCATAATGCAATCCAGATCACGCCCTGTGGGGCGGCTGATATGAATGATTTCCGAGGTCAGGATGTCTCTGTATTCTTTGGCCCAATTGAGCCATTTGACAACCATAGCTTTGGTTTCGGGAGTATCATACAATCGTTTTCCAAGAAAATTAAAACTTGCTCCGCTTGCTAAATACTGAATTAATGTCTGTTCGTAACGTTTTATATTTTCATTTAAAGGCTCCAGCCCAACTCGCGGATCATTTGTATAAAACCCGGTTAATTGTAAGCTTATTCCGCCCATGGTTGGCAATTTGAACCAGGTTCCGTCATAAATGTATTGTCGTCCCAACAACATCTGCTGTTTGGGTGTAAGATTAGCACTCGCTTCACGATAGCCCATTCCGGTTGCACAACTGCCATTCAGGAAATACCAATCCGGGAAGCTGACATACATCCCTCTTCCCTGAGCTTCATGCAGCTGCTGGTTCATGATCTTCCATTGTTCCCATTGCGAGTCTGCCAATCCCCGATGATACTTATGAACGGTTGATGCACAAACATCGCCATGATAGGGGCCATCACCTCCGTAATTCATAAACCCCGTCTTATCATAAAATTCCCATGATTTTTTAAAATATCTATCGCTCCAATCACTCGCAATACATACGCTTTGTCCAAATAAACTGCCTGGTTTTCCTGTTTCGGGGTCAATGCAATCTACTGTTGCCCCTCTTCCACGCGAAGCAATCAACAACTCATAACCATCCATGATAATACCGCGCTCTTTTGCGTAATCAGCAATGTTTTTCCAGTAATTCACATACTTCTCCTCTAAATTATCGTGATCGATGCCGGGCCATGGATTGATTACCAAATGCTGCAGTCCCAATTCCCCCATTTGGTCAAGAAGACCTTTTATCTCTTTTTCATCCAATGATTTGATGCCAGCTGCAAGAAGTTTTTCTGTTACCTGAGGGGCTATTTTTTTATACATTCGCCGTATGCCCAATGACCGCCGCTCCTTGTCATCACTGTCCTGAAGCAGCTCAAATGTTTTAAAAGAGTTGAACGTCTCTTTCTTGCTGAGGACAACATTGGGTCCTATGGGCAATGTGCTTAACAACATGCATCGGTGTTGAAATTGCATGAAATTATCTTCCGCCTGATTTTGCGTTGCCCAGGTATTGTAATCGGGATCAACTTCCCAGTGAGTGGTGGATCTCCCGGCATGATAGTCTTTCGGAACCCCGGCATAATGAATGAGAGCGCTACCCGAGGGATCAGCATTGACCAGTGCAAACGAAAAATCGCTCTCCACATGCATCCGCTTTAGCTGGTCCTGGTTGACCGCCAGAACCTCACATTCCATTTTATTCAGTACAGGTTGTTTATCTCCATGAATCACTATTTCGAAGGATTTCATCATCACCGGAATCCCCTGATAGATTTCGTAATTGACTTTCACTTCCAAATCTTTCAGAGCAGTCATGGCTTCCGCCGCTTTGTATGTCATGGTTACACGAAGCCCTTTTGTTGGCCAGTCGGTGGCCAGTGCATTGTATTTTTGTTTCCACGGGTAGCGTTCGACAGGCATTCCGGTTTCAATTTTATCCAGAACAAATGCCTGTGGATTTGAAGTGAGTTGCGAATACCAGCTATCCAATAAATAGGAGTATTCAGGTTGACCCATTAATCCGCCAACCTCGTACCAGGTGCTATCCATCATGATACGAATTTCGGGTTTCACTGCACGGATATATTCTGTATCGTTCGACAGGTTTTTAAAGCTCACGCAGGCTATATTTTCAGAGACAAAAAAGGTGCGGCTTATCAACCCGTTGTTCAGTTGAAGCATTGAGGTCAATCCATCTTTCGACTTTTCGACAAATAGCTTACAAGGTGATTCAATGTTGTTTATCAGCCAATCCTTTAACAGGATGTTATCCGGCAAAGTTGATACGATCTCTTTTCCCAACCCTGGAGTCTCAATATTGGCAATAAGCGATCTGCGATCTGCTGTAACATCTTTTGCATGTGTAGTGATGTTTATCACTAATAATGCTAGAATCAATAGATTTTTCATGACTGCATTTTATATAAGACAGGAGTTCTTATTCCTTAAAACACGATCCTCCATTCAATGGTTCCGTTTTTCGGCTTGTCGATAGCAAGAACAATAAAATTTGCATCATCTCCCTTGATCAATTTTACTTTTGCATCAGCAACTTTGCAGGAAACCGCCTTGTAGCCATTGGTTGCAATAACCAGTTTGTAAGTCTCACCACCAACAGCTTTGGAGGTTCCTGTCAGCACCTTGCCCGCTGCATCCCATTTTACGTTGGAAACGTCGGTGTAACCCTGCATAACGTGCCGGTTGGTGGAAATCACCTGCGGATTTTTCTCCACCTCGTGTACCGACATCATTCGGGCTTCGCCCTTGCGCAAGGTCTGTTGCAATTTACCGTTGCCTGCGAATTTTCCGACAAATGCATCGTTCCAGAAATCATAAACATAATAACTTTTTGAGGGATTCAGCCCCATGCCTCCAAACGTACTGCTTGTGCCAAGCTCAACTTCTATGAGGTTTTCCGATTCAGAATCAGGATTATAGAAGGTCAGCTGATGCCAGGTATTGTCTATTTCGAAGTCATATACCCGGGGGATTCCATCATTCCGCGTGAAGGCATCCAGCGGACGTGCACTTTTGGGAGTTGAGTGAATCGGATAAATCCTGGATAGGTCATGAATCATTTCAGGGGTCATCTTGCTGAAACTATTAGCCAGTACCAAACGAGGGGCCGCAACATATACCATAGTCAGCAATTGCCTCACACCATCCCTGTTTTTGGGCTTGAAAAGGTTTTTGGCATCCATATCGTAGCAGTATATAACCCTGTTTTTATACCACCGGTGCCCGCAGCGCGACACCATTTCGGGGGTGACAATATCATTATCGCCCCACACCCTCTGGTTATCAACCACACCGGCCGTAAGATCCATAAAGCATCCGCGGCCATAGGGCTGTCCCCAGATATTCCGCTCATCGATGTATGAATCCGGTCCAAGCACCTTTTTGGGTATTTCAAATATGGTTCGATATACCGACGCTGCCGTGGCATATTTATCATCAAAACCACCGTTTGGCTGAAATGCACCTTCCGGGTAGTCGAACATCAGCCCCTCGATTCCGCCTTCTTTGAGGTTTTGATACACTTCTTTCAGGTGCTCCTGCAGACCGGGGTCGGAATAATCCAAAGTTGTTTTATAACTCATACCGCCATCCTTATCAAAGAGCAAACGGGTATCATTGAACAGGTACCACTGCGGATAAGCCGCAATAAAATCGCGGGATGTTGAACCGGTCTGACTATAGGTAAGCGGTATTCCGCCCCGGTCGATAATTGCCTGCCCCCACTTTTTGGTTGTTTCGTATGGTTTTACATAGTGACCGTATTTTTGCCAGTATTCATCGTTCCACCAGCCCTGTTCATTGTTTTCACCATAGTCATCCGGCACCAGCCGCACAGCCGCCTTACTGTAACGCAAGAATCCCGAACTAGCTATGGCATCCATCATGGCAACGGTCCCCGCACTATTGTTGGGTTCTTCTTTCGTTCCGCCTTTGCTGAAAGCGGCTACATACCATGCACAAACGGTTGGAAAGTTATGGATCTTTAAGTTGACTTTCTGCGCTGCCTTCACGCTCAGGCCATATTGTTCCAGAGTTTCAAACTGGTTTTCGGTGCAAAAATCAAGGTAATACCGCTCATCCGACAACCAGGTTTTGCCCACTTCCACTAACTTCCCGACAGGATCCCAGCTGAAAACTTCGGCTGAAAGGTTATTTTCTCCCACACGTTTTACCATGGCATATTTGGAGAATTCATGATAGGTAAGCCCCCCTAAAACAATTGATTTTCTGTTACCATTGTTTATAAATGTGGCCAGAATATTGTTCGGACTTTCCATACTGTTGATGGCGTATACGCGTGTTTCCCTGCCTGCCAGGCGGGTATCGGCACCTGTACCCTCATAATGCCCGGCACCACCAGGTCCGTTGAGCATACGGAGGTCTGTTTTCGGACTGATGCCATCAAATGCAAGTGCCTGATAAACCGGATTGATGGTCTTGATGCTGATGTCGTGAACAATGGTATTCTTTAACCCGCCATTCAGCACTATAAAGCTTTTCCCGTCATACATACTTATTTCCAATTTCAGTTCGGGATTCCCTTTCCCCGAAGTTGTAATGATCAGCTTCCTGCCTGAACCCAGGTCATCATTAACATCGGTGTCATTACAGGTACGAATAAGCCCCTCAGCATCAGAAGTATAATCGTTAATCTGAAGAGTGGCGCCAACGATGTTTGATGTTTTATCCTTGCGGCTGTAAGCAGAATAAGTGCCCTTCGAAAGGTCATACTCGATTTTTACTTTTGCATTTTGGAGCACAACGGAATTTCCTTGTCTGGAAACAGTTGTTTGCGCCATACTCCGATTAAACATTAACGGAATTATAAAAATCCCAATGAAAAATGGCGCCATGTACCTTGCAAGGTATTTCTTAATACGGACGGGGAGGTTAATTGACTTTTTCACTTTTTTTCAGTTTTGAATTATTTTCTTTAATTA
>CAIXKO010000629.1 GCA_903919925.1 uncultured Bacteroidota bacterium | reverse complement strand
GGTGGATTCAGTAATGTGCTGGCTTCCTATAATCTGCAGCCCGAGATAACTGCCTCCTGGGAAGCCGGAACAAACCTGAATTTCCTGAAAGGGTTATTCATTCTGGATGTTACCTATTACCGAAATAATTCGGAAAACCAGATTATGGAGGTTCCCTTGCCCCCGGCCAGCGGCTATTCCAGCATGAGAATGAACGCCGCACATCTGAAAAATACCGGTTTCGAGGTGCAGTTGGACGTTTTACCGCTATCATCCGATGATTTTACCTGGAAAATTACCGGTACGTGGTCCAAAAACAAATCGGAAGTGGTGGAACTTACCAATAACCTCGAATCCATTATTTTGGATGATGCCTGGTTTGCAACCATTCAGGCCCGTCCGGGTGCTGAGTACGGTGAAATTTTTACAACCGATTTTAAGCGCGATGCTTTCGGAAATATCATGGTCGACGATAAAGGATTTGTGATGAAAGGTGATTATAAAAGGATGGGGAATATCAACCCCGATTGGATCGCCGGCCTGTCAAACATGATCAGTTACAAGAGTTTTAACTTCTCATTCCTCATCGATATCCGTAAGGGTGGCGAAATTTACTCGATGGGGAAAGCTTACCGGAACTTGTTCGGAACCTCCTTAGCTTCACTGGAAGGTCGCGAAGAATGGTACGCCACCCACGATCCTGCTTATGGTTACTCAACCCCGCTGCCCGGAGTGGAGCCAAAAGGATATGTTGAAAACGGAATAAATGTAAACACCGGTCAGCAAAATACGGTTCCGATCGATCCTATTTATCGCTTCTACAATATTTGGGCAAAAGAGATTGGAACGGAAAATATTTGCGATGCTACCAATATCCGTATGCGGGAAGCTTCAATCGGCTATTCGCTGCCAAAGAAGCTTCTGTCAAAAATCCGGGTAACCGACGTGCAGGTTTCCGTGTTCGGTAGAAACCTCTTTTTCCTCTACAATGCCATGAACGATGTGGACCCGGAATCGGGTTACTCCAGCGGAAATACCGGAGGCGGGATGGAGCATAATGCAATTCCATCCACCCGAAGCATCGGGTTAAATGTTAAAGTCAACTTTTAACTTATCGCAATGAAAATGAAATACTTATTCATAATATCAGTTTTGTTTCTGGGATTTGTATCCTGCGATAAACAAATGGAGGAAATGAATACTAATCCATTGGCTCTTTCAAAACTGCCAGATGAGTATCTTTTTACCACTGCCGTTCGTGAAACTTTTGGCGGTGGCGGTTATATAGCCCCTTTTCACATGCGGTTTGCCAGCCAATATGCGCATATCTATGTAACCAATTCTGAAAACCGGGCAGCCGATAGCTATCAGGATTTCCATACTCAGGATATTTATAAGGAAATGTTCAATACCACTTACGTTGGGCCATTAAGGTTTATTAATGAGGTAGTTCTGATGACTTCAGAGGGGGAGAAAAAGAATCCGGTCCGGAATGCAATGGCCAATATCGTGGCAATGGTGAACTATGCTCAGGCAACCGATTGCTGGGGCGATATCCCCTATTTTGAGGGCGCCTGGGGAACACGTGGAATTTTATATCCCAAATATGATAAGCAGGAGCTGATCTATCGCGATATGCTCGATCGGTTGAAAGCTGCTGCTGACCTTTTGAAAACTGCCGATCCACAAAGCGCATACCCCGGTGCCGATCCTGTGTATAATAATGATTTATCGAAATGGGTGAGATTCGCAAATTCACTCCGGTTACGGATGGCCATGAAAATCAGGTTTGCCGATGCTGCCCTGAGCGCAAAAGTAATTACCGAATGCCTGGCCGGGCCGCTGATGGAAACCAATGACCAGAATTTTGAACTCAGGCATCAGGATAGCGAAAACGGAGAATTGTATAATCCCTGGTATGATATCCGGAAATATCAGAATTTTAAAATGAGCGAGAAATTTACCAACTGGCTCCTCTCGACCAACGATCCGCGGTTAACGGTATTTGTGGCACCTAACAGCAAAGGGGAATATAAAGGAGTGCTGAATGGCCTTAATGATCAGGCTTTTAGTTTGGTCGACTGGACCAGTCTGTCCAATCCAACGCCCGTTCTGTATTCAAAATCATTATCGCAGTACCTGATGTGTGCCTCCGAAATCTGGTTCCTGCGGGCCGAAGCAGTTTTATTTAACCTGGCCTCCGGCGATGCCAATCAGCTATTTAAGCAAGGCATTACCACAAATATGGAGCTTTGGAAGGTGATCCCCGATTCCATTCAGACCTATCTGACCCGTGAGCCAGAAGCTGCATTAAGCGGATCACAGGAGAATCAATTCCGCCAGATCGCAACCCAGATGTGGATCGCATTTATTCCCAATTTTACTGAGGCCTGGATCAATATCAGGCGGACAGGGTATCCGGTAATCCAGCAGCGAACTAACCCAGCAGTTTATTCCCTGGGGGTGACAAAGGGTATACTGCCAAAGAGATTCCGATATGCATCGAGCGAATACCTTAATAATCTGGCTAATGTAACCGAAGCCGTAAACCAGCAAGGCCCTGATTTAATTGATACCCCTATTTGGTGGGATGTGCGCGGTAACTAATTTTATTCTTTGAAAATTAATCCTGAAAAACTAATTACTAATCAACCCAATCGTTATGAAAAAAAGAATGTTTGTATTCCTGAGTGTAGCAGTGGTTTCAGCAGCTATACTGTTCTCCTGTAAAAAAACACCAGCTCCTACTGTGGAGATATTTTCGACTATTGCTTCGTACACAGTAACTTTCAACCCTCAGGTAACAAATGCCGATACCTATTCATGGGATTTTGGTGATGGAACTGCCCTTAGCGCAGAGAAAAACCCGGTTCATACTTATGAAAGTTTTGGCGACTATTCCGTTAAGCTGATCGTTACCGGCGAGGGCGGGACAAGCACTGCCTACAAGGTTATCAGCATTGCCGCTACCTCAATAAAAGATTTGCTTACCGGCGGTATCAAGGCGGTAAACGGTAAAACCTGGGTCATGAGCCGGGAATATAACCCCGGACAGGACGGCGGCGGACCGGTGATGAACGAAATGCCTATCATTCAGCCAAGTGCTGAGAATGTACTGGACCTGTTCGGGTTGGGTGCCGAGTACGATAACGAATATACCTTTTATTACGATGGTAAGTATAAAATGTACCTGGGCGCCGGTCAGGCCGCTCTTGCAGGTGCTGTATACGGAGTGGCCACGGGTACCATCATTGGTAATCCTTCGTATGATATCGGGATGTGTGCCGCCGCATATACGGTACCAACCGGAGCAACCTGGACAGCTAATACCGCCGATTTTACGGTTGATGCCATTACCGATCCTAACACCAGCGATGTGCCGCCGGTACATGGAAACGTAACGTTTACGGGTAAAAATTGGATCAGCTTTTCTGAAGGAGCTTTTTTCGGTATTCTTGATTTTCCCACAACAGCCAAACTGATTGTTAAGGAAATTACTTCTGATAAAATGAAAGTTGCCATGCTTCTTTGTGGTTATGGATATGACAGCGAGCATGTTATGTTGCCTACCAATATAATTCATATCACTTTTGTAGTTAAAAAGTAACTACCAGGCTACTTTATAACTTGTCTTTAAGTACGGCCAGGGGGAGGGTACCTATAGACAAGTTATCTGCCATGATGTCCATTTTAGTCGGTGGGAACGCTTCATTATATCGCTTTAAAATGAAAAGATATTTTTTCCTTTTTCTTATTTCGTTGTTGGTTTGCCAGTCATGTAACCAAAACAATACTGATTTATCAGGCGCTGCCGCTGATGTGAGCAAGAATCCGATTTCCGTTTCAGGAATGAGATTTATTGATTCATTTGGCCGTCAGGTGATTTTTAGTGGATTCAATTATGTAAATAAAAATCCTTCTGAAAATTACCTCTCGCACGATTCAGCTGAAGTATTTGCCCGGATGAATTCCTGGGGTGTTAATTGCTTGCGGTTGGGTATTATATGGGATGGAGCAGAGCCGGAACCGGGAAAGTTTGATGAAAAATATCTGGATGAAATAGAAAAGAAAGTCAGCTGGGCTGCCATGCACAATATATATGTAATGCTCGATATGCACCAGGATTTGTTTAGCCGGAAATTTAGCGACGGGGCTCCTTTATGGGCCACCCTCGATGAAAATCTTCCGCACCAAACCGGTTCTGTCTGGAGCGATGCATACCTGATGAGCATGGCAGTTCAGCGGTCTTTTGATAACTTTTGGGATAATAAACCGGCTCCCGATGGGGTTGGAATCCAGGATCATTATATTAATCTGTGGAAACATATTGCCAAACGGTTTTCAGGTTATAAAAATGTTATCGGCTATGATGTTATGAACGAGCCGTTTAACGGATCCAATGCCAACCTGGTGATGCCGGCAATATTAACTGAATATGCAAAAATGCTGGTCGAAGAAACCGGTCAGGCACCTCCCGGAGAGCAGGAATTAATGATGCTTTGGGCCAACGAGGAATCTAGGTTCGAAGTTTTGAAAAAGCTTGCCACAGCCGATAAATATTCGCGGATCATGGATGCAGCTTATCCAGTTAACAGGGAGTTTGAAACAACTCAACTGCAATCATTTTACCAGCGTGCCACCGATGCAATCAGAACAGTAGATTCCACCCGCATCATTTTTCTGGAGCACGGTTATTTTGGAAACACCGGTATCAGGAGTTCCATAGAACCGGTAAAAGGAAAAAGCGGATTGCCCGATCCGCTGCAGGCCTACGCTGCACACGGATACGATTTGCTGGTAGATACCCGTGAGTATGATAACTCCAGCAATGAAAGGGTTGAATTTATTTTCACACGTATTCTGGAAACTTCAAAACGCATGAATGTTCCGGTTCTGGTGGGCGAATGGGGCGGATTTTCTGGTGAAAGTGCCGGCAGTATTCTCCCAGCCAGGCATATTCTCGGAATATTTGAAAAATCACATTTTGGGAACACCTACTGGGCATACGGACCCGGTACCTCTCAATCTCCGGGTTTTAAAAACGGTTTGTTACGACCTTATCCTCAATTTATTGCCGGCTCCCTGATCAGCTATTCTCTCAATTACGATACCGGAATTTTTTCCTGTACCTGGGAGGAAAATCAAACCCTAAAGGCTCCAACAGTGATATACATTCCCGATATCACCAACCTGAAACCAGCTACTATCCGTTTCACACCTGCACAGAACAAAGCTTTCATTCAACCCATAAAAAACAGTGTCGCCGGATTTCTGGTAGTACCTGTTATGGGCAAGGGCGGTACC
>CAIXKO010000628.1 GCA_903919925.1 uncultured Bacteroidota bacterium | reverse complement strand
TGATAATGGCAATCAAACCATTACCGATAATTATACAGGACTAATCTGGCAAAAAATCCAGTCGGCAACTACCATGACCTGGGAGGAGGCTCTGGCGTATAGCAAAGGATTGACACTTGCCGGAAAATCGGATTGGAGATTGCCCAATATTAAGGAGTTGCAATCGTTGAATGATGTTCTTTTATCCAGACCGTCGTTCAATATATCGTTTTTTACTAATTTGGGATCAGGTAACTATTGGTCATCCAATACTTTACAAAATACAGCTGCCAGAGCGTGGGATATCAATATTGATTACGGAATTGTTTCTTATAACGATAAAACGCTGAAGCAAAATGTTTTACTCGTTAGGGGAGGTGCCGATAATTCCGATCTTGGAATTACTGAGGCGATAATCCCTGGTGCCGAATATGAAATGGGTGACCATTTTGGGTTTGTTGATCCTGCTCACCCAAGCGATGAGCTACCCATTCACGCGGTAATTGTGGATTCATTCTACCTCTCAAAAACGGAAACTACCAATGAACAGTATCTTGCTTTTCTGAATTCCTCGTTGCAAAAAGGGTTGATTGAGGTAAAGAGTAATGTGGTTTACCCGGTTGGCGGCACCGATATCTATTGTTATACCAATCAGTTTGCATCGTATTACAGTATCGGCTATAACGGGAAAGTGTTTTCCATAGCCGATTTCAGGGGTAAGCACCCGATGGTTGGGGTGATGTGGCCCGGTGCGGCTGCTTTCTGCAATTGGCTGAGCACGCAAAATGGATTGGAAGAGTGCTATACGCTGAAAACCTGGGAATGCGATTTTACTAAAAACGGTTACCGATTGCCAACTGAGGCTGAATGGGAGTATGCTGGTAGGGGCGGTCAAATAAACCCTTACTATAATTACCCGTGGGGAAATGATCAGGATATCAAAAAAGCCAATTGGCCACAGTCGGGCGATCCTTATGAAGGAGCTGCCGAAAGTTCCTACCCGCACACCACTCCTGTTGGGTTTTACAATGGTTTGCTGCATCAGAAAACCGAGTTCAACTGGCCGGGAAGTGCTGCCACCTATCAAACATCAAACGGGGCCAATGCTTTTGGGTTATTTGATATGGCCGGCAATGTTTGGGAATTGCTGAACGATTGGTATGGGCAGAATTACTACAGTATCGGCCCCAAAAATAACCCTACCGGCCCGGCATCCGGATTTATTATGCCCGATGGAAAAGCTTACCGGGGAATGCGAGGTGGCAACTGGTATAACGGATACTCTACCACAGCAATCAACGATGGCCACTCCCGCGTTTCCAACCGGAATCCATCTTACTACCGCGGACCGCAGGACCCTAACCACCCATGGTACCATGTTGGGTTTAGAGTGGCCCGGAAATTTACCGGTTCTTCAACCGGAATAAATATAGGCGAAGTCAGCAATAAATCGGGAATTTTGCTTTTTCAAAATTATCCCAATCCATTTCAATCCACCGTATCAATACGACTGGATCTGGAGCAATCAAAAAGAGTGAATCTGATTATCTATAATTCACTTGGACAATCAGTTGTATCTATTTTAGATAAATGGCTGGAAAATGGCTCGCATATTTACCAATGGAACGCAGGAAGTTATCCTCCGGGAATTTATTGTTGCAAGCTTTTAACCGATAATCAGGTTTTTATCAATAGAATGATTTTAATCAAATAATTTTTTATAACACTCATGAAAAGATCACTTATTTTATTATTCATCACTTTTTCGATGGCAGGTTCCTACTCGCAGGAATGCTTTTTTGTACCAACCGAAACCCGGTATTGGGATGCTGCAAATGCCTATAACGGCTATACGCTTTTTGGATCGGCAGGCAGCACCTATCTGATTGATATGGAGGGTCATGTGATTAATACCTGGAAAATCGGCACCAACCCCCGGTTTACTGATAACGGAACACTGCTGGATGCTGTCGGAGGTAACCCAAGTAATCAGAATTCCTGGAAAGAGCTCGACTGGAAAGGAAATACCGTTTGGCAATACACCGAATCCCGGTCGGGATATTATCCGCATCACGATTTTGTGAAGATTTTTAACCCGAAATTGAACGATTCAACCTTCATGTATATTGCCAACCGCGATATAACCTCTGCTCAGTGCCTCGAAGCAGGATGCGATCCCGCAAACAATTATACCGGTGCCCAGATGGATGCCGTTGTGGAGGTTGACCGGTCGGGCAATGTGATTTGGGAATGGTGGTTTTTTAATCATGTTGTTCAGGATATCCTTCCCGCAAAATCAACTTATGGAGTAGTTAAGGACAATCCGGGAAAAATAGATCTTAATATTCGCGGAAATGCAGTGAAAAGCGATTGGCTGCATTGTAATTCAATGGATTACAACCAGGATCTGGATTTGGTTGTCATCAATTCCGTACATGGAGAGTTTTATGTGGTCGACCATGGAAATACCTTTATCCCTGGTAAACCCGATAGTTCCATTACCCTGGCCGCTTCGTCAAAAGGCGATTTCCTCTACCGGTTTGGTGATCCGGCAAAATATGATCAGGGCGATCCCCCGTCGGTTCTCGATAATTGGGAAAAAGCAACCGCCGGTCATAAACAAATGGGCGGTGCACATAATATACAATGGATTAAACCTGGTTTGCCGGGAGCAGGTAACTTTCTGGTCTTTAACAATGGACAGAACCTGGTGGAACTAACCCTTCAGTCCTATATTTTTGAGATCAATCCCTATCTGAACTCATCGGGTACCAACACCGGTAAATTTGTTAATCCTCCAACCGCCGGTTATAATATCGTTAATTCTCCCGATCGCAACCTGATGAAGGAAAAAAAGAACGTTTCAAAACAAATTGTCTGGAAATATTCCAGCAAAAACAACACTTCCTTTTTTAGCACAATCGGTTCCGGAACCCAGCGTTTGCCCAATGGGAACACCTTTGTATGTTCCATGAACGACGGCCATTTCTTTGAAGTATCACCTGCCGATACGGCTATTGTCTGGGAATATATTAATCCGGTAACCCGCGATGGGAAAAAGAAAATCAAAGCTGATAATTATCCAACCTATAACGCTGCTTTCAGGGCCTATCGCTATTCCGCCGATCATCCTGCACTAAAAAATCAGGATCTTACGGCAGGGGAAACCATAACCGGATTTGATCCTGAGTATTTAGTTCCGGGCGATATTACGTCCATCGATCCATCAACCGGATATCTTAAACCCGCTGATCTTATGGCCTCAAATTACCCAAATCCTTTTTCCTCTTCCACCAATATCGGTTTTGATCTGGAAAACAGCAAAAAAGTCAGCGTGGTGGTATTTGATTTATCTGGTAAACAGGTGAAATCGCTGATGAATCAGAGTTGTTCAGCCGGAAATTACAATCTAACCTGGGATGGAACCAATGATGATGGCACACGAGTTCCCAATGGTATGTATTTTTATGTACTGACCGCTGATAATCAGAAAATCAGTAAAAAAATGATTTATTCTAAATAATTATGATGATTATCCGTATTCGTTTACCAATGCTGCCAATCGCAAGAAATACAAGAAATATCGAAGTTGTACCCACCCCCGCCCCTCCCTAAAATAGGGAGGGGTGGAGCACTTGCCAAATTGGTTGATAATATGGTGATTATGTTGTTTAACACTTTCTGAAAAGGCACTTTGGCAAAACCTTAAATGCATGAAACTGTTCGGATTCAGGTTTCTTCGGCAGCACCTGATCGTTTACCAGGTAGCCGGCCAGGAGTGTTTTTATATAGAAAATCAGAAAACAAATCCGGCAAGAGCTTTAAGGACAATTCAATACAATAGCCTGTCAGGTGCTCCACCCCTCCCTATTTTAGGGAGGGGAAGGGGTGGGTACAACTTCGATACTCCCGGAAGGGGTGGGTACCACTTCGATCCAGGGGTGGGTACAACTTCGATCAAAGGCAGGAACCGGCACGCAACGTTTGTGACCCGGCTTTTCCCACAAGGTACGAAGTATTATCGTAGGTGCATGATTGTGGATATTCATTATAATTATTTCTCACCCGGAAATCGGAAAGGGTGGGCCAGGTGCTTAAATATCAATTATATAAAATACTAATAATTAACAATAAAAGATTTATTGCAGTTTTTCAGATACTGCTATTTTCCATGCTGATGGCTCCGGCGTTCACTCAAACCCGCACAATCGGAATATTTGTCAATGATACGGCTCAGGTTTATAAAGGTTATACCCTGTTTGCGCCCAAGCAGAACACCATGACCTACCTGATCAATAATGAAGGCCGTTTGATTCATCAGTGGACCGCCAGTAAATACCCTCCGGGTCAGTCGGTTTATCTTTTGGAGAACGGAAACCTGCTACGCACCTGTATGACCAAGGGCCAGCTCAGCAGCGGCGGCGGTGAAGGGGGTAGGGTGGAAGAGTATGATTGGAACGATAATCTGGTTTGGGAACTCGATTTTTCAACAGCTACTTATATGCAGCATCATGATATCAAAAGGTTGCCAAACGGGAATATCATTATGCTGGTGATCGAAAAAAAGACCTATGCCGATTGTTTGGCTGCTGGCTTTAATCCGGCAAAATTCCAGCCCGAAATTCAGCAAAAGGGAATGATGGTTCCTGATTATATCGTTGAAATAAAACCCACTTATCCATCAGGCGGTACCGTTGTTTGGGAATGGCATACCTGGGACCATCTGGTGCAGGATTTTGATGCAACAAAGGCAAATTACGGAGATCCCAAAGCTCATCTTGAATTAGTGGATTGTGATGGCGATGGCCGTAATCTGCCGGCATTCTGGAATCACATGAACTCCATCGATTATAATCCTGAATTTGATCAGATTGCTGTTAGCGTTAGGGGAAACAGTGAAGTCTGGATCATCGATCATAGCACCACAACCGCTGAAGCAAAGGAACATACAGGTGGTAAAAGGGGCAAAGGCGGAGATCTTATTTATCGCTGGGGAAACCCAATGGCTTACGGTGCCGGCACCAAATCGGATCAAAGGTATTTTGAACAGCACGATGTGGAGTGGGTGCTCCCTGGCCGCCCTGGTGCTGGAAATATGACCTGCTTCAATAATGGTCTCGGCAGGGGTGGCAACATCATTTATTCCACGGTGGATGAATTTACGCCGGTGGTGGATACAAACGGTAACTATTCCGTTGTTGCCGGCTCTGCTTTTACACCAAAAGATTTTACCTGGACCTATCAGGGAACGGCTGCTAACCCGCTGTATTCCGAGAATATATCAGGAGCTTACCGCCTGCCAAATGGAAATACGATATTGTGTTCAGGAACCATTGGCCTGTTTCTGGAGGTTACCGCTGCAAAGCAAATCGTTTGGAAATATATTTGCCCGGTTGATCAAACCGGCCCGCTCATGCAGGGATCCTTACCGCCTGCCGATCCTGCCCGTACCGCTGAAACCATGAATTCCGTTTTCCGTGTTTATAAGTATCCGCTGGATTATGCAGCATTTACCGGCAGGGATATGACACCCGGTGATTTTATCGAAAAATATGCCACTGCGGTAGAAGATATTTTGGATGAACAATCTGATATTAAAGGTTATCCAAATCCTTTTAGTACACATATTCAGGTAAGCGGAATCACTGGTCTGGAAACTTTCGAACTGCTGAGTTCATGCGGACAGGCAGTTTGGGCCGGGTCAAATATCGGACAACAGAATTTTTCTCCATTGGTTGCGGGCATGTATTACCTGAAAGTTAAAGGTCAAAACACTACAAAAACAATCAAGCTCATCAAACAATAATATTAAGATTTATGAAAAATCGGTTTCAACCCATGTTTAAGTGGTATTCCGGATTATCGATATCTCCGGTAAGGTTGTCGATGAATTGCAGCTTGGAAAACAAGAAAAGGGTGTGCACCTGGTTGATTGGAATGCAAGTTCCCTGGTTTCCGGAACGTACTTTATTCAATTGAAAGATGCTCCCAACGTTTATAAGAAAGTTTTCGTAGCGCGATAGGTTTAGTGGTTTTTTTTTAAAAGCCGGATTTAACAATCCGGCTTTTTTTAGCTACTGTCCGGGCTGCCAAACCCCTATCCCGGAAGCATCATTTCCAAAATACCTCGAGCTGGAAAAAGAAACCCGTCCAAATGGCCCGGGCGACGAGCATGCGCGGCCGGAACACAAAAAATAGCGGGTCCGCACATAAATAGAATCGATATTGTTCAGCGACGATAAATCATGCTCAGATCCACTTGACTCCAGCCCCTGCCGGTACTTACTATGAAAACACGGTATCATTCAAAATCATGAACTATGCACTGGATAGGAGGCAACTTACTGCTGACGGGTCGAGCTTTCTCTGGGCAGTTCTTATCCTGGATCAAAATGGCGAGTTCTTCCTTAAGGGTAGCAAAGATTACCTTAAACGTGTTATTATCAAGGTGGCATCAGGCTCCGATATTTCGGATCTCAATGGCATTATCGTCACCGTAACAGGCAAGTCTTCTTTTCTACCCCTCAACATTGCACTTACTACCTGATCTAGCCTAAAATCAAGGGTTTCAGAACCTTTTTGTCCTTTTAATCTGCCTGGGCCACCACTAATTTGGTGGCTCAGGCTTTTTTTATGACTTGGTATAAAGGACTCATGAACACATTACAACTTGATATTGATGGTTTTATTGGTAACTGGGGTTACTCCAAATCATTTGTTAAGAATTTTCTGGCAGCTGCCGGGAAAGATCCGGTCACCGTTCGGGTATCATCGCTCGGCGGTGATGTCGATCACGCCATCTCGATATATGATCAATTCATCGAGCATGGCAATGTAACCATTCAATTATCTGCCTTTAATGCGAGCGCTGCCACCTTGATCACTCTTGGTGCTAAACGGATCCTGATGAACTCCAATGGATTTTACCTCATCCATAAAGCACTGAACTGGGTGGATACCTGGGGAAACATGAACGAGGATGATATCGATGCATTGATTGCCACCCTCAGGAAAGAAAAAAAGGAGCTCGAAAAAGTCACACTGGTCCTGGCCAAGATGTATTCCCGTAAAACCGGAAAACCCACTTCCGAGATTTTAACCCTGATGAAGGAAGAAACCTGGCTTAACGCAGAGGAAGCACTCGCCTGGGGATTCATTGATGAAATCACGGAACCGGCCACCAAGGAGAATTTACTCTCCAACCAGAAGATGGTCACCATGCTCAATTATTCCGAGTTGCCGATTCCGGGAACTTCGGAACATACCACGGATCCGGTTCCGGGAATCCTGCAGAACGTCACCAACTCAATCAAGAAAATTATCAACTCAATCTTTACCATGAACCCCTCACGAACTTAGACTCGCAAAATGCAATGAGCATAATTGAGGGCCTCATGAGTACGAGACAAATCTGATTAATGCTAAACAATTGATTACGAATAAACAACTTGCATTCCTCAACAAATTACTCGGGGTTCCTTCCCTGGAAGCATCCGATGAAGGGGTCTACCTCAATGAAATCCAGCTGGCCGCTATCAACGAAGCGTTGGAAGCCAACCAGCAAATCGTTACCGAACGCGATGCCGCAATCGTAAACCGTGATGCAGCCGTTACCGACCGCACCAACATTGTAGCCTCCCTGGATGCCATTGATGCCACTATTGCTACCGCAACCACCATCGAGACCAAGATCCAGGCAATCCGTGTTTTCATGGCCGCAAAGCCTGCCGTTGCACCTTAACTCTCTTCCACACATGCAGGAAGACAACTAACCTTTTCACCACCAAAACAGCATTTCACCATGGACATTTCTGAATTAATTATTGCGTTTGGGGCCTACTACGAACAGGCAGGCCAAAACGTCACCCGCATCAAGCGGCTCCTTACTCAGGGGATTGAAACCCCGAAGATCTGCACCCCCCTGAAAACAGACGATACAATCTATCGACTCAGCCAGATCAATATGACCCGCATCGTTCAGCCTTTCCAGCAGGGATGGACCCCGATCAACTCGGCCGCCTTCACACCGAACGAGCTTCGCCTGTTCCAGTTCAAAGTGGACCAGGATATTCAGCCGGATTTTATTACCGCCAGCTGGCTCGGGTTTCTCGATTCAAACTCACTGACCAAAAAGGATTATCCGTTGGTCAGGTACCTGATCGAAAACAACCTCATCCCCTCCATTCAAAACGACATGGAAATGTTCGTGTACGGTCATGGAGTCTACCAGGCACCTACTCCTGGGGTGGCCGGTCCGGTCGTCTCTTGTATGGATGGTCTCATCAAACTGCTTCAGACTGGTGTGGATGCCTCGACCATCAATTCGGTCAATATCGGGCCTCTGGACAAGGATTCGATCTTCGACCAGGTGGAAGCCTTCATTGATGGCATTTCGGAAATCTACCAGAACGAAGCCATGGACGTTTGCATGAGCCAGACTTGGTACAAGAATTACCTCCGGGATAAGCGCGTCAGCGGGTTCTACACGAAATTCTCCGACAAGGAAATCGATAACGGTATTGACTTCACCGTACAGAAGGTAAAAGCTCTTCCTTCCCTGAATAACGGAGCCGGCCAACATGACCAAGTTTGATATTCAGGAATCCATGTTGCATTTGTATTCAAATCAAGCCATTAGCACGCGGATGACGCGGATCCCTTCGGGAGCGCGGATTTTCGCGGATCCCAGAAAAAAATCCGCGTAAATCCGCGCTGCGAAGCATCCGCGTCATCCGCGTGCTATTCTTTAAGGCTTGGATTTTGCAGATATAGGAAAATTGCTCACCGATGGCAAAAACCTCGGTGGGCTCGCCAACCGGATTTATTTCGGACTTTGGAATGATGTTGCTGCCTGGCCAACCGACCCTTCAGACCCTCTCACTATCGAGCTGGCCGGATCACAAACCGGTGACCTGGTCATGAAAGCCGGCAAACGGATGTTCGAACTGTACACCACCGAAGATGCCGCCAAGCTCGACATCAACGTGATCGGAGAAGAGGCCGGCAAAGGATACGAACTCCTGTTGCACGTATTCGCACCCGGACTTCACAAGAAGCTTCTCGGGTTCATGAATGCCACCAAGAACGAGGATCTGGTCATGATTGCCCAGGATAGTGCCGGTCAGAATTATCTGATGGGATGCGCTATCCGGTCGGCCAAATTCTCGGCCAGCGATGGATCCGGTACCGGTTCCACCACCGATGGAAGGCGCGGTCTGGGAATGACCTTCGCATACCGCTCGGCGAACTTGTACGTTTATTCCGGTAATATCCCACTGACTGAAGCGATAGGATCAGTATGATCTGGACCGATTATTTCACGCTCATAAAAGTTCTGCCGGGGCGTATCGTTACGCCTCGGTTCGGAACTTTGGATTTCTCTGATCCTCATCTGCCGGTGGAAAAACTGCAGGCTCTGTTTGAGGATGATTTCCCCTACCTGAAGATAACACGCTTGGGTATGGAAGCTCTTTATCCTGTTCCCTCTCTTGCCAAACTCCCCTCAAAAAAGGTAGAAACACTTACACCGGCAAGAAAACCGGCAAAACGAAAAGCGTAGTTTTCTTTTTTCATAGGTTTTGTATTTTGCGGAAGCCCCCGATGAAAAGGGGGCTTTTGCTTTTGGTAAAAACATTTAATTTGCTGATATGGAAAACCTTTATCTTAGTTGGCATGAATGTGCTACCAAAAACACGAGCGACAGGGAACCTTCAGGTTATTCCAACTGGAGTCAATCAATGTAGAACATTACAGCAAATTAGTGGGTTTTGCCACCTTAAAAGTTTTTTGTGCAAGGCGCAAATATTTCTACTGCTAGCCCATCCTGTTCAAATTTGTCAAATAGAATCAACTTGTTGAAATAATTCGGTTTTAAAGCACATTTTGACAATAGCTTCGATATTAAAAATAAGTGATATGATATGGAATATAAAAGATTCTGGTGACCCTTTCGAGAAAGAATGTTACACTTTGATTGTTAACAAAATAAAAAATTATAATGTTTTCTGGTCTTCATATGTAGGAAATATCAATGGTAAACCAGCAGGAATTGAAGGTATATCAAAGGAATTTGACACTAAAAGACTTTTAATTGCCCAATGGAATTATACTCTTCTTCGAAATCTATTTACGACTGAAATATTGATTAATAGAAATGCGAAAAAACAAGTTAAAAATCAATTAAATCTGATAAATCAAGAAATTGATTTCCTTCTCGCAACTCATTTACTTTTTAACACAGTTGAAATAGTGGATAAGATTAATTCACATATTGAGATAATGCCAATTAAACAGAATTTTGAAGCATTTGTTGAGTTTCGGAATCATTTAACTCACAATATTAAACCATTGACAAAAATTATCAATAAATATTTCCATGTCCCTTCGAATTTTGATTGGTTTGAGGATTTAAATATCAAGACAAATGAAAGTTGGATTTGGTCTGAATTTGATTTCTCTAATTTGAAATTTCAAAGAGTTTCATCTTATTTTCAATGGTGTTACCAAAATTCTTTAGATCTATTCAATCAGACACTTGACCATGAAATATTCTATTTTTCAAACAAACTAAAAAACAAAAAGATAGTAGATTTTACACCAATAATAAGAATAGATAGTAATAAACTAAAACCCTCATCGGGAGTAACAGAGCAATGAAAAAGCGCTATAACAAAACTAATGTCAATTGCGGTGGCATTGGCCCGAGAGCAGAGGTTCGCCCTAAAAACTTTATTGGCATACGGAAGGACAACGCCTACATATTCTCAACTCATATAGTTCCGCACGTTACAATTGATGAAATCCAAAACTCCAAAGGTGAACAAATAAATTTATCGAAATGAATATAGAAAACCTTGACAAAATCAGTGACAATTTGTTCAATCAAGCAGTAGATTTGATTGAGGCAGCAAAAAGAAATATTGTTAAAAGTGTTAACAACAATATGGTACACACCTATTTTGGAATTGGAAGGATGATTGTTGAAGAGGAACAAAAGGGAGAATTGAGAGCCGAATATGGGGCGCAATTAATGAAAAATCTATCTGTCAAATTACTTAATAAATATAAATCAGGTTATTCCCAGCGCAATATCGAACAAATGCGGCAATTTTATATTGCGTTTACAAAAGCGCAGACACTGTCTGCGGATTTGGCAATGAACAATAGAATTATTAATAACGTTGATTTTCAATTAGGTTGGTCGCAATATTTGTTACTAATGCGAATACAAGATATCGCTGAAAGAAAATTCTATGAAATTGAAAGTGTCAATAATGGCTGGGGCGTTCGAGAATTAAAACGACAATTTGACAGTGCATTATATCAGAGATTAGTTTTGAGTAAGGATAAGGAAGGTGTCAAACAATTAGCATTGCAAGGACAAATAATCGAAACATCTGACGATATTGTAAAAGACCCTTATATTCTTGAATTTACAGGATTTCCCGAACATAAATTTTACACGGAAAACGAATTGGAAAATGCTTTGATAGATAAATTGGAACATTTTCTTTTAGAATTAGGAAAAGGATTTACATACGTTGCACGACAAAAGCGATTTTCATTTGACGAACGACATTTTTACATTGATTTAGTCTTCTATAACAGATTGTTACGCTGTTTCGTTCTCATTGATTTAAAAATTGGAGATATTAAGCACCAAGACATCGGGCAAATGCAAATGTATGTAAATTACTACGACAGGTATGTGAAGCTGCCCGAAGAAAACAAGACTGTTGGAATAATCCTTTGCCGGGATAAAAGCGACATTCTTGTGGAGATTACGCTACCAACCGACAACGACCAAATTTTCGCAAGCCGCTATCAAACTGTTTTGCCGAGCAAAGAAGAACTTAAACAATTGATTGATAATGCTAATGACAATATGTCCAAGGAAACTGGTTACTGACAGTCTGCCGGCAGAAAACTCGGCTACTTGTTAATTTTTTCCCGACAAACCAAACCATTGAGGATGTAAAACCTCCTTCAATCAGGCTATTCAGGTGATAGGACCTGAATAGCCAATAGGTTTGCACAAGCTATTGCCATTATGGTGTCGATAAATTTAGATGTGCTATTATGTAACTTAAGTTTCGCATGTCTCTGTTAAGCCCCAATGGCGCTGGAATAGTTAATGATTTTCAGTAGTTTTGAATTAGGGTCACCCTTCTGCATCAGGCTCTGGATAAGGGAAGCAAAATCAATATCCAATGTTTCGGAGAC
>CAIXKO010000627.1 GCA_903919925.1 uncultured Bacteroidota bacterium | reverse complement strand
TTCTTCAGCATTTCATCAATTGTATTCAATAACTCCGTAATATCCAGAGGCTTGGTCAGGTACCTTGCGGCTCCCGCCTTCAGCAATTTGTCCAACTGATGTTGCATTGCATCGGCACTGATAATAACCACCGGGATATGTTGTGTTGGGGGTTCGGATTTCAATAATTTCAACACCTCGCTGCCATGGATATCCGGTAGGTTAAGATCGAGAAGAATCAGATCCGGAGAGATTTCGAGAGCCATTGGCAAAGCGCGTAACCCCTCGGCTGTAGTGATCAGCCGGATATTCGAATGCTGTGATGACAGGATTTGGTCAACCAATTCGATATTGGAAATATTATCCTCTACATAGAGTATAATTCCGGAGCTATCACTCAATTGGTCATCAAATCCTGATGGTACACCTTCTCTTTCCCGTTTTTCGAGTGGGCTTTCAATGACCGGGAATTCAACCCAAAACTCACTTCCTTCGCCAGGCATGCTCTTGACACCGAGCTTCCCGCCCATGGCCTCAACCAGTTTCTTGACCACGGATAGCCCCAGGCCAGTTCCTTCAGTAGCAGTTTTCTCGGCACCGATCCGTTCGAAGGGGACAAAGAGTTTCCTAACATTTTCTTCAGAAATTCCCATTCCGGTATCCATAACAGAAATACGGATTTCAGGAGATTCAGAACTTGCTACCACCTTTTTACTGGCCTTGATGCTGACCGATCCGCCGGCAACATTGTATTTTATAGCATTACTCAGCAAATTAAGAAGCACCTGTTTAAGTCGCTGCCGGTCGGCTTTAACAAAGCGGTTTTCGTTTCCGGTTTCCAGGATTGCGATCGTTAATTGCCGTTCAAGAACCTGCAAACGAACAGTATCCACCATTTCCCTCATAATTTCTCCAACCTGAACTGGTTCGAGCGACAGGGAAAGCCGTCCGGCTTCGATTCGGGAAAGGTCGAGTATTTCATTGATCAGATCGAGCAGGTGCCTCCCGCTTTTCATGATATGACCAACCCCTTTCCTTTGGCGTGGATCCAGGTCCGCGCGTTCCAGCAGCTGGGCAAAACCCAGGATGGAATTCATTGGCGTGCGGAGCTCATGACTCATTCGCGACAAGAATTCGCTTTTAGCCAGGTTGGCTTGCTCCGCTTCCAGGCGTGCTTCCCTGATTTCATTTTCCGCCTGCTTCCGTTCCGTAATATCCATAGTAACGGTTAACAGGCATCTCTGAACGCCAATCATGATGGAATCGCCCGAAAGCAATCCTGTTTTCACTTCACCACCCTTGGTTCGAAAGAGAACCTCCAGCTTACGAATCGGAATGTTATGATCAAGACTGTCAAGTATTTGCTCCCTGATATTTAGATCGACAAACAACCCGAGTTCCTTGTTTGTTTTGCCAATAATTTCATCCCTGGAGTAGTTCAGTACCTCGAGAAAAGCGCTATTCACGTCGACATACTTACCATCCGTAAAAGCAGAAATAGCCATCATGGCTGAATTGGCATGGAAAGCGGTTGAAAACTTCTGCTCTGATAATCTGAAATGAGAAACATCTTTCCCCACCGCAAAAATTACCGGTTGCTGATCCCAAAAGCCTCTTACCGAACGCCATTCAGCCGGAATCTGAACTCCTGTTTTCGTGGTGAGCGGCAAAGAATAAAAATCCGTTTTCCCTGACATCATATCACCAAAAGCCTGCATGGCCTGATCCCTGATGTCAGCCGAATGAACAATCATCACTGACTCTTTATCAAAATCCTCCATGGTAAAACCCAACCGCTTAAAAACCGTGCTGTTGGCATGAATCAGCTTTCCTTCCTCACTCACTACCAACAGAAAATCATCGATGGTATTGAAAAAAGTTTCATAATTCTGATGGGTTTGCTCCAGTTGCAGCTCAGTCTTTTTGTTGTGCAACAGGCTCGATATCATGCTTCCCCAAACCTTAAGGATATAGATTTCCGCATCGGACCAGGTTCTTTCCTTTTTTTTATCATCCAGTCCGACAAAACCGATCAGGATATTTTCCGAAAACAGTGGAATCACCAGAACGGATAGCATCTGCCTGGATTTAAAAACCTCACGCTCAGTTCGCCAGGACCCGGGAAGATCCTTTACTGACCGAACGATGATGGTTTCCTGTCTCTCCAGAGCTTCCATCCAGTTGGGTATCAGGCTAACCGAAAGCTCCTGCTGATGCTGGATTTCCGGGGCAATTCCCTCATTGCACCATTCGTGGGAATTGAAAATGGTTTCTCTGCCGGAATTAAATTCAAAGATATAGGTGCGGTCGGCATTCAGAAAACTCCCTATCCTCATAAGGGCCAGGTTCAGGGCAGCATCTATTTCTGACAGGGTGAGCCCTGTTAGCTGCGGTGAAAGCTGAAGCATCTCATTTTCAAATTCCTCTGCCTGTTTCCGCTCGGTTATATCGCGGGCCGCTGCATAAATCCGATCCCCCACCGGAACACTATGCCATTCAATAAACCGGTATTTCCCTTCCCGTGTTCTGTAACGGTTGATGAAATTCATGACCGGATTCTGCTCACTCAGTGTTCCCATAACTTCCAGTGTTCCAGGAATGTCATCGGGATGAACAAACTCAAGAAATTGCCGGTTCTCCAAATCTTTAGTTGAATAACCCAGGATGCTTTCCCAGGCTCTATTAACTTTTATGAATTTCCCTGAAGTATCCGCAATACAAAGCAAATCAAGGGTAACACTAAAGAAATTCTCCAGTTCAATCGTTTTGTTCTTCAATTCTTCCTCAATCTGTTTCCGCTCCTCGATCTCAAAAAGCAAGTCGCTGTTGGTTTTAGCCAATTGGCAGGTTCTTTCTTCAATCTTCTGTTCCAGTGTGGCGTTAAGGTCATTTATTTCCTGCTCAGCCTTTTTCCTGCTGGAAATGTCCTGCTTGATAGCCAGGTAATTAGATATATTTCCGGATTCATCATGGATTGGAGTGATGGAAATATGTTCCCAGTAAAATTGTCCGCTTTTCCTTTTATTGATCCATTCGGCGCGCCACTCCTTCCCCGATTCAATGGTTTGCCAAAGATCTTGATAAACAGCGCGATCGGTTAACCCGGATTTAAGAATATTGGTGTTTTTCCCGATGACTTCATTGTATTCATAACCAGTGGTTTCGGAAAAAGCCCGGTTAACATAGTCAATATTTCCAGCCAGATCGGTTATCACAACGGTAACCGGACTTTGGTCAACGGCCTGCGACAACTTCTGAATCTCTTTATCCCGGTTCTTCTTATCCGTAATATCCCTCACAAATACAAGAACCTTATTTGCATCCAGGTAGGCCATCCTGGTTTCAAAATAATTTGACAAGCCATTCCTGGCGGCCTCATAATCGTATGTTTTCAATCCTTTATCCCTCAGGCATTCCTGCAATTTCAGGATATGCAGATCGGATGTTTTCTGATCAAACATGTTTCTCACGTTTGTTCCGATAATCCTGTCCAAGGCAACAGGGTTCTTAATATCCTCTTTGGAATAATATTCCAGGCAGATTCCCTGATCATCGGTTACCAGCATCAGATCAGGTATGGCCCTGACGATGGCCGCCAGCCGGTCGGTTTGCATCCGTGAATTTTCCGCTGCAGTTTTCTGTTCGGTAATATCAACCTTGATAGCCAGGTAATGGGTGGTTTTTCCGTTGGGATCGATAATAGGTGAAATGGTTGATGACTCCCAGTAGAGTTCCCCGTTTTTCCTTTTATTATGGAAAATTCCCTGCCATTGGTTGCCTGATGTCAGGGAATTCCAGAGTTTGTTGTATTCGTTGGACTTGGTTTCGCCTGATTTAAGGACCCTCGGATTTTGTCCGATCAGCTCGTGCAGTTCGTATCCGGTTGTTTCGCAAGCCTTTGGATTTGCATATTCGATATCCCCGTTGAGATTGGTTATTACAATACTGACCGGAGATTGCTCTACCGCCCGGGTTAGTTTCAAAATCTTTTCTTCCGTTGCCTTCCGGATTGAAATATCCCTGGTAATAAAGATCATTCTTATCAGATTACCAGCACTATCCTTGATAAACTGCCCATTCACATCAATGTAAAAAACGGTTCCATCCTGACGAAGCCCCCTGTATTCCATTGCTCCGGAAAATTCTCCGCTAAACATTCCGGCAATACCGGTCATGGCCTTTTCATGGTCATCCGGATGAATATATTCGAGAAGGGAATGCCCGGTATAGTCGAATGATCTATCGTGACCAAACATTTCAAACACTTTTGGGGATGCAAACAGTATCCGGCCTTCGAGATCGGTAATGGTAATCACATCGGGCGATGCATCCAGAATGGATTTGTATTTCGATTCGCTCTCGGCCAGTGCCGCCGATTTTTGTTGGCTCTCCATGAAATGAGCCAAACGTACTGATATAGACAGGAGCAGATCCTTCTCTTCCTTTAAAAAAGCAGTTTCAGCAGTAAATCCGGCATTATTCAGGTAAAAGAATTGTATCCGACCAATACATAAGCCATTCGAAATAATTTCCTGGCATTGACCAAACTCTGTTTTTTGGAATTTTTCTGATTCATAAATCTTTCCGTTGAGTTCAATACTGGCTACGGCAATCTCAGGATACTGCCAGGCGGGTGGGATTACCCTGACCACCTGCATGATCACCTCGTCCAGGGAAAGCAGCGAATTACCCATGATTTCCGAAATAAGGTTATGGCAGTTGAGTTCCTTCAGCCTTTCATTCAGATTATGCTCTATCCCTTTTTGGTCGGTTATATCCTTGAATAATCCATGTATGCGTATCAGGTTCCCCTGCTCATCCCTTTTGATGGTATTCCCTTGATTCAATATCCAACGAATGCTATTGCCCTGTCCAACAACCCGGTGCTCCAGGGAAAAAAGCGGAGTGCCACCATTCTTATACAAATCAAATTGATGCTGAAAAAGCTCACGATCAGCAGGATGGACACAATTCAGAAAATCCTTAAAATTTATCTCCTCCTTTAAAAGTTCCAATTCAGGCAATTGTTTCACCAAGTTCGGGAAGTAAAACGAATTGCTGATGGTATCCCACTCCCAAAGTCCGAATGGCGCAACCTCAAAGGTGCGCGATTGAGAATCACCGCTTTTCATTTTTTATTATTAGCAACCCCTAAACTTACTAAGTATTTTTAGAAATTTCAATAAGTCCGGGGTTGTATAAAATAGAAAAGCTAACTGAATGCAAATACAACGGGCAGAATAAATACGGCTATCAGGGTCCAAACGGCATAAACGGTCAGGTAATTGGCAACCGATTTTTCGATAATTTCCGGCGCTGCACCTTTAAAACAGGAACGGAATAAATTAACTGCTATTAAAATCAGATTCACAAATACCAAAAGATTAGTTATCAAAACAACTGTACGATTAGGAGTTAAACCATCCAGTGCCCTCGAAAGTATGAATACTAAAGCAATTGCGTTTATGATCAGTGCCAGTATCGAAAGGAAGAATAGCATCAGCAGGTTTTTGCTCCCGGTTTGATCCTTGTCGATCCCCGAAATGGAGAAAACAATGAGAGCCAGAACTCCAAGAACCATCACATTAAAAACAATCAATAAATCGCGGTTCTCCCCGATCTTGCTGCCCGAAAAAATTAGTGAAACCAAATAAACGGCAAGGGTTACCAAAACCACGGGTGTAAAAATCCTGGCCAATACCGGTGCTATCTTACTGGTTAGCTGAGGATAAGTCCGGATCAGGAAAAAAGCGATTACGGGTGCTGCCACTGCGCCGGGAAAAGCAAAAAAATCGATATAAAACTTCATCATGTCCATCCCGATCACATTGAACAAACCAAAGGTAATTACCGTTAATAAACCTCCGGCCAGCAAGATTAAGCCGGTCATAATGACCAGCTCCCCGTTAAACCGGATAAAATCCATCCGGCCCGCCAGGTTACGATAATCGAATTTCAGATAAGTTATTCCAAAAAAGCACCATAACATCAGCGGAACATGCAAAACGGCAATCATCACCGAATCGTGGGTGCCAACAGGTAATAGATTAATATACAAAGCTATTGCAACCAGTATGATCCCGTAAGGCAATACCTTTTTAACCGTAAATAATCTATTGATCCAAAGTGAATAAAGAATGATTCCGTTAAAGGCGATAAGCGATAAATCGCGCAGGTAAAAGAACTCCCGATCGACCTCGGGAAAAACAGCTGGAATTAGAACCAGAATTGCGGTAAATAAAGCCAGTGCAAGCACTTCGATCAGATCCTTCAGGCGTATTCCGTACAGCACCCCGGTTTTTTCAGGCGCTAGGCGGATTTTCCAGAAATTCACCAGCGCAGTGTCATAGTTTGCAGAGATTTCGGAAAAGCACTTTTCGAAACGCTGCTGATCCTGACGATACAACTGCTCGAGTTTTCCAGCATCGTCGATACTATCTATAATTTGTTGTTTCATAACAGGTCAGGTTACCTAAATGATAAGATGGTAATAACAACGGTGGTGGGTTTGGATTAGTATTGCCAAAAATTACTTTTCCTGTAAAATCAGTAACCAGCCTTGTTTGCTTTTTAGCGGTATGATATCGTTTATTTTGAATGATTGAGGTGGTTGAAAATCCTTAATATCAGGTGCTTGAATGGTTACTTTTGAAGGATCGAGGCCTAAAGCCTTCCAATCAACAGTTAGGCTGATATTTTGATCCTTATCATCGAAATTACCGATTGAAATAAGGGTTTTTCCAGCTTTTACATAAGCGGTAGCCTTGACACCAGGCTGGCTGGTTTTAACGGGACAATCTTTATCCCAGTAGCCGATCATCCGGGCATCGGTAATGCCAAATGTTTTCCAAAGGTTCCAAACCGGCCGGGGCGAAAATTCCCCATAAGAATCGCGTGCAGTGGTTCCATAAACCATTCCCAGATACCGGTTTCCGCCATCTTGCAGCATTTCGCTCATCTGGCCAAACGGAATTCCTGAAAAGGTAACAAACCACTCATCGGGAGTCATTTTATTGTACCGGAAGCTCTCGCCAAACCAGAGGCGGTCAACATAAGGAAAGAATCCGGTATATTGATTTGCGGGACCGCGTGAATAGCCTGTATTGGAATGGAGATCGATCAAAGCACCCGGACGATATTTTTCCATGATCTTACGCATTCGCTTCATTACCGGCCTGTCAAAAGATACATCATCCATATAAAGGCCATCAATTTTATAATTTTCGAGCATCCAGCGCAATCCTTCCAGATAGTAATTGATCCATCGCGATGAGCCAGCCAAAACCAATGCCGCATCCGAGATTTGATTGGGCAATTCAGTGTACCAGGCCGGTTTATAATCATCGATCAGATGCTCACATTCCCAGGGCAGACCATATCCCGGGCCAGCTGTAAATATCTGGTTCTTCAAGCTCTTTAAAGCATATACTTCAGGGCAATGGGTAGTTAATTCACGAACGGTATAATAGAGTTTAACCTTTCGGTTAGCCTTATGCTGCTCCTCAATGTGCATGATCAGCGAATCGCGCACAATAAAAGGATAATTAATAAATGGATTGAGCAGTTGTGCATGGTGAATATTCTCAATGTTAGCGCCACCTTCCTCAGCGGCTTTGGCAAAACCTTTTGGGTTGGCGTGATAGTAGCGCTGCGAGAAATGCTTTGCAGGATCGACCGGACGGACGGGGGTAATCAGGAGATAAAACTCAAAGTTCACCGGCTCTTTGGTAACCATCATGGCTCCTGCAGAGGCAAACAATGTAGCTTGCTGACCTTTGTTCCCTGATTCGGAAATTCGTCCTTGCCCGCCATTAGACCAATTTTTTGGCGGCCCGGGTTTATAATCGGCAATCAGGGGTCCGTGATATACATCGCCAATAAACTCCACATGCAAACCCGATTGATCGCCACCCATCCAGTAGCTGTCGAAAGGACCATTCCAATCCCACGTATAGCTTGCTGGCCGCGCCCCTCCGTTAAAACCTGCTCCCATAAAATACTCCGACGATTCAGGTGTATAAACGGTGGTCAGGCGGATGTCCTGAACAGAAACTTCCTGCCCGGGTGCCGACAATTGAATGGAATACGAAACAAATCCATCGAATTCCATGGTGGCATTGCAAATAAAGGATAAGCCAGTTTGCAACGAAGATGCTGTCCAGGTTACCTTTCCTGTTGATATCTGCTTGATCGATAGATTATCAGCTGTAAAGGCAATGGTTCCATTGTTGGTGACCACTTCAAAGCTGACCGGTTTACCTAATACCTGGCGGTTATTTATTCCGATCGATTCCGGCAGCCCGTTTTTGTCGATTTTCAGGATTTTCCCAGTAGCTGCAATAGTATTGCCCGAAAGTTCCATTTTCCCATAAGGGGTAACCGGCAAATCATCCACACCGATATCGGAATTCAGCCAGCGCATGCGGGAGTGCCGCCACTCTTCCCCATCACCTCTGTCGGCTAAATAGTTTTCATCAACCTGAACAGATATTTCAATTTCTTTTGGGGCAGCGCCATCGGCAGTCAGAGTTGCTTTGCCTATGTATTTTCCCGTTTTTGCATCAGGTGGGATCTGAATACCGCACCACAAAGCCTGCACATTACCTTTGGGCACATCTACCGCAAAAGTAACCGGATTTCCATCCCAGTTGGTTCCTCCCTGGTTAAAGCAAGTTACTGAATCCTTGCTGATTATACTGGTACCCGATACAAAATCGCTGAAGGAAACCTTTACATTTTTAACATCGGTTCCGGCAGCCCAAAGTCCGATTTGCCAGGAATAGAATTCATTTTTCGAAGCAAAACCATGAAAAGACAGAGCAGGTTTTCTTTTGGCCCAAAAAGCGGGAATGCTATTAGGTAAGCGGATTGGAAACGCCCTGTCTTCGGTAAAAATCAAGAAATCTTCAGGATATTTTTCCAATAGAGCACGAGTTTCCTTTTCGGTGGCAATGATACCCATTGCGGTAAATGCATCGAATTTTGAACGACTTTCGATGCGTACGACTTTAGCCTCAGGAAGTGACATTTTACTTTTTTCAATCGATGCCAGCCAGGTCGTATCAGCCTTATAATCAGGTGTAATATAATCGTTCCAGGGTTTTCCATACCGGGCATCGTCCCAGCCTTTACGGAATTTATAGGGCAGATAATACACATAATATTCCGTTTCTCCAGGTTGGGGTTTAAAGGCAATTTTTCCCTGTTCCGATGAGAATTCCAAAACACTTACTTCCGGTATTTCTTTCCCCGATTTAACTCCGTAAACTACTACCTTTTTGGTTTCCGGCCGCAGATCGGGACGGCGCCAGGGTATAGTAACCGCAACGGCATTCATATCCGTTTTGCCGATTTTAACCACGGCGCGGTGATTACCCTTTTTATCGGGCATAAAGGCCGAATCAGCCACTACAAAAGGGATTCCGTCGGGAGCAAAAGCCTGGTACTGGGTTTCGCCATCGGGCTTGCTTGATTTACAACCCACCATGGTTACGATGGTGATGAGCAGCAAATATTTTTTCATTTTTTTGGTAATTAGCGAATAGTTATGGGCAGCAAATAATAGTAAATCGCGATAAAATGTGAGGCAGCGCCAGCTACCACCAGGATATGCCAAACCAGGTGATTGTGTTTGAAACGGGCCCATCTGAAGAAGAAGATCCCAATGGTATAGCAGATTCCACCGATAAGAATCCAGATAACACCCATGAGCGGAAGGCTTCTGTATATTGGAACGATGGCGATTAAAACCATCCAACCCATTGCAGCATATAACAGTACATAAAACAAATTTACGCCCTGATTAAACTTGGTAGGTTTTACCAGTTTGATGGTAATTCCCATGATGGCCAGGCCCCACTCGATACCAAATATCACCCATCCGAACGGTCCATGCAGTGCAACGAGGGTAAAGGGGGTATAAGTGCCGGCAATCAAAGCAAATATGGCTATCTGATCGAGTGTGAAAAAAACATCTTTGGCTTTACCCGGTTGCAGCCAATGGGTTAAGGTAGAGGAGAGAAAAAGAATGATCATGGTGGTTCCAAAAACTGCGGAGCTCACAATATGCCAGGCGTTCCCTATTTGAGCGGCTTTAACCAAAAGCAGGACCAGAGCGGCAACTGCCAGAATAGCTCCGGCGAAGTGAGAAAGGGCATTGGCCAGCTCCTCGTTTTTCGTGTATCGTGAATTGGGTTCGGAAGCACTATTATCGATCATAATGAATGAAAATTGATTAGGCTAAAAGTAATGTTTTTAAGCTTGTGCTGAGCGTGGGATGTGGGTGATCTGCCTGACGACCCTGGTGCAGGGCGCACGGGTAGGTCCGGGGGACCGGAGCCAGGGCCGGGATCGGTGGGGTGCCAGGCCGGAGCCAGGGCCGGGGATCGGTGGGGTGCCAGCATAGGAGCCAGCACTAGGGATCGGTGGGGTGCCACCATAGGAGCCAGCACTAGGGATCGGTGGGGCACCAGCACCGGGATAAATCCCGGAGTTACAATATCGGCCGTGCCTCCGGCACTATCGGCCCAGTGCGGATA
>CAIXKO010000626.1 GCA_903919925.1 uncultured Bacteroidota bacterium | reverse complement strand
TTTTACCGGTTGCCTGGCACAGGATGAGCTGGTACCTCCGGCAGGCGATCATGCCTATCCAAAAGAGGTGCTTAACAAAAACAAAGAGAAAACACGGGAATTGTTTCAAAGCGATATTAAGCTTTGCTGGCCCGGTTTTCATTGGGAGAATCTGGTTGCCCCTGCAGGTGAATCCGGAATCAACAGATTGAATTTCCAATATCAGCGGGTAAATATTGATCCCTCGGAATTATATGTGCAAACGGTGGCGGGAAGCACCCAACACCGTATAAAAGCAGAGGAATCGGGGTTCACCGGATTGGTTTTAGCCGGCGACTGGACCTCGAACGGCCTGAACATGGGCTGTGTTGAATCGGCTACCGTGAGTGGCATGCAGGCATCAAGGGCCATATCAGGATATCCCGAAAAGATTATCGGGGAAAATGAACATCTGTGGTAAAATAACTGAATAATATGAAATACGTTGAACATGGTGGAGAGCTTTCGTACCCGGCACCCGTGGTTTGCGAAGGCGGATACTTTTATAATTTTTTTCTGGAAGCTACCAAGGAGAACCTGGCGGCGCTTTGTGACAGGGTATTTAATACTACATCGGGAGGGGAGGCAATGTATTATCCTCTTACCCATGTAATTATGGTAACCGTGGGAAGTATTCCCAAAATATATTCCGGCACCCTGAATGTAGGCTGGTCGCCGGAAAAGCAGGTGATTATCTGGCTGGTTCTGGCAAAAGTCAAAAAGGAAGGATCGGTTTTAATTGCAGAGCGTCCGGTATTATTTCCGGTATACACCATGGTTCCCGACTTATATTCGCTGGTGAGCGGCCGCGAAGTGTTTGGCTTTTTCAAAAGTTTTGGTTGGGTGGATTTGCCCGATGATCCTGCTGTTTTGAATCCCCCCTCCCTATCGCTGGATGTTTTTGGATTGAAAAAGTTTGGCCCTGATGAGGAGGCAAAACGTTGGCCGTTGCTGGAGTTTACCCGTAGAAGCGGAAGCGAGGGTACTGGAAAAACCTGGTCCGGACTGAAAGAATTATTCCATGATATCCGTCCGCATTTATGGGGCGATGAGGGGCCGGTGATTTTGCCGGGGCTCGGTTTTCCGGTCAGCTTATTAGGTGATTTTCTGCACCATGCCATGCCATTGGTTTTCCTGAAGCAGTTCCGCGATGTAACGGATGATCAGAATGCTGCTTATCAGGCAATTGTTGAGGCACCCTCCCCCATCCACAGTTTACATGCGGAGTTAATGGGTGAGTATGATTTTTCGATGGCAGAGGCTTTGGCCAGTTATCCTTTGGCGGATGATCTGGGATTAAAAAGCCAGAAAGCCATTTTAAGTATCAAAGTGAAGATGGATTTTGAAATTGGAGGCGGTAAAATAATCTGGGAAGCCGGAAATAATAGAGGGAAAAATGAATAACGAAAAAAAGAAAGTCGCCATTCTTGGCGGAGGGATGTCGGCCCTGACGGCTGCCTACCAGCTGGCCCAACAAAACGAATTTGATATTACGGTATATCAGATGGGCTGGCGCT
Organism: uncultured Bacteroidota bacterium; assembly: GCA_903919925.1. Classification (GTDB taxonomy): domain Bacteria; phylum Bacteroidota; class Bacteroidia; order Bacteroidales; family UBA12481; genus UBA12481. The sequence goes on along the minus strand of CAIXKO010000626.1, from coordinate 7,592 downwards.
TAGGGGGAAAAGGAGCCAGCGGCCGTAATGCCGGAATGAATGATCGTATTGAGGAGCATGGACTTCATGTGTGGTTTGGTTTTTATGAAAATGCTTTCCGGTTGATGCGTCAGGTTTACGAGGAATGCGGCCGCCCGGCCGGGTCACCTCTGGCCACTGTTGACGATGCTTTTAAGCCGGTTAATGACCTCAACATGGTAGAACTTTGGGACGGAAAACGGATGAACTGGAACGTTGAGTTTCCGCACGATGATTTAAAGCCGGGTGTTGGGGGCGAAATTGCCACTGCCTGGAGTTCTGTTGACCTGATTATTAATTGGATAATTGAATTTGCCGAGGGGAAAATCGATGAACATGACACCGGTTCTGACGAGTTAAAAGACGGAGAGCATCATTTGATTGATTTTCCGGACTGGATAAAAGAGGTTGGTGAAATCGCGGAAGATGCGGTAAAAGCCATCGTTTTAACCGAGATATGGTTTTTGCGTCAGGCACTCAAATTATGGTCCAAACTGGAAGCCAATAAACCGCCCTCGAAACATCACCATGCCATTATCACCTGGCTGATGGAAAAGGCCCTGACCATGAAATGGAACCGGATAAAGGATCAGGTTGAAACGGACACGGAGGTGCGCCGCCACTGGACCTTGCTGTATCTGGCATGCACAACTTTTACCGGCTTGATCCGTGATGAAGTTTTGGTACATGGGTTTTCTCCCCTGGACAAGCTCGACATGGTTGATTGGTTTTACCAGCACAAGCTGGTAGATTCCGACCTCGCCAACGATATTGCGTACCGGTCAGCGCCCACTCAAACCGTGTACGATCTCTTTTTCCATTACGAGAACGGAGACACTGATAAACCCAGAATATCGGCCGGCATAGCGCTCCGGTCATTATTGCGGATTCTGGCCGGTTACAAGGGATCGGTTTTGTGGTTTATGCAAGCTGGTATGGGCGATACCGTTTTTGGTCCGCTCTATGAAGTTTTGCGACGCCGTGGAGTCAAATTTAAGTTTTTTAATCGGGTAACCAACATTGGATTATCTGAAAATACTGATGTTAAGGCTGTTGATAGCATTACTATCAGCAGACAAGTCAATTTAAAGGTTGGAGAATATGAACCCTTAGTTACGGTAAAGGGATTGCCCTGTTGGCCCAGTAATCCTGCTTACGATCAGATTGTTGAAGGCGAAGAATTAAAAGCCAGGGGCATAAACCTGGAGCGGTCGCCTGAGTACAGCGATTGGAAGGATACCGGCGGCACGATCACCCTGAAAGCAGGCGAAGATTTTGATTTCGTTATTTTAGGGATCACACTGGCCGCCCTGTTGCCCATCACCAAAGAATTAATGGCAGCCAGTAATGCCTGGAAACTGATGTGTGATCAGATAAAAACGGTGCAAACACAGGCTATCCAGGTGTGGTTCAATAAGGATTCCGATGAGTTGGGGTCCGATGCATCGCGCCCTGTTATAGGTGCTTATGTGGAGCCTTACGCCAGTTTGACTGATTTTACCCATCTGATTAAAATGGAAAACTGGCGCGATGATCAAAATGTAAAATACCTTTCATACAGCTGCGGAGTGATGAAAGAGGAGCCTGATGAAACCCAGCTCAATGCCAATGCGCGTGCCCGGTTCAACGGATTGGATTTGCTCAACAATCATGCGGCTTCATTATGGCCGAAAGCAGTGGATCCGAAAAATCCGGAAGGATTGGATTGGAGCACCGTAATAGCACCTGATCATATCGTGGGTGAACAACGATTTGACTCACAGTATATCAGGGCAAATATTGACACCAATGAGCAGTACGTTCAATCGTTGCCTGATACCAACCAGTATCGCATTAAGGCAGGAGAATCCGGTTTTGACCGTCTGATTCTGACCGGCACCTGGATTGATTGCGGATTCAATATTTCGTGTATTGAAGCGGCAGCCATTTCAGGGATTCAGGCGGCAAGGGTGCTGACGGGTGATCCGGTGCATATTGTTGGGGAGAAGGAAATTTGAAGTAGGGGCAGTAGGGGCAGAAGGGGCAGAAGATTTTCTGCCCCTACGGTTGCCTCGGGAAAATATGGGTAGGGGCAGAAAATCTTCTGCCCCCTACTGCCCCTACCCGTTTTTTGCCAAGGCCATTGGTATTATTTGCCCAACGCCTTCTCAATCCGGGCACTTTCATAAACCATCCCCAATTGTTTTGCCCGGGCCAATCCGGCGCGCCAAAATTTGACTGCTTTTACCGAATGTCCTTTGCGGAGAGCAAGAATGCCGCGCCAAAACAGCAATCGGGGCTGGCCAATTGGAAAGGAGGCAGCATATCTGGCAAAGGCTTTCAATGCTTTCGATGTTAGTTTAGCGATTTCCTTATTTCCGGGCCGGGCATCGGCCAATGCCAGAAAGGCGGTAAGCATGCCTGAATATCCTTCCAATACAAAGAAGGAAGTTGGGAGCGATTGGCTCGATAAGTTAAGGGTATTAACAGCTGATTTCCGTGCAGAATCAAGATCCCCCAGCAGGGCAAAAGCTGCTGCCTGTAATCCATGGAGCCATAGCCTGTCGGGCTGACCCAGGGCGTGTTCCACCGATGCAGCCGTAACAAGCAGGTCGCGTGCTTTGGAATATTCCTGTTTCATCAATGCTATTTCGGCCAGTTGCAGCAGTGCCCATCCCTGAACCAGCTCCACTTTATCCTGCACTCCAATCTGATAAAGCTCCTCCCGCAGTTTAACTGATTCCTCGGGTTTGCCCTGAGGAAGCAGACAGGCGGCCAGGATGCAGGTATTTTCCATCACTAAGAATCGATCACCTATTTCATTGGCCATAACTAAGGCTTGGGAGCAAAGTTGCCCGATATCGGCCCAGCGGCCCTTACCCGACCAGGCTACGGCGATGAGTTCCAAAATCCGTCCATGGTCATTGAGACTTACCTCATTGGTTAACAGGGATTGTGCCAGGCGGGCGTACTCTTCAGAAAGACCCGGAATTGGCATGGTGCCCGTTGTGATACATAAACTCGCATAGGCACGGGCCAGCTGGGCCGATGGTCCGGCTGACTCAGCGGCATTCAATCCCGATAAACTTGCATCTAAACTGAAAAAGAGATCGTTATGATGAAAATACGATTGAGCCAGATATTCATAAGCACGGCTAAGTATGATTCGAACTTCTCGCTCCTGATCGGTAAGCGATGGTGAAAATGGAGAGCGCAAACGATAAACTACCTGAAGAGAAGCCTGTCGAAGGAGATTGAATCCTAAAGCTGGCAGCGATGTTGGAGCAGGATATTTGAAGGTGCGAATGCCGTTTTGCAATTGTTTAGCAGCCAGTTGCAGTTCTCCGGTTTTGAAGTATGCAATGCCCATTTCTATTAGTAAAATCGCTTTACGCCGCACCGGAATGCGTGCAAGGGTTTCCAATGCCAATGTTTGCCTGATAAAAACTATACCATCACGCCAGGCACCCTTGCCAATGGCATCAAAAGCAGCCTTTTCCAGGTAATCCGCCGCTTTATCATAAACTTCGGCCTGCAGCCAGTGATAACCTAACTGAGGGTAGTATTGCGATAGATTATGTGCAAAGGTTTTTTCATACCAGCAGGCCGCCTTCTGATGTAATTCATGGCGCTGGGTATAGGAAAGCATATTATAAGCAACATCATGAATAATAGTTTGCTTAAAACTGTATGCCGGTTCCGGCTCAATAACCTGCAAGGCAATGAGGTTCATCCCGGTCATGGCATTAACCTGTTCTTGCAATGCCGGCGCATCAGGTGGGGAGGGGTGTATGCCCTTGACTGCTTTTAGCACAAACAATCTTCCTAAAATACTCGCCACTTTCAGGGTCAGCTGCTGGGGTGTACTCATGTGGTCGAGACGGCTGGTTATAGCACTCTGGATGGTATCGGGCACAGTTAGCTCATCTAAAACCATCAGATTTTGACTGAAACGGCAATGTCCGTTTTCAACAACCAGGATTCCCGACGCAACTAATGCATAAGCTAATTCTTCACTGAAAAAAGGATGGCCGGAAGCCTTATCATAAATCAGGGCTAAAACGTCAGGAGGAAGATCATCTGATCCCAATACCTGACAAACCAATTTTTCAATATCCGGACGGTGAAAATTGGCTAATTGAATTTGATTGAGCCTCCTGTTTCCAATCAGTTTCAGGTAATCTTTTGGCGGGTCCGATGTAAAAGGCCGGCAGGAAATGATCAGTCCGGTATTGCGCGAAACATCAAACAATTCATTCAGCAATGCCCAGGAGGCAGAATCGAGCCAATGGGCATCATCTAAAATAATTAAAAAACTTTTTTGAAGTGATATTTTACGGAATATGCCTACCAGCAAAGTATGTAAATTGCTGGCTCTGATATCGCCATACATTTGTGCAGTAAGTTCATTATCGGGCAATTCGAGCGGAAGAATTTCACTTAACAGGGGCATCAACCTTTCCCAATCCGGGTTAATGTCCTTAATGATTGCCAATAACAATTTCAATAAATCACCGGAGGATAATTGATCTACCCGGAAAAGCTGTCGGAATAAATCCCGGACAACAAAATAGGGAGTTGAATTCTCTATTTCATATCCAAAACTGCTTAAAACGGTGATATCCATTTGATGAATCTGCAGCATCAATTCCGATAATAGCCGGGATTTGCCAATGCCACCTTCGCCTTGTAACAGGATGATACCAGGCTCATTCGTATGGTTGATCTGCCTTGCATATTGAAGGATTTCCTCCAATTCATCAAGCCGGCCAACCAAAGGCGTCTGACTCAGCTGGATATTCCGATTTACATTTTGATGACCCATAAGGGCAAAAACAGGCACTGCCTGTTCAATTCCTTTTAACCTGACTGCCCCCAGTGGATCAAACAGAAATTGTTTTTGAGCGGCAATTGCCACCCGTTCGCTCATCAGGATTTGCCCGGGCGCGGCATGCTCCATTAACCTGGCCGCCAGATTGGCGTTGGCACCTAGCATGCTGTAAGTTCGTCGGGTGGAACTTCCATAAGGACCTGCCAACATGCGGCCTTGCGTAATCCCGATTTGAATGCCGGTAATAAAAGCCAATGAATCTGGAGGTTGACGCAGCATTTGTGCAGCAGCAATTGCCCTTGAGGGATCGTCCTCATGAGCCGCTAACGCACCAAAGCCAATGTAGAGGTAGTCTCCCTTATCCCCAATAATTACCTGAAGCAGGTGACCATCGTGGCGGATCAGGCATGCCTGAACCCAGCTGATAAAGTGGTTGATTTTTTGCCCGCTTTCCGGATCGAGGTCATAATCAATGCCATCGAATTTTAAAAACAAACATACCGTAAGGCGCAATTCCGCCAGGAAATTATCTTCACCATGCCGGATTTTCTCATAAACGGGCGATAATAACCATTGTGATAATATTTCAGCCGGCAGCTGTGTATCTATTTGCCAGGGGGTAGCTGGAATTTCAGCCGTTAAAGCAGTTACCTGTGTAAACCGATCACCATTAGCTGCATACACGGATTTGCCGGAAGAATAAAACGATTGATTCAGGCTCGCCACCTCATCACTGATGAGCAAGTCGCCGGGATTTGCCACTTTTTCACCGGCAATCACCCTTGAAACCGTTTTTCCTGCGATCAGATCCATCAACTGGACATTAGGATCGCCCACCACATACCGGTTGATTGGCCCGGTGGCAATTACAATTTTTATTTGAACGGGGATCTGATGTTTTTGGACGAGCTCCCTGATTGCAGACTGCATATTGCTACCAGCTGCCATTGCCCTCAAACCCTCATCCTCGTTAAACCAGCACGTAATGGCATCGCCGGCAAAGCTAATCACACTGCCCTGGTATTGATGGATCCTGCTAATCAGGGCATCATAAATGAGGTTCAGGTACCGGGTAATTTCATCGGCACCGCGCTGATCGCCCAGTTCCCTGGTTAAATCGCCTGTTAACAGTGTAAATCCCGAAATATCGGCAAACAATACTGCGCCATACCCTTTTGCCGGCAGTGGCTGAGCAGAGGCAAGCGCCAGCCGGCGATCTACCGGTATATAAGCATCCAGAACCAACCCTGACTTTCCCTCCATAATTAACCCTTTTTGATAGAAACAGTTAAGTAGGGTTTTGGTTCAGATGGCCCGATGTGTTTTAGAGCAGTCTCCTCACCTGGTTATCAGGGCTCAGTTGTGATGGTGGCCTCGGCACTGGCAGCTGATGACCCCTATGGTAGGCTGGCTTTAGCACTGGCTCCTGTCAGCTCCTCGGGGGGGATGGCATCGGCACTGGCAGGTGATGACCCCTATGGTAGGCTGGCTTTAGCACTGGCTCCTGTCAGCTCCTCGGGGGGATGGTATCGGCAGTGGCAGCTGATGACTCCGATGGTAGGCTGGCTTTAGCACTGGCTCCTGTCAGCTCCTCGGGGGGGATGGCATCGGCACTGGCAGCTGATGACCCCTATGTTAGGCTGGCTTTAGCACTGGCTCCTGTCAGCTCCTCGGGGGGGATGGTATCGGCAGTGGCAGCTGATGACTCCGATGGTAGGCTGGCCTCGCCGCTGGCAGCTGATGACCACTATGTTAGGCTGGCTTTAGCACTGGCTCCTGTCAGCTCCTCGGGGGGGATGGCCTCATCCAGGGGATAAATCCCCTGGTTACAATATCGCCCGTTCCTCCGGAACTATTAGTAAGGGGAAAAGGGGAAAAGGGCAGAAAGTAAAGCAACAAAGATTAAGGTAAAATTACCTTTCTACTTTACTTTCTGCCCTCCTGCCCTCCTGCCCTCCTGCCCTTCTTGCCCTACTTCTGCTGTGAGAGCCTGAATGCTTTTCCAAGTCTTTCCAGTCCGGCGGAACAATCGCGGTTTGGTAAAACAACTTCAATAAACACGAGCTTTTTGGTTTCGCTGATTGCTAGTTCCATTGCCTTTTCCAGCTCTTCTTCGGTAGTAACACGGATGCCGATAGAAAAAGTTCCATTATCAAACATCGATGGCATTTTTGAATACTGCCACATCTGGATATCGTTATAGGGTCCGTCCTGATGAAGGGCCCGCTCAATGAGGTATCCATCGTTATTGATCAGCACGATGATTGCCGGGCAACGTTCCCTGATGAGGGTGGAAATTTCCTGAGCGGTCATCTGGAAAGCGCCATCTCCGGTGAGCACCACGGGCCTTTTCTCGGGCCGTGCCAGCGAAACGCCCAAAGCTGCGGGGGTACAGAAGCCAATGGAGCAATAATAGGCTTGTACGATAAAGTTCTCGGCTTCTTCTATATTGAATTCCGGTGCAGCACAAAAGGCATCACCCGGCTCCGAAAGCAGAACCATGCGGTCATCGAGATGATAATTGATGCACTCATATAACCGGGGTGCGGTAAGGATACAGTCGGGTTGAGGTAAAAACGTTTGCTTTGGCCGGTAGGATTCCGATGGATGGGAAGCCAGATAAGAGCGGGGTTTTACCGCTTTGGTGAGTTCACGGATAAAATCGCCAAGTTGAATATCATGATAATAATGGCTGCCGATGCGCACCTGGCCACCTCCAACGGAGATGATCCGCCGGTTATCGAGGTTCATGCTGAACAAACCT
>CAIXKO010000625.1 GCA_903919925.1 uncultured Bacteroidota bacterium | reverse complement strand
TTCATCAGAAAAAAATCCCATTTACCGGTTTGCCTCATCGGGCTTGCATCAGGTAAGCCTGATATTAAAAAACCCGCCATCGTTGTGTGTCGATACTTTAACCCGGGTGATTGAATCGTTTTCGCCTCCGCTGGTTGGCATTGGTGGAGATTCCACATACTGCCCGGGCCGCAGTGTATTTATAAAGGCTTATGGCGCTTATGATTACACGTGGAGCAATGGTGATAAAACAGATTCTATCGCGGTTGCTGCACCCGGTGGAAAATATTGGATGATTGGCCGGTCGAGCACCGGATGTGTTTCCGATACTATTTATAAAACGGTGAAGGAAGAGCCGGACTGGGTATTTTCGAATGAAAGCGATACCAGTTTATGTGCGGGAGGAAGTGCAGTGCTTAAAGTATCGGGGGCCGTAAATTACCGGTGGAGCACCAGGGATACCACTTCATTTATCGAAATAAAAACACCGGGCACTTACACGGTAACCGGTGAAAACCGGCGCGGGTGCCAAAAACTGATCACGATAAATGTTAAGGAGTATTCCCCGCCTGCGGTAGATTTTACTTTATCGGACTTACTATTGGACAGTAAGCATAACCTGCTCACCTGCAGCATTCAGCCTCAGCCCGATATACAATATATATATGACCTGGGTGATGGGACTACTGAAACAGGAGCAACCATAGAGCATACCTATACCATTACGGGCAGTACGCTGGATTACAAGATTTTGCTTACGGCAACACACATCAGCGGCTGCACAAACAGCTCTACCCGGATTGTGGATGTAATCCCTTTTGTTCCCAATGTTTTTTCACCAAACGGTGATGGGATCAATGATGTTTTTATGCCGGAAACCGAAGCGGAGGTTTTTGACCGTTATGGCAAGATATTGTATTCAGGAATAACCGGTTGGGATGGAAACTATCATGGACAGCCGGCTGATCCGGATACTTATTTCTATTTGATTAAGTATTTTGACCGGTTTCAGCAGGTTCACACCAAAAAGGGTTTTATAACTTTAGTAAGATGAGCTGTTTAACATGAGAAACCTCATTTACTTTCTGGTTTTGATTATTGGTTGGATGGTGGGAACTGAGGTCCGGGCACAGGCCGATGCCAGGTTGGTTACACGCTGGTATAACCGGGGCAGCTTTAATCCGGCAGCTATTACGCAATCGGAATTTTTAAATCTGTTTACTGATTTTCGTCAGCAATGGACGGGAATTGAAGGGGCACCCCAGGTATTCAGCGTGCAGGCATCGAAATATATTGACCGATTGAACGCGGGATTTGGGATATCGCTGGCTGCCGATAAAACAGGAGCCACGCAGGCATTTAATCCGATGCTGAGTTATGCTTACCGGATCACGAATAACCGGGACTGGCACTTATCGCTGGGGTTATCGGCAGGAGTGTTTTCGCGATCGGTAAATGGTTCTCTTTTTGAGGCGGCCACCACCATTGATCCAGCCATTGGGTATGATGTAAGGAAGGTGATCCGTCCGGATGCAAATGCCGGTATTGAATTTCAGAATCCTCATTTTATTATCAGTTTTTCGTCCACTCATTTATTTTCTCTATTTAATTCCGATAGTTTATTAATAAATACCAATCATCGGTTCGGATCCATTATTTATCAAAACGCCGACAATCCATTAGTTAGCTATTTTGTTGGTATGCAAGCGATAAATCGTGGCAACCTAACTATTTATGAAGGCAGCATTTGTTTGAGGTTCAAGCATCGAAACGGGCTGCTGAGCGGTCCAAAAGAGCTGTTTGACCTTGGATTGGCTTTTGGAAGCGGGACGCAGTTATCGTTATGGGTTAGTGTAAAGGTGACACCACTTCTCAGAATTGGGTATGCTTATAATCAAAGCTTTATAGTTGGATATTACCCGAATGGGAGCCACGAGGTTATGCTGGAATTGGGGTTCCTTTGAATGACTTTCAGAATTAAGTTGACTGGTGATTTCCCTTATCCGGAGATTAAACTATCAGAGTAAAAAAAAAATCGAGAAAAGAGAACCAAGGTATTGGTAAATAAATATCTTTATCGCGAGAATCACTTTTCGAATTACGCACACTATTTTTAATTTTTAAACCTGAAGTTATGCAAAAAGCTTACTTTCATGTAGTTGCAGGCATACTCTTGTTTGCACTATTTCTGACAAAAACAATGGGGCAATATCCAGGTTCTGGTCAGCTGCCATTGAATCCCACAACGATCCCGCAGTTTGTTGATCCCCTCCCGCACTTTGCCGGGCTAAGGGTTGATGCAAAGGCCGGAGGAAAACTGATTATTGAAGCGGTTATGACCCAGCAAGTAGCTCTTTCAAAGGGCACTGTTCTTGACAACGGAGTAGTTGGAACCACTGCGGGGGCAGGTTCCGGAAATTACTTTGTATACCGGATTTCTAAAGATGGTGGTAAAAAATGGACACTTCCGTTGTGGCCATCGTTCACTATTGAGGCCCAAAGGGGTAAGAAGTTAGATTTGGAGGTAAGAAATAAATTGAACGGACGCAGTTACGCAGACGTAAATATTACCGCCGACCAAACTGTTATGATGAGCGGAGTTCCACTCACCGGAAACCCAATGGTTGACCCTTACACGGGACCAGTACCCATTGCAGTGCACCTGCATGGAGGGGAGGTACCATCGGCATCCGATGGAGGTCCGTATGCATGGTTTACTCCGGATTATGCACTTAAAGGCAAAGGATGGAGCATGGGAGTGGATAATACTCTTCATTATCCGAATACACAGGAAGCTGCAACTCTTTGGTATCATGAACACAGCCAGCTTGGGTTAACCCGTATGAATGTATATGCAGGAATGGCCGGGTTTTATTTTCTCAGAGGACCTGATGAAGAAAGGGGTTTATTGCCTGGTTGGTCAAAAGATGATATGGTTCAGGAGGTTACACCGGCTGGAAAATCAAATGATCCTTTACACCCATGGGCCTATTTGCCTGAAATTGAAATCGCTATCCAAGACAGGATGTTTGACACCAAGGGCCAGCTGTACTATCCGGTTGATCCCACCAATCCGGGAATCCATCCTTTCTGGTCTCCTGAATTTTTTGGTGATGTAATAACCGTCAACGGAAAATCATGGCCCTATCTGAGTGTTGCTCCACGCAAATACCGTTTCCATTTACTTAATGGTTCAAATGCCAGGTTTTATAATGTATGGCTGAAAAATCTGGCAACCAGTGCAGTAGGGCCGGCTATAACCCAGATAGGTACTGATGGTGGATTGCTTGATGCACCTGCAACAATACCTGCCGGACAGGCTTTGCTTTTGGGCTGTGGTGAAAGAGCGGATGTGATCATCGATTTTTCGAATTTCGCACCCGGTACCGTTCTCACACTCATGAATGATGCCAATACGCCTTATCCAAACGGGGATCCGGTGGATATTGGCACCACCGACCGTATTATGCAATTTGTTGTCAATGGCAAGATGGTTGATGGCAAGGATTACGATAGAAGAGGGACTGACAGGAGTATGGTTCCCGCAAAATTAAGGAGCAAACCTTTGGTAAAACTTACTGATTTTGCCGGTAGAGCAATCGTTAAACCGGTTTTAACGCGGCAATTAACTTTGAATGAAGTAATGGGCGACGGTGGTCCGGTTATGGTTTTGCTGAACAACTCGCACTTTGAAGAAATGCCTGAGATGCCTGAAATGTTTGGTGCGGTAACAGAAAAACCTGTTGAAGGAACGACGGAAAAGTGGCAGCTAATTAATCTAACGATGGACGCACACCCCATGCACATGCACCTTGTTCAATTTCAATTGGTTAGCAGACAAGACTTTAATGCGGATTTAGAGGGAGTGGTTCCGGGTGGTTATCTGTATGATTACATGGCGGCATTAGAATCGAAAAATAAAATGGGTGGAGGAGGTCCTCCGAATGATTATGATACTCCTAATTCCGATGGAGCCGTTGGAGGCAATCTCCCGATATCGGGCTACCTGAGAGGGGAAGTAATTCCTGCAAAGGCAAATGAAAAAGGATGGAAAGATGTAATCGTTGCTTATCCCGGTCAAATTATGACTTATATGGTAAGGTTTGCTCCAACGGATTTGCCAGTTTCAACTCCACGCCCGTTTTCGCGTTTCGGGTTTGACCCATCGAAAGGCCCGGGTTATGTATGGCACTGTCATATTATTGAACATGAAGACAATGACATGATGAGGCCGATGAATGTACAGCCCAATCCTTTCAGGCCATCTGGCCCGGATCCGGTTATTGCTGATTACAAAATTTCCTCAATATCGGATCAGAATATTGCCGGCAATAATACTACCTCTGAGGGATTTGCATTAGAGCAGAACTTCCCAAACCCTTTCAGCACCGAAACAGAGATTAAGTTCAGGATTCCGGAAGACAGTCATGTTCAGCTTAAGCTTTTCAATTACATGGGAGCAGAGGTAAAAACCCTGATTGACTCGAACGCACCTGCGGGAAATCAAACGGTGAAGCTGTACAATGATAATCTGCCCGGGGGCATCTATTATTATCAGATTAAGACAGGAAATTTCAGCTCAACAAAGAAATTAATCATAATCAGATAGGGTGATTAAGAAACTTGTTGGTCCGATTCCCGTAATTATTTTGGCTATTTCAACCAGCGGTCCCCTGTTTCTTTAGCCATGGCAACAGCTTTTTGGCTAACCGTACATTAACAATATCGGTGCTGGACCCGGTGATATTCTTCAGCTGCATGGGATCGATTCGTCTGTCCCAAAGGTAAGTTGTGGTTTGATTACCGGGCCCGCGCCTGATACTTAAGGGGTAGCCCAAACAATTGCCGTGATCGGAAGTGAATACAACGATGGCATTTTTTATCAATGCCGGCCTTCCTCGATGCCTCCAGGATACGACCAAACTGCTCATCCAAGCCGGAAACCAGCGCAAACGGCTTTTTCTTGTCGCGGAGCTTGCCCTGTTCATTCCGGATATACCGGATAGCCATAAGTACCGAAAGAATGCCAAAAATCAAAATTTACTGTCTGGTGTTGATTATTAGTTCGAAGGTGGGAACTGAGGTGCGGGTACAGGCCGATGCCAGTATGGTTACACGCTGGTATATCCGGGGCAGCTATCATCCGGCATCTATTACGTAATCTGAATTTTTGAATCTATTTACTGATTTCCGTCTGCTGTGGACAAGTGTTGATAGGCACAACAGATGTTCAGTGTTCAAGCATTTAATCAGATGGTGAGTTAGGCTTACCGGATCACGAATAACCGGGACTGGTCCTTATCATTGGGTTTATCCGCACAGGAATTGATTTTCAATACCCTCATTTTATTATTAGGTTATCATCAACTCATTAATTTTCGATATTTATTTCCGATAGTTGGTTAATAAATACCAATCATCAATGCGGATCTATTTTCTATACAAACACCGACAATCCATTAGTTAGCTATTTTGTTTGCATGCAAGTAATTAACCGTCGTAAACTAACTATTTATGAAGGAAGCGTTTGTTTGCGTTTTAAGCATCGGACGGGGCAGTTGAGCGGACCAAAGGAGCTGTTCGACATTGGGTTGCTATTACCCGAGTGGGAGCCATGAGATCATGTTGGAATACCCGTTGCAGAGACGCATACTTGCGTGTCTTTTAGGGAGCACCGGCAGACCGGGTCACTTGCTGACCGTGCCATTGCAAGATCCGTGAATGTATTGCCTCAAAGGTGCCCAACCTGTTCCAACTATTACAGAATATTCATAACTTACTGATATTCTGACAATAATAAAATTTCTTTAAAATAAAATAAAACCCCTGATTTTCACATTCGTATCAGGATAATTGTCGAACTTTAGTCTGTCGTTCTCAGCGCGATACTAAAAAAGACAATCATGAGGAAAGCCTGGCGCATTCCGGATTTGTCCCTCTATCAGGCGGGTGGTGATCTGTTGTCGGTATAACTAAAATCGAAGAAATAGTGATCTAATAGCTACCTAAAAAAGATTAACAATGAAAAAGATTCTCACACTTCTATTATTGGCAATGTCGGTGCAATTATTTGCACAAAATGTCATTACAGGAATTAACGTAAATATTCCTGCAAATCCCGATGCCAATACGGCAAACTGGGGTAGTGGCGCATCTGTATTCACCATCAGTGCGGCTACTACCATGAACAATATTAAAATGGTATTGGGGAGTAAAATTCTGGTAACCATAAAAAAAGGTGGTTCCAGAATTTGCGGCTCCTACACCAGTACCACGGCACCTGAAGCTAATTTTAACACTACGGCCCTGAACAGAGTTTGGAACGGGCAAAATGCAGTTGCTTTATTGGGGCAGGATTGCGTTCTAAAACCCGGGGACTATGAGCTTTGCGTTCAGTTTTTCGGTGCTGCCATGCCGCAAAGAATTCTTTGCGAAGAAGTATGCAAGCCATTCTCCATCAAGGCAGAAGAAGAACAAACTTACCAGGCTCCTCAACTCATTAGCCCGGCCGATGGCACGGTAATCAGTAAAACGGCTGCCAAAAGTCCGGTTACTTTCCGCTGGGTTCCGGTGGTACCAAAACCAAAGGTTGATGTAGTTTATAAAGTCAGGATCATTGAAATCAGGAAAGGGCAGACTGCCACATCCGCCATGCAGGCCGGTGGTCCGATTTTTGAAAAAGAGGTAATCAATCAGACCCAATTAACAGGTGTCTCACTCAACCAGCTGCCGATAGCAAAGGACAGCAAATATGGTTGGTATGTGCAGGCGGTGAGCGTTCAGGCAGCGAATAAAGCAGGGTTTTCATTCGGCGAGAATAACGGAACCAGCGGACCAGCCTCATTCATGGTAGGAGAGAATGACATTGACATTTATATTGACTCCCTGAAAGTTGAATGCTGTGCAAATGGCCGCCAGCTGATTAAATTAACCATCAGAAACGGAGAGCCAAATACGAATACCATTCTCAGAAAATTATTTATAACTGCTGTAAACGGCAATTCCGGATTGCCCTATCCTTTAGATATTTCATCCTCGGTAATTCCTCCGCTACCTTTTAGTTTTCTGCCTTCGTCGACATCAGTATCGCAGGGCCGAAAGAATTTTACGGCATCGGTGCCCTGTAACCTCAACATGAATAATCTGATCATAAAGGCTTATGGCGACCGGGTTACCGGCCTGGGTACGGTCGATGATAACGATCTGGAGGCAGATACTCTCCAATGCCGCTGTACCGACTGCGATTCCATTAACCTTAACCTACCCGAACAGGGGACTTTCACTTCGGATTCAACATTATGGATGACAACACCGGTAAGCGCATCGCCGGGAATTATTAAATCAATTAAAGCGCAGCTGGTGTATTTTGAGCACAAACCCGAGAGTGATGATTGCGTACCCTGTAACCGTGACAGCAAGGATTGGGGCAATTTTATCAGTGCGACGCTCAGCGACACCGATTTTAATAATATTGCAATACTTAATTATGGGCACGAGGTGCAATGGAACAGCACTAATGGTACCGGATCCAATCTGAACGGGACATTTAAATTTAATATTTCGCTTCCGCCATTGGTTAAATGCTGCAAACTGAATATAAAGTTTTGCATCCGATACATTTTTGAATTTGAAGATTGTATCGTTTGCGAGAAACTGGTTTGTTATACCCATTCAATAACCACCAAATAATATCGCCATGAAAAAGTATATATTCCTCACCCTTTTATTTACACTAATTGCTTCAAGTGTAATTTCGCAACAAGTTTGCTGTCCGGAGTTTAAATTAGTGACAAAACATATAAGGCCCTGCGATCCTAACGAATGCAGAGATACCGCCACTAAAGGTAATGCTAACGGCGTGCAGGAACAATCGGTTTGTGCCTGCAAGGACCAGCCGCAAGATTATCTAATTGTACCTAATTTACCTGGTTTTACTTACAATTGGACAGTAACCGGCGGGACTATTGTAACGACGCCGGCCAATCCGGCAACCATTATCTGGGGAAATGGTTCGGAAGGATATTTTCAGGTGGTCATAACCAGCGATGATGGCAGTTGCAGGGACACTATTAAGCAAAAGATCTGTTTGCTAGATACGCCGACTGCTTCCATAACCTATCATCCCAACCCGGTTTGCATCAACCAGCCGGTTTATTTCAGCGGAGCCAGCCTGACAGGTGGTGCCAGTTATTATTGGGATTTTGGAGATGGCCAATACTCTGATTTACAAAATCCTCCAGCTCATGAATATACTGCAAGTGGCAATTATTCGGTTGTTCTGACCGTTTCAAATATTAACAAGGAAACGGAATGCGGCTGCAAGGACACTGCCATGGTAGTTGTAAATGTATTGAATCAGGAAGGCATTGATATTCATACTGATGATTGCCGCAAAATGCTTTGTCCGAACGATACCATTGAATATTGCACCAGCACAACAGGATGCAGCAATTTAATTTGGTCAGTTAATGGTGGATCCATAATCGGCAGTAATACATCAACTTGTGTAAAGATAACATGGGACCAACCAAGCACTTTCCCGACCAGTGTGACTTTAAACGCAAACTGCCCAAATACCTGCGGTAATTCTGCCACTTTAAATGTACCGGTTTTGTATCCAAACTTGCCCATACAGGGTCCTGCAACAATATGCACCGGATCCAGTGCATCGTACTCATTACCAGCTTTGCCGGGCACATTTTATACCTGGACCATTAGCGGCGGTGCTACTAATGCAGGGTACGACAGGAATCATAATATGTTTCAAATAATCGGAATTACCCCCGGTTCTGCAACAATTACCTGCGTTTATAACAATCCTTACACTGAGTGTTCTGGTACAACCACCCTGAACGTGGCCATTAAGCCAAAATTCGACATTTCGGGTCCTACGCGAGGATGTACCGGTAACAATTCCAGTTTTTTTGTTGTGGGAGGCGGAGCAGCCAACTGGACCATTTCACCGTCCACCGGTTTTACTTCCGGCAGCTTAAATAATGCGGCGAATATTGCACTTAACTGGAATGCAGCCGGCACCTATACAATTACAGCCACTCCTGTTTTGGCAGCGGGATATTGCACCCCATCGGCAACCACAGTTATTGAAGTTTACCCCACCCCGGTTTTAAATCCCATTGTGGGCGATTTAACGGTTTGTCCCAATCAATTGTATAATTATTCTGTGGGCAGCAATGTAACAGGCGGTAGTTTCACCTGGAGCCTTACTCCGGGGCCAGGACAACCAGTGCCTTACGGGCCAAACGGTTCTCTCGCATCGGTTGTATTCAGCGGCGCGGGACCATGGACGTTGCAGGCAACACAGCTGGTTAACGGATGCAACAGTATTACAACCCTTGTTGTCACAAAATTGCCGGCTCCGCCTGCAATTTCAGTCACCTCAACAAGCATTTGCAGCGGCGGAACCATAACGGCATCCGTACCAGGTGTGGTACCTCCCGGCGGATACACGTGGAGCAGTTTCCCCGGGGCCGTTATTGTTTCGGGGCAAGGCACTACATCCGCCGTTTTTACGATAAACGATAATGCCTCCATTACGATAAGCAGTTGCGGAGGGAGCAGTTCCACAAATATCACAGCAACAACGCAAACTGTGAGCATTACCCCTACTCCGGGTACTTGCTCTTATACACTTACTGCAAGTCCCCCGGGAGGAACATACGCATGGTTCTGTGACGGAAATCCTGCGGGCACCGGAAACCCCATAACAGTGACACAAAATGGCAATTATGTTGTTCAGGCCACTTACGGCAGCTGCACTGCAGCCGACCATGAAACGGTGACCAATATTACTCCTGTGGTAACTACTATTACCGCTTCCGGATCATTATGCAATGGCGGATCGGTAATATTAACTGCAACAGTAACTGCCAACTGCCCGGGCTCTATTTATACCTGGAGCAACGGTATACAAGGCAATCCGATAACTGTTACTACTCCAGGAAGCTATTACGTTACGGTAACGTGCAGTAACGGATGCACCGATCAATCAAACATAATCACGCTGGCTTGTCCTCCGGGTGGTGGTAATTGCATTAATGACCTGGTGATCAGTCCGAGCGATTGTCCAAATCCGGTTGCATTAACGGTTAATACGCCAGCAGGTTGTACCCCTGTTTCATTCACATGGAATTTTGGTGAGGGCTCCGGTGGAAGTACTGGCAATCATTTGTATGACTATGCCGGCACCTATACCGTTTCAGTGATCATGAAATGCAGCGACGGTACTTTTCATTGCGGGGTAAGAGAAATTAAGGTACCTCTGGTAGCGTTCTTTACCAAAGTAGTGGATTGTGGTAGCAACGGATGGAACATTCATTTGCAGGATGCCTCTACCTTTTTACCAACCTATGCAGGTTATTCCCTATTATGGTCCACCTCCCCGTGTGGAAGTTTGTCATCCACAAATTCACCAAATCCCACATTGACGGTTCCATTTGGGTGTAACCCGACAGTTACGCTTCAGATTTCAAAAAATGGGTGCACAAAAACATATACCTTTCCATTCAATCTCCCAACAACGCCTTTAAGTATTCTAGGGCCCACAACCGTTTGTAAAGGAGAAATTTATTCATTCAGCAGCAGTTTCAATACCGGAGTGTTAGTTTACCATTGGGATTTTGGTGATTATACCCATGGCGCAACCAATCCTATCTCCCATGCTTTTGACGGCACTCAGGCCAATCCTTTGATAACTCTTACCATTACTGATCAATATGGATGCCCGTTTACCGCCACAAAACAAATAACAGTCATTACGCCAACTCCTTTAGTCATTGCACCGGCACCTTTGGTTAAGATCTGTCCTGATTGCCTGCCTCCTGTTACATTAAGCACCCTGCCAGCCACAGGTTACAGCAGCTATCAATGGTATCAGAATGATATACCCATAACCAATGCAACCAACTCCACCTATCAGCTTTGCAACTTTAATGCATCCGGCAATTATTACGTAACGGCAATCAGCAATACAAACAATTGCCGGGTAAAATCAAACAGCACCATGGTTGTTTACAAGCCAAAACCGATTGCCGATATTCAGGGATCACCTACAGCATGCATTGGCACCGCAGGTAATCAAACTTTTACGTTGAATAACAGTGTTAATATCACAGGTCTGACTTATCTCTGGACAGTCACTCCTCCGTCGGTCGCGATTTTCTCAAGCAGCACCTCCTACTCTACACTGGTCAGCGTAAATATCTCTGGCACTTATCAGTTCATTTTAACTGTTACCGACCCATTAACCGGGTGCATGGCAAAAGACACATTTTGCGTATATGTTTACAAAAGCCCGACTGTAACCATTGCTCCTACCGGGATATTTTGCGAAGGCATTAGTCACACCTTCACGGCAACCGCTTTACCTCCAAATCCGGATTATATTTATCAATGGAGCAACGGAGCAGGCGGACCTGCCATGACAACAGCCCAGGCGGGGAATTATTGGGTTACTGTTGTTGATCCTATCAGCGGTTGCTCAGGAAGCAGTACCACACCGGTTACCATTCGTCAACGTCCGTATGTGGATTTGTTCCCACTGGGTTGTGATACTATTTGTGACACTTTGCTCAGTACGGTTAATCTGATTCCACCGTTGCCTTTGAAGCCCTGGCAAACAGGCTACAATGGCGTTTACACCATCCAATGGTATGTGAACGGGAATAATCAGTATACCGGCCCGCAATTAAGTCTTACGGGCCTGGATACCGGACAATATCATATCAATGCCATCGTAAATTTTAATGGGGATACCTGTTACAGCACATCGGGTTATTACGATTTATATGTCAGGCACTGCACCAAGAGCGACAGCTGCAGTTGCGCCAACAGCCACTGGGGAAAAGCAACAACAGCCTTTGGGAGTTACAATGGTGACGCGGTATGCGGTGCAACCTACCATCCGGCATGCAACCAGATTGTAAATTTTGATGCGAATTATATTTGTGATTCAGCGGATTGTCAAAAAAAGGTAACCTACACGCTGCAGGGTCCGGGCGGAGTGACAACGGGTGAA
>CAIXKO010000624.1 GCA_903919925.1 uncultured Bacteroidota bacterium | reverse complement strand
TGTTATATTGGGGTTTCCTGCTGATATTGCACACCATTGCATTCCTGATTACGCGTAAGGATACGATTAGGGGGATTAGGAAGGATGAGATTTTTTAAGAGGCTCCCTGCGGTCGCTAAAAGGTTCGCTTCGCTCACTAATTGGTTCGCTGCGCTCACTAATTGGCTCCCTGCGGTCGCTGGAGGGGGATGTGTTGGAGGTTTGGGTGGAGTGAAGGTTGTTTGGAGGTTGGGTAGGTCTTTTATGGCCTGTCAACATGATGATTAACCACCGCTGCCAACTTTAGCGAGCGAAGCGAACCTCACGGTAAAAATACATCCTCAAGATCAATTTTAAGATCGCCTTTAAAGATGTTCACCGGTATCTTATCATCACCGGCATACATCCCTACGAATTGGAATTTGCTTTTATCATCCAAAATGAAAACAGTCACATTTTCATCGTTGGGGTTTACGATCCAGTATTCGCGGACGCCGTGCTCCTGATAGATTTCAAATTTGTCCTTCACATCTCTTTTGGAATTTTTAGGAGAAACAATTTCGATAATCATATCTGGTGCACCCAAACAGCCACGGCTATCAATTTTCGATAAATCGCAAACAATGTATAAATCGGGTTGAAGAACGGTATAAACCTGCTGATCCTCTTTGCTTTTCCTATCCTTTGGAAAACGAACGTCGGAAGGGGCATGATAAATCTTGCACTTCTTATTACGCAAAAAATTCCAGCAAATGCTGACAAGATTTGTTGACAACTCCTGGTGCTTCGAAGATGGTGCGGGGGTCATCAGTTTAATAAAGCCATCGTGAAGCTCGCGCCTAACATCGTCCATCCAGGTAAGATAGTCGGCGTAAGTATAGCGTTTGTTAAAGTCTAGATTCAGCGTGTCCACGATTTTTGTTTTATTTTAACAAAGATAGTGATTATCTTAAGGTATGTTTTTTTATTTGGCTGAAGAGAAATATGGCTGATAGGGAGGACACGCAAATAGGCTGATAGGGAAGACAATTTATGGTAGACACACAAATATGCGTCTTTCATATCACCGGTCTTTAAGTACCCACCCAAACCCCTTTTTAACTTAAACTTTGCTAAATTTGTATATTATTCAGCGGTGGGAAAATGAAAAACTTAATCAGATTCGACTGGGCGGTAAAAAGACTTTTGAGAAACAAGGCAAATTTTGGCATTCTCGAAGGTTTTTTATCGGAATTAACCGGTGACGACATAAAAATTGAGAGTATTCTGGAAGGCGAAAGCAATAAAGAAGATAAATATCAAAAATTCAACCGGGTTGATGTGCTGGTACAGAATAGTAAAGGTGAATTAATTATTATCGAAATTCAAAATAATCAAGAACACGATTATTTATTACGTATTTTATTTGGAACCTCCATTTTGTTGGTAAATAATATAGATGAGGGGATGGATTATGCTCAAATTAAAAAAATAATATCGGTAAATATTGTCTATTTCGATCTGGGGCAGGGCGAGGATTATGTTTATCACGGCACAACTGAGTTTAAGGGTATTCATCATCATGATATATTAAAACTATCGGGAGACCAGGAAAGTTTATATCATACGGGAAATATTTCAAAAATATATCCGGAATATTATGTGATAAAGGTCAACCAGTTTAATGATATTGCCAGGGATACATTGGACGAGTGGATCTATTTTTTAAAAAAAGATGAAATAAAGGATGAGTTTAAAGCCAAGGGATTGAAAGAGGCTAAAAAGCAGCTCGATATTATGAAACTCAGCGAGGAAGAAAGAAAAGAATACGGTAAATACATTGAGCAGCAACGTTATGAAAGAAACTTAATCGTTTCAAATTACAAAGTCGGCGAAATTAAAGGCAAAGCAGAAGGGATTGAAGATGAGCGAAAAAGACAAGAAGAAAAACGCCGGATAGATAAGATGGAAATTGCAAAAAAATGTTTGCAAAAAGGGATGACAATTGATGAAATCGTTGATTTAACAGGTCTTTCCAGAGAAGAAATTGAGGGATTGGAATAGATTAGGTGGGGTTCGTGAAACGTGAACCATGATAACCAGACGCAAATATGCATATACGATTAGCTTGAATAAGCTACATTTAGCACAAAATCCTAAGCCTGAACTCCATTAATCCATGCTTAACCTGCCAAACCTTCTCCTTGTTGATGATAATGAAGCCAATCTCCTGGTTCTTGAAAAACTGCTTAAAAGTACCAGTGTCAACCTCATCACGGCAAGGTCTGGTTTTGAAGCGCTGGAGAAAATCAAGGGAGTTGAACTTGTGCTCGCTATTATCGATGTGAGAATGCCCGGGATGGATGGCTATCAATTGGCACAAAGAATTAAGACAGAATGCACTGATCTGGTACCGGTTATTTTTGTAACAGCCAATCCACAGCGCAAAATGGACATATTTGAAGGGTATGGATCCGGCGCAGTTGATTACATTTTTAAACCAATCAATACTAAGATACTCCTTTGTAAAATCAATGTTTTTCTCGATTTATTCAAGGAGAAGAAAAAGGGTATTATGGAGGCCAGGAACATTGTTCAGCTGAAAGAAACTACGGAGAAATTGGGCCGTGTTATTGAAAATCTCAAAAAAAGCGAAGAAAAATACCGGATTTTAATAGAAAGCAGCCACGATATCATCTATACCCTTAGTGCCAACGGATATTTTACTTTTGTTTCACCGGTTTGGACTTCAATTTTGGGACATTCTGTAGATCAGGTGGTTGGAAAATCATTCCGGGTATTCGTCCATCCGGAAGATTTGCCCGCCTGTTTGATATGGCTTCAAAAAGTAATCGAAACCGGTAAACCACAGGAGGGTATAGAATACCGGGTCCAGCATCTGAATGGCAACTGGTATTGGCATACTTCAAGTGCTGTTCCTTTCACTGATGATTCAAATACTATTGTTGGTTTTTATGGAATTGCCACCGACATTACCCAACGCAAGCAGGCCGAAAAAGAAAGGACTGCATTGGAGCAAATGCATCTGCTGGCTAAGCATGCCGAGAAAGTAAGGGAAAGCGAAAGGGCATCCATTGCCAATGATCTGCATGACGATCTTGGTCAGGCTCTTACCGCAATTAAAATCCATTTGGGCTTTATCAGGCTGAAAATTTCTGATAGCGAAACAGTTACACGAATAGATAAAGTAACTGGCATAGTGAGTGACACCATTGCATCCGTTAAACGAATTACCTCGAGGTTAAGGCCGGAGATTCTCGATGAGCTGGGTTTGGAGACCGCTATAAAATGGTATGCCAAAGAATTTGCGGAGAGAAACGGAGTTGAAATTTCTATTAAGATGATATCCGGAATAGCTATCCCGGTAGATTTTTCTCTTAACATATTCAGGATAGTACAGGAATCACTCACAAATATCTCGAGACATGCAAAGGCTACCCGGATCTACATCAGTTTAAGCAAAACGGATGAATGTATTACTCTCAGGATTTCCGACAATGGAATCGGGATCAAATTGGAGGAAGTTGAATCAAAAAAATCATTGGGGATTATGGGGATGAAAGAAAGGGCTATTTCAATGGGAGGAACTTTTGATATCTATGGTGAATCCGGAAATGGAACCGTTACAAAAATTGTTGTACCGATAAGCAGATAAAGACCTTATGAAAATTCTGATTTGTGACGATCACAAGATAGTTCGTGATGGACTGAGGCAAATACTTCAGCAACTGCCCGATGAAAATTCTATTGAGGAAGCTGGAAATGCTCGTGAAGCAATCTCCATCTTAGAGAATCAGCAGTTTGATATCTTATTGCTGGATATTTCGCTACCCGACCGGAATGGGCTGGAGGTACTTGAATCTGTAAAATCAACATGGCCATCAACCAATGTGCTCATGCTCAGCATGCATCCACAGGAAATATTTGCGATACGTTCACTAACACTTGGCGCATCGGGTTACCTCACCAAAGATACTGCAATGGAAGAATTGCTGATGGCAGTAACGAAAGTCTCGGAAGGCAACAAATATCTTCCACAAACGGTTGAAGATTTGCTGGTACAGCATCTTGATCAGGATAAATCAGCCCCAAAACATGAGAGTCTTTCGCACCGCGAATTCGAAATCATGATTAATCTGGCCAACGGAAAGTCGCTCCTTGAAATTGGTCATGAGCTTTCGATCTCAAATAAAACCGTAGGTACTTACAGAAGCCGGATCATGGTAAAAATGGCATTCACCAAAAACATCGAACTTACCTGGTACTGCATGGAACATGGATTGATATAGGTTAAGAATAGGGCAAAGCACTTCCGTAAGATCAATGATCAGATCGGTATCAGTCCTATTCACCGGTATTTTATCATACCCGGATAGCAATCCTTCGGATTTAAAATTGCTTTCATCAACTTAAACAGAAGACGGTGCCTTCTCATTCTTGTAAGATATTTCGTACAAATGTTTAAACCATTTCTTACAAGTTTTCTTGTGAACATGTAACAACTTTATGGTTGAATACGCAACAACTGAGGGTGCTATTAGCCAATGATTTAGAATTTGATTTAATCGAATTCCTGCCATTGTGGCCGGGCTGTTGCGGAACAGAAAAATTCATTTGATTACTTATTTATGAAAAAATCATTTACCCTTTGTGTGCTCTTGCTTCTCTGTGGATTGGCAAGCGCCAAGGTTATTGGAACGAAAACATTTTCAGTTGGTTACGCAAATGTCAGCTCTTCTGCAACAGGCGTACCGGAGACTGGATACATCACTCCTCCAGCTGTTTTAGTAACGGCATCAGGAGGAACTTCTTCGGGTGAGTACCCTACATTAAAAGACGCATTCGACAAAATCAACGATGGTACCCATCAGGGCATCATTACTATAGCTATTAATGCCAGCACTACCGAAAGCGCCACAGCCGTGCTTTATCAAAGCGGCTATACCGGGTCCGGAGGAACTTCAGGTTACACAACAGTTTCTGTTTATCCAACGATAACCGGCCTATCCATCAGCGGCGA
>CAIXKO010000623.1 GCA_903919925.1 uncultured Bacteroidota bacterium | reverse complement strand
TCGGTAGGATCTATCGATTTGGGGGGCTGGTATATCAAGCGTTGACCGGGATGTTGGCAGGCATTTTTCACAGATTACTGTAGATGCTAACTATCACGATACAAATTGATTAAGAATCTATCTCCGGACTTTAGTCCGGTTCCCCGGCACCTTCCCATGCATCGGTTAATCGAAGTAACACATGGTACCACATCTTGCATTTGGCTCTTCACTAACCCCAGATCTTTAGTCTGGGGGTTCAGCCAGCACCTAGGTTGACGGCTAAGGGGCATAGCCGTTCACGTAATGGTCATTTCCGCTATAAAACCAGGGTTGACTGATCTGGAGTGAGGCGGTATGGGTGGTGCTGCTTGCTGAAGAGGGGGGAAAGAAATCAACAATTGTGGTGTGAACTGTACTGAATTTTACCCGTGAAGCAATTTTGGAGTGGTTATTTTTGCAAGGTTCCATAATATAGTATCGGCAAAATGAATATCCGGATAAAAAAGCTGGTTAAAAGTATCAGCCCTGCAAAGCTGACTTTTCTTTTCGTTGGAGGAGCCTCCGTTTTATGGTTCCTGATCCGGGTAATTCCCAAACCAGGCCGGGCAGCCTATCCTTGTATGAGGGCATCGGCACCAATCATGTCGGCTTTTGTATTATACCTGATTGGTTTATTTGCAACCGTGAAGCTTTTCAAGGGGAAAAAACTCAAACCAGCTCTTCAGGTATTACTGCCGGTAATCGCCTTTTCAGTAATTGCCGGGCTATCTTTCAGGCCTGCTCTGGATTCTGCCAAAAAGCTGGTCGCAGAAAACTCTTTCATTGCAAACTCTCCAATCGGTATTGCTCAGGGAATTATTCCTGGTAGGGTAGCCTGGGTTTATAACCCCCGTGCAACGAACGAAAAGACTAAAAACAGTTCGGGCGACTTTTGGTATATGGATCAGAATACCAACCAGGCAGTGGTGGATTCGATGTTAACGACTGGAATAATGGAGGTTGCCGGAAAAGAAACGGCCTCCGAAGGTTGGGATGCACTGTTCCGTTACTTCAACCTCCAACATGGGAAAGGTGATACCGGTTATCAGGCTGGGGAAAAGGTTGCCATCAAAATCAACCTGACCAATTCATGCTGCAATTCAAACGGTTCCGCTAACATGGATGCTGCCCCGCAATTGGTGCTGTCCATACTGAAACAGCTTGTTGAAATTGTTGGAGTACCTCAGGCAGATATATGGATCGGGGATAATTACCGGGCGTTCAGGGACGAGTATTGGGAAAAGTGCCATTCTGTTTATCCGGGTGTTCATTACGTGGATGGTACCGGTGGAAATGGCAGGGAGAAAACGATACCATCGGATGAGCAATTGCTTCAATTCAGCGATGGGCAGTTTACCTCCTCTATCCCGCAGCATTATGTTGATGCTGCCTATCTGATCAACATTCCCTGTTTGAAATCGCATGATTCAGCCGGAATTACCCTGGCAGCAAAAAACCACCAGGGCTCCATTTTGAAACCCGGTGATCAGCCTCAGTCTCAATCTGCCTTCTATATGCATTATTGTTTGCCCGTGAATGTTCCGGAAATGGGCCAATACCGTCATCTGGTGGACTATATGGGCCATAAGCATTTGGGAGGGAAAACACTGATATATATTGTTGATGCACTTTGGGGTGGTAAAAATTGGAACGGTATAGTGGAGAAATGGAAAATGGCACCGTTCAGCAATGATTACCCCTCCTCGCTTTTCCTTTCACAGGATGCTGTTGCGATAGAATCGGTTGGATATGATTTTTTATTGGCAGAGTACAAAACGAAGCCGGATGAGGAAAAATATCCATATATGAATGGTACCGATGATTACCTGATGCAGGCGGCTGACCCGGCAAATTGGCCGGTTGGGATCAATTATGATCCGGAAGGTGACGGAACCTATCTGGGGAGCCTGGGGGTATATGAACACTGGAACAATGCGGCGGATAAAAAGTACAGCCTGAACCTGGGTATGGGAACAGGCATCGATCTTCATTTAGCGGGTAATACCACCTCAACCGGTCCCCCCATTGTGAATCCGGGGGAGAAGTTCTCCTGTTATCCGAATCCTTTTTCTACCCACCTGGTGATTAAATCGAACGGGAGTAACCTCGAATCAAAATCCATGAAAATATACACGATGTCCGGAATGCTTCTTTACCAGACGATTTTTCAGGGCACTTTTGAATGGAACGCGTCAGAAATAAGCAGGGCCGGAATTAAGCCCGGCACCCTTCTGGTGGTAATAACCGATCAGTTGGGCACAAAAATCCTGGGTCGAAGCAGAATAGAATACCAGCCGGGGAAAAATGATTGATCCAAAACAATCCGGAAGGTACCATTCCGGGAAAGCCTGACTCCGGAGCCGACCAGGTTCTTTCTTTTCTCCGGCAAGATTGAATATCAATAATCTTGCTGGAACAATACCGAATTTTACCTATGGACTTTCGAGTGTCTGTCTATTTTAGTCGCCTATCACATATCCCGAATTATTATGTACAAGCGACCCATTCATTTTCCCGCATCCAAAGTTTTGCTATTTCTTTTTGCATTGCTATCCATTGCTGCCATTGATGCTGATGGTAAGGAAATCTTTGTTAAAGCAAGCAATTTGAGTGGTATTGAGGATGGCAGTTCCACTAATCCGTACCGCACCATCAGGCAAGCATCACAGGTGGCGGTTGAGGGCGACATCATTACCGTTTATGCAGGTGTTTATCGTGAAGAGGTTCTGATCTCCAACGACCGGATTACTTTTCAGGCTTATCAGAACGATGAGGTGATTATTAATGGAACCGAGATTTTAACTACCTGGACACAAGTGAATTCAACCGAGGTGTACAAAAGTTTGATGAACTGGGATTTTGTTCCCGAGGAGGGAAGCAATCAAATTTTTGTGGATCAAAGGATGATCAACCTGGCCCGGTGGCCGGACCAGACTTCGGATGATATTATAAAACCTGCTGATGCCATTGCTGAGGCAGTTACCGCTTCCGGTAATTCAATCATCATTAAGGACAACGAATTCAGTGAACCCGACGGCCGCTGGGTGGGTGCTCAGATCTGGATTAATCTGTCGCATAATGGTGCGGATGGGCAGGGCTGGACAGGTAAGGTTATCGCAAGCAGCCAGTCCAATCACACCATAACGGTTGATTTCAGGGATAAACCCGTTTTGGGTGATGTTCCCTGGGGAATGGGGAAAAACACGGAATTTTACCTTTTTAATCCCACAGTACCGGGAGTCAGCACCACCGGTGGGGTAAGTGCGCTTTTAAGTAAAGGCGAATGGTGGAAAAGCGGCGATACCCTTTTTGTTCGCTCACCGGATGGCAATGCCACTGGTGAAATGGGTGCAATCCATAATGTGGTGGAGGCCCGGAAGCGGCAATTTGCCTTTCGTTCGAGCGATTCCGAAGTGAACAGAAGCTATACAGTGATCCGGAATTTCACTCTGTTTGCAGCCAATATCACTACCGATAATAATTATGAATCACGGAGGGGTGATTTGGTTGAGGATGCTCATGATATTCTGATAGATGGTATTAAAGCCAGATATCTGACTCATTTTACCAACCAGTCCGGAAATTACCAGAGCCAATGGACGGGCCGCTCGGGGATTATCCTGAGTGGAGTGGGCAACACCATGCAGAATAGTACCATTCAATATAGTGCGGGACCAGCTGTTAGCATCATGGGTTATGGAAACAAATTGCTCAATTGTACCATTTCCGAAGCGAACTACAGCAATAGCAATTCCGGAGCAGTGAGTTGCGGTTATATGTGCCAGGATGGTGAAATTGCTTACAATACCATTCGGAATACCCCGATGATAGCCTTACATTTTAATGGATTGGTAAATACTAATCCCAAAAACAAAGGGGTGGCCAGGATTCACCATAATGTGATAGTCGATTTTATGAGAAGGGGGTATGACAGCGGAGCCATGGATCAGGTCGGACATGACGGACAGTGGGTCAGGATTGATCATAATCTGATTTACAATACTAAACCGGATGCCATTGAAGGTCCGTCACGCTATGGTATATACCTGGATTTTGGAGGAGGAGCCTCTCCCTACTGGGATGGCCGGTACATTGTTGATCATAATGTAATACACCATGTTTATGTTCCGATCCTGATCAATCATATTAATGATGCCTGGATTTATAACAATACAGGTGTTTTTGTAACCGATCCGGAGATCGCTATCGTCAATGGTAATGGTGGAACCGGAAAAACGGACATCATCAGGAATAATATACTGGGAGGCACCTGGAACAATGATTCCTGGGGAAGTTTGAAAGATGCCATCATGGAGAATAATATCATGAATGCCAAAGGCCAGATAGTAACCGATTTGTTTGTCGATCCTGCCAATGGTAATTTTCAATTAAAACCAACGGCTGCTTCTGCAATTGATAAAGGTCTCGATTTCACTCCCTTCAATGAGCCCTTGTCCGGACCTCCTGACATCGGAGCCTATGAATATGGAAAATCGACCTGGGTTGCCGGGCCCAATTCCCTTTTCGCACCTGTTATTTCCCCCAACGGAGGGATGTTCATCGGCAGCGTGGAGGTTTCTCTTCAAACATCAATTTTCCATGGAATTATCCATTATACCCTGGATGGAAGCGATCCAACCTTTACCTCGAAGGAATATACTGAACCGTTCACTGTTGCCGATACCACCATTGTTAAAGCAAGATGTTATATCAGTGAAAATGAGTATACCGAAGTTGCTGCAGCCAATTTCTATGTTGAAAAAGTGGACCTGCCTTTAAGAGTGCCTGAGAATCCTATCGATATTCAAACCGGTATTAACTATGAATTTTATCAGTGGCAGGAAGGCCAGGTAACGGATTTGCTGCCCGATCTTGCCACCTGGACTCCAGTGGAGCACGGTGTGTCCGATTTCATTGACCTTGCTGCATACGGCGGGGATTACTTTGCCTTGAGATTTACGGGATATATCGAAGTTCCGGCAGATGGAATTTACACTTTCTACACCAAATCGGATGACAACAGTAAATTGTATATTGGTAATACACTGGTTGTTAACAACGATTTTATGCAGCCTCCCACCGAACGTAGCGGGCGTATCGGGTTAAAAGCCGGAATACATGCCATTACCGTGGAGTTTTTGGAAGCGGGGGGAGGAGAAGCTTTAAGCGTTTCTTATAAAGGCCCCACGATCAGCAAACGGTATGTGCCCGCTAAAGTATTGTGGCATAAGGAGTATATCCCGAAACCAGCCAAAGTGCTTTTTACGCCTGATGGTGGGAAATTCAGCGAAAGTATCGCGGTAAAAATATCCTGCTCCACCCCCGGGGCCCGGATCTTTTATACTACCGATGGTTTGATGCCAACCAAAGAATCAAATCTGTTCACACAGGATACTATGGTGTTGAGCAGCACTTTATTTAAAGCGGTGGCCTATAAACCAGAAATGGCTGGCCCCTACAGTGATCCGGATAGTGCTTATTTTGTACAAAGCATTGCACCGGTAACGATTCAGCCAAACGGAGGAGTGTTTGTCGATTCGGTAATGGTAACATTAAGCTCCGCCACGCAGGGAGCCCGGATCGTATATACGCTGGATGGATCAGTTCCTTCAATCAACGCTGCCAGATATCTTGAACCCATTAGAATAGATGCCTCCAGGCAGCTGAAGACCATGGCATTCAAGGATGGCTTTGATCAGAGTGACGTGTATAGTGCCTCATTCTCCATAAAAGTTTCACCAGTCCGGATGGATCCTCCGGGTGATGCTTTTACCGACTCCGTTACCGTTTCCATGGATTGCAAGACACCGGGGGCAACCATCTATTTTACTTCCAACGGTACCGCCCCCACTGCTGCCTCAACGCTGTACACCAAGCCTTTGGCTTTTTATTCTGACGTAATTTTAAAGGCGGTCAGTATGAAAAATGGATTGACTCCAGGCACGGTAACTACAAGGCGGTTTAAGAAGTCGACATCGGTGCAGGGTATTCATAATTCACATGTAGCGTTATCCATATTCCCGAATCCATCCGATGGAAAAGGATTTACGATCAGGCTGGCGGATGGCATGGAAAACAGAAAAGTAATGCTGCAGGTGACCAATAACCTGGGGGAAATCGTCTATCGGGAACCGGTAATTTCAGGTGCTGACGGCATGGTTCAATTTTCGAAGCCTTTAAAAACCGGAGCCTATAACCTGACTATTCTTTGGAACGGGTTAAGGAGCAGTGTGAAATTGATTGTAGAATAATTGTTTGATTGAAAAGTTATGGAAGGTTTTAGAAATTATATTGGGAAATCTGTTGTCGCTGTTATGTGGCTCATTTTGGTTCTTTTTCCCCTGTGCTCTTTTGCCAATGAAAATACAGGACCAATTGCCATTGCCGGCAAAGACAGGGTTGTTTATCTGCCTTTTAACAGAATCACCCTCACCGGCAGCTATTCTGATGACGGAGTGATTACTTCCAGAAAGTGGGAGCTGATATCAGGTTCAGCAACTTTGACTTCGGCAGGTGCTGACAGTTTGGTGACCTTAAGTAACCTTTCCGAAGGTGTGTATTTGTTACGTTATTCGGTTACGGATAACCAGGGACTTACCGGTTCCGATGAAGTGAAGGTGACTGCAACACACATTGCTGTTCTTCCGGCTCTGGCTACCGATCCGGCACGGGTTAAGGTTACCGGATTTGCTAATGGATCCACTCTGACCACTCAGGATGGCGATCGGTTAAGAGGGTTCTGGCAAGCAGGTTATAAAGATCCGCTTGATGAGTTTTTTAACAATGCGGCCTTCAATAAAAATCTTCGGAATATGGGCTTTAATGCGGTTAAGGTATGGTGGGACAATACCAATATTGGCGGCAGCTACACTGATGTGAATGATTCCACTGAAGTTGCCGTGAGCTTATCTTATATGGATTCCATCGTTAACCTGGCATCCGTTTACGGTTTGCAAATTATGATTGAAGGAGGGAACATCAGTTATTATCAGAATCCTTCAACGGAAGTTCTGAATTTCCGTAAAGAAAATCTGGAGCAGTGGTGGAGTATCCTGGCCAGGAGATACAAGGATCGGACCCATGTATTTTATGAAATGCAAAACGAGCCATTTTATATCAATCCCTACGGCTACCCTGTTGTACAGGACATTAAGAAGTGGTACCAGGTCATGCGCTCCCAGGCACCTGATACCCATATTGTGTTATTTGCTTTCATGATTTCATGCGGGAACATGCTGAACCTTGCTGATGATTTGAATGCACAAACCACCATCGATTGGACCAAAGCGTCGATAAGCTATCATGGATATGGCGATTGTCAGCCAACCGAAATACAGGCTTTGAGAGCAAAATACCCGGTGATTGAAACGGAATTCTGGCCGGAAAAGGGACTCGGTGAAACGTTATGGCCCACTACCGACAGAGCCAATTTTTATGAAATCGAAGGATTGGAAAAGGAGGAGATCAGCTGGTTTGCCTGGACTACCCACAATTCAACCCGGTATGATGTTTTCCTCCCGCCTATTCTGGCCGATCTGAAAGCGAGAGGTGTAATGTGGAATTTCTCCCCCGTTGATTTCAGGGAGCCGGTTATTGCAGTGAGGGATACCACAATTTTCGAGCCTGCCAACAGTGTCACCATAAATGCAATTGTTTCCAGTCCCGTGAGGTCCATAGTGAAGTACCAATGGGTGCTAAGAAAAACTACCGGCGATGCAGTCCTGACTCCGAACGGACCCTCCATCACTTTGTCCGCGATGAAAAACGGCATTTACTGGCTTCGGTTGCACGCCTGGGATGATGCAGGGTACTATTCCTGCAAAGACATACAGGTTGTTTTAACAAAACTTCACCAGATACCAGGCAAAATTGAAGCTGAAGATTTCTCTGCCATGTTCAATATCGGGACGGAACAGTGTTTCGATGAAGGTGGAGGCCTCAATACAGGATGGATGGCCATTAGTTCATGGATGGATTATGTAGTTAATATTGATCAGGATGGTATGTACCTGATTGAATTGCGCGTGGCCGGAGATACCGGTGCTGGCGGTAAGGGGAAGCTTTTGATTGACGGGGCACAGATCAGTCCTGTTTTTGAAGCACCGGAAACCGGTGGATGGCAGATTTTTAAATCGGTTTATACCAATACGGTCCTGCCAAAGGGAAGGCATACCTTGCGTTTTACCACCATAAAGAGCGGGTATAACCTGAACTGGATGAATTTTACAAAAACCGCTGCAACTATTCAGGTCAGCCCGGATCAATCAATCAATTTACCAACCAATTCAATCGATTTGGTTGTTAAGGCGACCGATCCGTCAGGCATTAAATCATATCGTTGGAAAGTTTTAGAAGGTAAGAATACTGTTGTTTTATCCAATGCCGATACCGATACGCTGAAAGTAACTAAACTCGAGTTAGGAGAATATCTTTTAAATGTTACTGCTCTCACCAACAATGAAATACCATACAATGCCAACGTTAAGGTTTCAGTAAGTCCCTGCTCCGATATTGTAAAAGCAAATGCCGGTGCCGATATTAAGATTCAGCTGCCGGTTGATAGTCTGGAAATTACGGCAACGGCCGAGGCCAGCTCCGGGATCGCTTCTTATAGGTGGCGGCAAACAACAGGTGTGGCATCAACTTTGACAAATACAAACACTAATAAATTAAAGATCAGTAAATTAAAAACCGGAATCTATCGGTATGAAATAGCAGCTACCTCCAATGCAGGTTGTATGGGATATGACGAAATAAAGGTATCGGTGTTTGCGGCTTCCGGGATCGAAACGGAGAAGGAGCCTGATTTGTCAGTAAATGTGTACCCAAACCCAACAAATGGAACCGTTACTATCGAACGCTCTGACTGGACTGATCAGCACACCACGGTTAAGATGTCTGACATCAGCGGAAAAATACTGAAGCTGTGTGAATGGCGAGACGATAAGATGGAATGGTCGGTTGAGCAATATCCCAAAGGACTGTATATTATCTCAATACAGTTTAACGGCGGGGTGGTGTATAAGAAACTGATGATTGAGTAAACCTGGAAAGCTGCTGGTCAGGAGGCTGATATGGTGAAAAAACCCCAGACTGAAGTCTGGGGTTAATAAAGAGCCGAAAGCAGGCGGTGGTACAAATAAATAACCCGATTAATCGATGGTTGGCAGGCTCCTGGTCTTCCGGACTGAAGTCCGGAAAGGACGCTCCGAATCAGCTTGTTTCGGGTGAATAGCAAGCACCGCTGCTCTTGAAGCTGGTGAACCGATCGATGGAGACCTGTGAAAATTACAAGTGATTTTTCCTTTTGGCAGAAGAATATGCATCTATATTCTTATAAACAACAGAATTATGGCATACGTTAGTAATTTTCTTCATTGCGTGTGGGGAACGAAAAACAGGATCAGTTATTTTAATGATTTGAACACCAAGGATATATTAGGTCATATATTGACCAATGCCTTTGATCAGGGAATTTGGATGGATCACCTGAATGCATATCAAGACCATTTTCACTGCCTGATTTCGCTGAATCCGGATCAGGCACTGTCAACAGCAATAAAACTGGTAAAAGGAGAATCGAGCTATTGGATTAACCGCAATGTCCACAGCGATCAAAAATTTCGCTGGGCGGTAGAGTATTATGCTTCATCAGTGAGTATAAAAATGCTGCCAACAGTCCGGCAATATATTCAAAATCAGGAGATTCATCATCATAACATTACCTGGGCCCAGGAAGAAAGGAAATACCAGGCGATGATCACCCGGTTGCTCAGTCCATTCAGACAGGATCGATAGACCTGGTCAATCCCGGACTTCAGTCCGGAAGCCCAGTGACTATCCTAACATCGATTAATCAGGGTAACTATTTGTATTATAGCTTACTTTTGCCTCATTATTAACCCCGGACTTTAGTCTGGGGCTTTTTAACAGCATAAGGAATTTTACCCCAACCGTCAAGCATTTTACCATCTGCTTTGCCGGCCGATTCATACTTTTCACCGCCCTAAATTAACCAAAGCCTTGTATTCCCAATTGAAGTGAAATCTCTATTTGTTATGAAGAATCGAATACTTAAAACTGTCCTTGTTCTTATCGTGCTCTTTATTTCCGGCGCGGGAGCTTTGTTTTCCCAAACTGTGGTGACCGGAAAGGTAACAGCCCCTGATGGTTCCCCGGCCATAGGAGTTACCGTTATTGTTAAAGGGACCACCATAGGAACCACCACCGATATAAATGGTAAATACTCCATCAGGCCAACGGGAGCAAATCCCACGCTGGCGTTTTCCTTTATCGGCTACAAACCAATAGAGAGGTTGGTGCAGGGAAAGTCCGTTATCGACATAAAAATGGAGGAAGCCTTAACTGCACTGGATGAAGTTGTTGTGGTAGGTTATGGTACTAAAAAGAAAACAGATTTAACCGGATCGGTTGCTTCCGTTACGGCCGAGGAGATGAAGGCAGGCTCCGTTTTAAGTGCCGATCAGGCATTGCAGGGCAGAGCGCCTGGCGTGGTGGTTACCAATAACGGAGGGGCACCCGGATCAACGGTTTCGATTAAAGTTCGTGGAATCGGGACATTTGGGAATGCCGACCCTCTGTATGTTGTTGATGGAATGCCTATTAAAGACGGAAGCTTTGGGAAGGAAGATAACCCGGCCGGTATCAATTACCTGAATCCAAATGATATCGAATCGATTCAGGTGTTAAAAGATGCTTCTTCGGCAGCTATTTATGGAACCAGAGGAGCGAACGGTGTTATTTTGATCACCACCAGGCGTGGAAAGAGCGGGGACATGCGGGTTGATATCGATAATTATATCGGCCAGCAATCGCTTCCCCGTGAGATGCCCATGTTAAATGCACAGGAATTTGCCACCTTATGGAACGAGGTTAAAGCAGATAATTTGTTCGATTCTACTGCCATCCCATCCCTGAAAACAACCAATTGGATGAATGAAATTACCCGAAAAGCAATGGTTTACAATAACCAGGTTAGCATATCGGGTGGTAAAGGGGATAATACTTTTTATTTTAGCGTAAATAATTTCAATCAGGATGGAATAGTTAACCGATCAGGATTCAACAGGCAATCGGTGAGATTAAATTCTGATAATAAAATCAACAAATGGCTCAAGATCGGTGAATCCATCACGCTGATGCAATCCAACCGCGACCGTCAGACGGAAGGTAATGGTGGAGTTATTTTCCAGGCATTGAGATCCGATCCCACCATGCCGGTATACGATACTACCGGAAACTGGTCCTACCTTTCCCGTTCCGCAGGCAATCCAAAAGGTGTTGTTGACAGGAACAATTACAGTTATAACACCATCCGTTTTCAAGGATCCTTTTACACCGAAATAGAGTTTTTAAAAAATCTTAAGTACCGGTTCAATGGGGGACTCGATCGCTCCTGGGGTAAAAGGATTGATTTCAAGCCGGCTTTTTTCATTGCCGGGCCCGAAAGTAATCAGTTCAATACCCTGACAACGGAAAATGAATCGTGGAACAACTGGTTGCTGGAGAATACATTATCATACAGCGTTTCTGCCGGGAAACACAAACTTGATTTTTTGGCGGGCTATACTGCTCAGTATGAAATCAAAGAGTATGCTATTTCCACCGTGATACTGCCCACCGATGATCCGGATATGTGGTATGCAAGTGCTAAAAACGGCCTGGCTGATGTTTTGGATGTTGGAGGCGGTGCCAGGGAGTGGGCGCTGGTTTCGCAACTTGGCCGGTTAAACTATTCCTTTGCCGATAAATATTTGTTAACAGCTTCCATTCGCCGGGATGGATCGTCACGCTTCGGGAAAAATAAAAAATATGGAATCTTCCCATCCTGGTCAGCAGCATGGAAAATATCAGAAGAGAAATTTTTTAAATCGGTTCCATTACTGAGTGGAATAAACTTTATGAAGATCCGCCTGGGCTGGGGGAAAGTAGGTAACCAGAATATTGTGCCTTATGCTTATAATGGTTCCGTATCCAACAGGCCCGATCAAGGCCGGTATGCCCTTCAAACCGTTATGGGCCTTCCGAAAACCGCGATTCCCTATTATGTCGATTACACCCTTGCCAATCCTGACATTGGCTGGGAAACCAACGTAACTACAAACCTGGGTATTGATATGGCTGCATGGACCGGTAAATTCAACATGAGTATTGATGTGTACAATAAGAAGACCATGGATTTATTGATGAGAAAACAATTGCCTGCCTATTTTGGGAAATTGGATGATCTCTTTGGAAACGTGTATACCAATCTCGGCGAAGTAAACAATAAGGGCATTGAGTTTTCAGCCGGTTACCGGAATTATGAGGGTGAATTTAAGTTTGAGATTATCGGAAATATTGCCCGGAATATTAATAAGGTAGTTTCCCTGGATGGCGGTCAGCCTCCCGTAATCGGCAATAGCACGGTAATTAAGGAAGGGATTGCGTTAGGAACATTTTATGGATATAAATCAGAAGGTATTTTCAAGGACTCAGCCGATATTGCCAATCATGCTTTCCAGTACAAGTTTACTGCACCCGGTGATATTAAATACGCAGACCTGAATAAAGATGGTAAAATTGACAATAAGGACCAAACGTATATCGGGAACGCCTTTCCCGATTTTAATTATGGGTTTACACTCAATTTTTTCTATAAAGACTTTGATTTAAATATTTTTACTAACGGAGTTCACGGAAACGATATTTATAATTCATTAGGTCAAAATGTTTTAAGGGATTTAAGTATGTCCGGGAATTTAAGCACGGATATGCTCAATTATTGGGGAAGGATTCTTCCGGATGGAACAAAAATCACCAATACAAATATACCGGCGATCGGCAAGAATATGCAAAACAGATATTTTTCCGACTTATCGCTAAAGGATGGTTCCTACTTCAGAGTAAAGGCTATTACGATTGGTTATTCCGTGAACAACAATATTATACAGAAAGTTAAAATATCGAAGCTTCGAATTTATATTACCGTTCAGAACCTATTTACATTTACGAAGTATAACGGTTACGATCCTGAAATCGGCCAATCCACCGGCTGGAATGCGAGTCCGTTGGATTTTGGTGTGGATGGCGGTGTTTATCCACAGCCGAGAATGATTCTTGGAGGAATTAATATCTCTTTTTAATTCTGTTTAATCATGTTTGATCAATTAAAATTACAAAAAATGAAATCGCCAAAAATATATTTCATCAAGGTTCTGTTTTTTTTCATCTTAATTATTTCCAGTTGCAGTAAGGACTTTATCGATAAGCCAATTGAACCGGCAACACAATCCGATGCTACATTCCGGCGCACTCCTCAAGGTTTGCTGTATACCCTGAATGCCAGTTATGCATTTCTGGAAGGCCAGTGGTGGCATGAGTATCCGTATATGAAGATGATGGTTGGAAATTGGCGCACCGATGACGCCCAAACGGGTGGAGAAGATGAAAATGACGAAGTGGCCGGGCATGCGCTCAATGATTTTAATATTTTTTCTACAAATACTGTCTTCCTGGATTATTGGAGGCCCTGTTTCACAGCCGTTCATTACGCCAATGCGGTTATTGTTTCCGGACCTGAGGCATTAAAGGTGGCAAAACCTGCTGATGTGGCTCTCATTAATAATTATGTGGGGCAGGCTAAATGTTTGCGGGCCTATTGGTATTTCGAACTGGTGAAGGATTTTGGCGACCTCCCGCTAGTACTCGACGGATCTACTAAGTTGTTGCCCCGGTCGGACAGGTTGCTGGTTTATGATCAGATTGAGAAGGACTGTCTGGAAGCAGCAAGCGTTTTACCCAGGGCCGATCAGCTGAGCCCGGCAGATAAGGGCAGGATGAACTCAGGGTCTGCTCTTGCGATTCTTGCCAAAGTATATTTATTCAGGGCATCAGCAGAACCTGCGAAAGCATCGGAATACTATCAGAAGGCTTATGAAACGGCAAAAAACGTAATAGAATCAAAACAGTTTTCATTACTGCCAACATACGATGCGGTATGGAAAACGACTGGTGATTTCTCCACTGAAGGAATCGTTGAAGGGGGGAACCCTGTTCCTGGCGTTACAAACATGGAAACATCCTGGTTCAGCATTTCCCAGTCACCGCGATATCCTTTTACAGCTACCATGACCAAGGGACCGGCATCGGCATATGGCTGGGGGATGAACCTGCCGACCCAGGATTTTGTGAATGCTTTTGAGCCAGGCGACCCCAGAAAAAACTGGACCATTTATGTACAGGGGGATGAGAGCAATGCATTTAAACTCAACAGCAAGCAGTACCAGCTGATTTGTTTTGATCACAGCACAACTGGATATTACTTCCGGAAATACGACCCGGATGGTTGTCCGGACAACCCTTACCTGAACATCAAATATTACCGGTATTCCGATCTGATTCTGGTTGGCGCTGAAGCTGCAAATGAGGTTAATCAAACGACTGATGCATTAGCCTGGCTGGAACTGGTCAGGGGGCGTGCACGGAACACCCCGGCGGCTCCAAAACATGCTGCAGACAAGCTGACGGGAGTGCCGGTACAGATCACAGGCGGATCGCAATCGGAATTGCGCGAAAAAATCAGAAATGAAAGGCGGGTAGAATTGGGTTTGGAAGGTCATCGGTATTATGACCTGGTCAGATATGATGGCTTGAACGGATTTAATTGGAAAAGCGTTGTGGAAGCCGCTCAGGCTTTGGCCGGGCCAAACTTCCAGATCAGCAAAACGGCGAAGAGCGGATTGCCCAGGAACGGCCATATCGTATCGGTTGAGGAAAAGCACAAATTATCGCCTATTCCTGATTCCGAATTAAGAGCATCAAGCAACACGCTGACGCAAAATACAGGTTATTAATTGGTAAAAAATCAAAAATGAAAAATATAGGAATTTTACTGGTGGTAGCGATTGGGCTGGCCTCATTCGCTTGTTCAAAAGAAACAATAGAAGCTCCGGCTGCTGAATATGATCTTCAAATCCTTAATAAGGTTACCGGTGCCTGGGAAAACCTTCCCAGGCCATTCACCGCAAAAGTAGGCCAAACTATTAAGGTGGTGAGTTTGAACCCTTCGGAATATAATGCATTTTATATGGGAGATTCAATTAAATCAGGTAAAATCTATATTAAACATATCTATTCTGAATCGCCGAATGTTAATTACCAGGGCTTAAGCTTTACATATGACAATATATTGAAAAGGGGATCAGTGGATGTCATTTATCGTGCTGCAGGCACCTACCATATAACCTCTGTTGCATCTGCCGTTGGCGACCGGGGAAATGTGATTAAGTATGCTGTAAACAGCAGGGATTCGGTGGTGATCGTTAAATAGGGTAAATCATAAATTACCGATCAAATAACATAATCTATTAAATAAACACAATTAAATAAAAGAAATCAAATAGAAGAAATCAGAATGTGTTGACTGCAGATTCTGACCAACCATGATCAAAGGCATGAGGAATATTTGAATCATGTTTGATATAAACAGCCAAAGGACAAAGGCAGGAAATGGGTCAAACCTCATTTTTGCTGGAGCAAGAGTGTTCCAGCTCAGCCAACTGACCGTCCCGCAAAAAATAACAAAAAAGAAGCCCATACTTCCAACATGTGTCGTTATCCAAAGGGCTAATTTTTTAACCGGCGATAAGTTCTCTTTGTGATGAACATTTATGTTTCTGATAGGCTTGAAATTCTTTTTCAGTTCATCGATTGAAGGCAGGTTCTGATGTTTCATTAGAGTTGGGGGGTATTGGAATTTTACTTTCCTTAGGGTAAAGGTATCCTAATTTCTGTTAATTGGTGAAGCGGAATATTTAGAATTGAATGGAAAAACCCGGATAACGGATTTTCGCTTCCGCCCAATCCGCATGATCCCAGTTTGTTCCATCACCTGCATCATTTACGTTAAGTTTCAGTTCGTTTACTCCGGTAATATCAACTTCAATAAATTGAGCCTCATCTTTGATTCTCATTATTCCGCTTTGAAAAAGCAATTCCCCATCGCCCCAAATTTCAAATTGTATGCTTGACAAGTTGTTGAATTTTGGGAAATTGTCGACTCCGATCCATGCTGAAAATTGGGTATAATTTCCGCAAATGCGGTAAACGATCTCACTGGTGGCATGGGTGCCAAGTCCTTTTCTGAATTCACGCCCGGCAATATTCAGGACCGGCAGTTTTATTGATTTGTCATTTTGAAGCGTACCCCAACCCTGAACAGTGTATTCGGGCAGCATATCGCTCAATTAGACTTCGCCGATATTTGGCCAATTTTTAGTAATAGCATTTGAAGAGATTGACATTTTGCCGGTTATACGCCAAGCAACCACTGATAGGATCAATTGAATAGATGAATCAAATGCCTGCAGTACTTTGTTTATCTGATTCCCACTACTGCATTTACGTATACATTTTGAGAAGATGGGTTAAGGATAAACTCCACTTTTAGAGGTAAGGTAAGTTTTTTGCCAATCTGATAAGTCTTGGTAAGGCCTAACCCCAGATTTACAATTCCGGCCTGCCTGAAATAGAAACTTTTATAGGGAGTGGCACCGACAAAGGTATAAAGGCCAATATCGTGATATTGCTTTTCGTAGCGTGCCTCCATGTAAGTTGAAAAATACTGCTTTCGGGTTTTCGGGTCTTTATCTGCGCCGTAAAACCAATTGGAAATGTAAAAGCTCAGGGGAAGATTCTTGAACGGACAGACTCTGGCATAAAAATCAAACACATGGGAAGTGGAACTGTTTTTCAGATTGAAAAAGCGCTGATTCAGTTTGGTTGAATCGTTAATGCCAAAATAGTCGGTAAATCCAATATTTATCTGTTCAACAGGCTTATACTCCAGGGTGAAATCCAACTCGTGATATTCCCCGTTCAGGATGGAATATGACCCCCAGATGATTGCTGTAATCTTCTTACCTGCATACCCTAATGAAGGTTGTATAACCGGACCCTGAGAATAGGCCACGCCACGCCAGATCCAGCGGGGCGCAACATCAAGTTGAACAAAGAGGTTTGAATCCGGCAGGGTGATGAGCGGATTCCCATGGGTATGGTTCAATGTTGTGGATAAAAATGCTAAAATGATGAATGTGGTTTTCATATTTCGCCATGCACTCCCTGTCCCCGAATGATCGGATGGCCGCCTGACGCAACACATTTCCAGTCCATTGAAACAGCTGCCTGTTAGCAGTAAGGATAAAAAGTGAAAACAATGCAAATACCTCATAACCGTTTTAATAAATGATAACCAATTCATTACCCTCAGCATGGGTAATAGTTACAATGCCCCCCTTGTCAAAAGATTGCCAACTCCAGCCTTCCTCTTTATCAGCAGATCTTTCCAGGATGGACTTGCCGGCTACCCTAATTTCTGAAGGCTTTTTCATCAGCCGCAGCACCTCGGTTGAAGCTTTATCATACGTAAAATATCGTACCCTTGGAAATTCTGTTTTGTCCTTTATCAGTGCCTGTTCAGTGAAGGCAATTCCCCAGATGCCGTATTTGAAATTCGGATAATACTCAATTTGTCTAATAGTCGATGTGCTGGAGAGCAAATGGTTGGCATTGTCGGGCGAAAGCCGCGGCAATGCTTCCATGGCACGCAGGTAATGCCTAACATAATCGACATACCCGTCCGACATCCAGATTTGTTCATTCGGATACTGGTTTTTCCCGTCAAAATCAACCATGTAGGTAGCCCAGTTTAACTGTCGAACTGCATGTGGTATCCGTGAGGTATCGCCCGATAGCTTGGCATACAGCAGTTCAGCAGAGGCTTGCCTGGAAGTGTGGCTGTTACCTTCAACCGGATACCAGGTCTGCTCATTGACTACGGTGACCCCGTATTTTTCCCATTTTTTATTGCCCAGTTTGGCATATACCCAATCAAAGATGCGGGGTACCTCATTTCTCCAATCCGGAAACAATGCCTGATTATTCATCATATACCTGGCAAACGTAATGGCATTGATCTGGCAATCCGACCATCCGAAGACATCCTCAAAAAAGGGTCCCCACTTATTGGTTTGCAGCGGATATTTCTTCATCCATTCCAGCAGGATACCGAATGATTTTTTGTATTCGGTAGTGTCGCCCAGATGCAATTCCCGTAATTCCTGATATAGCTGAAGGGTGCCGCACCAGTTTGACGTATAGGATGAAGCCTTTGTCTGTTTGGTTCCGTTTGCGTTTTCAATCAATTGGCCGGTTTCACCGGTTTCAGCGTTGACTTTAAAGGGAAGCGGGGAGTTTTCATTATCGCCCTGCCGTGTATGGCGGGCCAGGGTATTTGCAATGCCGATGGCAGCGTTCAGGTATCTCTCATTGCCGCACATTTTATACAGGTTAACCAGCTCGTATCCAAAACCCCCGGCCTTATCGGGTTGGGTAAAACCCTTTCCCAGAATCATGTCGCCATCGTATATCCCGGAATAAACCAGAGTATTATAAGGATAGGGAATGTTAGGCCAGGCTGCATCAGCCGGCGATAGGGAGTGCGACAAATAGTAATCGGCCATGAAGGTCATGTTATCTATCACCCGCTGGTTGCCGGTGTAAGTGTAATACAGGTACCAGGAGGAGAGCGCCATTTCAAACTGCGAACCGGCCACACCCCTGCCATCGTTGTACTTTTCTTCCCAAACCTGATGATTCATGTAGTATGGCAGACCATTGATATCCACGCGCATGGTATCCCAGAAATTCCAGACCAACCCGAGAATATGGTCATAGGAATTCCCCGGATCGGGACTGTACCAGGGAATAATTTTGCCTGCGGCATCCGTCCGGATCGAATGATACACCAGGTATCCGTTTTGCAAACTGGCGCTATCGACCGATGAATGAGTCAACGGTGTGAATGTTTCCGGCTTAGAGCTGCCGTTATTGCAGGCGGCAAGAAGGCAGGCCAGTGCACAAAAAGCGATAATTTTTTTCACTTGACTAACTATTTGTATTCATTTCAACCAATGCCACTCCCGGTGATTCACATTCAACAGTCATCACCCTGCTTCCTCCGGTACTGTCAATTTTGTGTTTTTCGCCGGATTTTCCCAGGTCATTATGCTTTAACAATTCAGCCAATTCTTCCTTCCGGAGATAT
The DNA here is from genome assembly GCA_903919925.1 of uncultured Bacteroidota bacterium. GTDB lineage: Bacteria > Bacteroidota > Bacteroidia > Bacteroidales > UBA12481 > UBA12481. The sequence continues at coordinate 41,843 of CAIXKO010000623.1, read as the reverse complement.
GCCGGACTGCCAATCGATTTCCATTTGGAGAAGATATTATTCTCTGTGCTTCCAATCCGGTAAACCCTGATATCATCAATGTTTATTCTATCCGGCAAGCGAAATGAAACACTCATTTTTTGAGGAACTGATGTTTCGGGTTTGAAATCCTTTTCAAAGGAATAGAAGAGAAACTGGTATCCATTTTTGCCTTTGGCGGCGATGGCGTTTTGCAAATCATTTCCATTAGAAGTATTTAGGGGAACCTGCGTGTCCCCTAATTTTCCGAGCAGCTGAAATGCTTTATACGAAGGCTTTTTTAATCCCTGAAGATTCATCAGGCCGTAGTTTCCATGAAAAGTTTCCGAGCCATATCCCAATTGATCGTATATATCGGATAAGCACCAATAGGCAAAATAATCTGCATGCTGAGAGCAACCGGCCATGCTTTTCACTATGAATGCGGCTTCGTTCTGGCTCTCGCGGATGGAATCGCTTGGGAACCAGGAGCGGCCCCATTCGTTGAAATGCAATTCGCCTTTAAATCCCATTTCGTCCAATAGTTTCCGCGTGCCTTTTACCACACCGGGAAGAAAATTGGGTGATTGATTAATTTTATCATTCTGGGGTCCGTCGAATGGTGAAAGTGCGGCAAATTCACTGTCATTATTGTAAACATGCGCAATGATATAATCAGCCGGACAGCCGTTTTTCCGGCCGAAATCAATAAATTCAGGGATCCATTCGGCTCTGGCTGCCGATGGCCCACCCAACCTTAAATCAGGATGAACCGATTTAATGGCCTGCCAGGTGGTGGAATACAATTTGAAAAATTCGGCTTTATCGGCACCTTTCCAGAAAGCATCCAGATTAGGCTCGTTCCAGACTTCAAAATACCACGACTTTACAACGCTCTCGCCAAACCGTTCGACAAAATGTCTGATGGTTCTGGTAACCAGATCGGTCCATTCCCTGTAATCCTTAGGCGGGCAAACATTGGCCTTGGTGGAGAAGCAGGTTTGTGTGCCTGATGATAATCCGGATGGCATAAACGAAGTGGTGATCACCGGATTGATACCCATATTCATCAGCGACTCTATCACATAATCGATTACCTGCCAGTTATAGCGTGCTTTGCGATCCTGGTCCCTCCAGGTAGTTGGATCGATACCCAGTACCCTCAATTCATCATCAAACATCCCAACCGCCCTCACATGCCGGAGGTTTAAATCTTTTTGCATTACCGCCAGCTGGTCCTGCATATCGCGGCGGACAAACCAACGGAACTGATCAACATTTCCCAGCCCTTCCCAGGTGTGGCGCAGGGTTGAACCCGCATGATTCCAGTCCGGCAAAAAGGAAACCGACCCGGTACCAGCAGGAATCTCTTTTGCCAAAGGTACCAGCTCAGATGGGAAAATGCTCCAGCCAGCTGCCGTCACCATGCTGTTCTTAATCATTTTACGACGTGTTACTTTTTCCATAATACTTCAACATTTAATCAATTTATCACTCTTACCACTCCTTCACTCTTCATTCTTCATTCTTCACATCCTCACATCCTCACATCCTCACATCCTCACTTCCTCACTTCCTCACACCCTCACATCCTCACCTCCTAATTCTTCTCCACCGCCCCACCCTCACCCCGGTACAATTCCAAAGGCGTATCCAGTTCAATGGCGATAACGGTTGTGTTTCTATCGAGCTGATCTGCCGGAAGATCGATCAGTAGTACCGGCGGGATATTCAGCCACGAAGCTCCTCCATTGAGTTTAAATTTCAGATCCTGATTGCTGCCCAACACACGGATCGCCTTGATTTTATTGCGGATTCCCTTCACTACAACCTCCGCTTTTGGATTGTCCAGAACAAAGCAGTAGAGCGTTTTTTTATCTTTCGACAAGGTGGTTGGACCATAAAAATGGCCGGGCAGTATCCCTCTTTGAGTACCATAGATGGCCTCCGAATGCTTTTTGGTCCATCGCCCCAATCCTTTTAATGTGGCAGATTGTTCCGGGGTGATGGTCCCGTCTTCTTTGGGTCCTACATCCAGCAGCAGGTTGCCGCCCATGCTGATACATTCCGAAAATATACGGATGATATAGTCAAGCGATTTCTGGTTAGTATCGATACCCCTGTAACCCCAGGAGTCGTTGATGGTCATGCAAAGTTCCCAGGGGCCTTGCGGACCCGCAACAGGCACTCCCTGCTCAGGGGTGACATAATCGCCATACCCTTGCATCCGCGAATTCAAAATGGCTTTAGGATTCCACGTGAGCAGTGTTTGCCGCAATTCTTTCATCTTCCATTGTTGTGCCGTCCGGGACCAGTCGCCATCGAACCACCATAAATCAGGGTTTGCAATTTCCTGCAACTCTTTTAGCTGACCCCGGTTGAATGCCAGAAAACGGTTCCATCTGACTGTATCTTCAACACCTGACTTTGGATAATCCCAGGGGTTCGGGTTTTTAGGATTCCTGTCCTTGCCATCAAATACCGTTGCGTAATCGGGATTCGACCAGTCGAGATGCGAAAAATAGAGGCCCACTTTCAATCCTTCCTTACGAAGTGCCTCAGCATAAGGCTTTATCAGATCGCGCCTGGCTGGTGTTTTCTTTACTACACTCAGATCGCTCATTTTTGTATCCCATAAAGCGACTCCATCATGATGCTTGGTGGTGAGTACCGCATATCTGGCACCGGCTTCCTTAAACAGCCGGGCCCATGATTCCGGATTGTATTTGCTGGCTGTGAATCCTTTCAGCTGACTCATGTAATCAGCATAAGGAATTTCATTGTTATAGATTGGCCACGACTCACCGGTGCCGTTTACCGCATAGATTCCATAATGAATAAATATGCCAAGTTTTGCTTCTTTAAACCACTGCATTTTGGAGCTGTCAGCGGGCTGCACGTAGGGATTTTGCTGGCCAAACAGGTTACCGGCAATCACAAAAGCTATTAAGAGAAATGTACTCTTCATTGATGTTTTTGATTATATATTATGTGGGGGCATAAGATTTTCTGCCCCTACCAGGTTCATTCCAATCTCATGTGGGGCAGAAGATTTTCTGCCCCTACCAGGTTCATTCCAATCTCATGTAGGGGCAGAAGATTTTCTGCCCCTACCACAGGGGCAGGGTGAGGGTATCTAAATTATTCATTATCCAATCATTACATTAACCGATATTTCCGTTTCGCCCCTTTTTACCGCCACGATATTCCCCTCAATCTGCTTCCCGTCAACACTAATCTGGCTGACCCCTTTGCATACTCCCACTGGTTTTTTTATCGTGATATGGACATTACATCCGCGGAAAATGCGATCCACACTGATTTCCTCCCATTCCGATGGCAGGCAGGGATCGATCAGCAACCCTTCCCAAACCGGACGGATGCCCAAAATATACTGGGTTGCAGCAACATACATCCACGATGCGGTACCAGTGAGCCATGACACATTAGCCAATCCGAACTTATCTGATTCAGGCCCAAAAAAGTTGGAGGCATAAGCATACGGTTCAGCCTTATACCGCCAGGCCCCTGCCATTTCCATAGCCACTTTAGGGATCAGCTGACGGTAATACTTCCATGCCCGATCGCCATTGCCCAGCATACACTCGGCAATGATCGCCCAGGTATTGGCGTGGCAGAAGATGGATCCGTTTTCACCGGTTCCCTTGTTGTAATGGGAAAGCGGATCCTCCGGAGTCGGGAAGTTTACGATAGATGGCCAAATTTTCCTTATCCCCAGATCCGTATCCAGCAGTTCACTGACGGAATCCATGGCAGTGGCCATTTTATCCTCATCTGCCATTCCTGATATCACCGACCAGGACTGGGTATTCAGAAATATTTTGGCTTCGTCCATTTCAGCGGTTCCTAAATACTGACCATTATCCATGGTGGCACGCCGGAACCATTTACCATCCCATGCTTTGCTGTTTACCAGCTGTTTTTGAGTTTCCCACATCTCCATAAAGCTTCCGGAATGATCTGAATCATTGAGTAATTCAGCCAATTCGGCCAGTTTGGGAAGTGCAAAACCAAGGAACATCGCCATCCAGATACTGGTACCTTTTCCCTCACGGCAAACTTTGTACAACATGTCGTTCCAGTCGGAAGTAAGCATCAGCGGAAATCCATTGGCCCCGATATTGTTCCTGGTAAAATCGATCGACCGACACAGATGCTCATATACGCTGCCCTCCCCGCCATCAAAGAAGGGAATAATCTCGTGTAGAAAGTCGGTTTTGCCCTCCTCCATAATAATGTTCCAAACCACCGGAATAGGCCAGATGTGGTTATCGGAATGCAGCCGGTTGAGCGGCTCCCAGCCTTCGGTTTTGAAATAGTAATGGTTGGTATGCCCATCGTTATACTGCTGACTGAGCAGTTCCCGGGTTTTGGATTTTGCACTTTCCATATCGATTGGGATCTGGGAAAGTACATCCTGAGAAGTATCGCGAAAACCCACTCCCCGGAAAGTACCGGTGGCATAATACGATATATTTCTGGAAAAGAGGAAGTTGCGCTGGGCCTGATAAGGATTCCAAATATTAATTTCGCGCTCGGCATCTTTATCGGGAAGCTTGCATTGGAAATGACAGGTATAGTTTTCCCATTCGCTTTTCAGCGATGACAGCGAATTCTCTACAAATCCGGATTTGCGGCAATTTTCCAGAGACTTTTCAATATCACTGATTTTGAGTCCCGTGCCTAAAAAAGTATTGATGGTTTTGGATTCACCCGGGTTCAGAACAACACTGATCTGGAGCGCTCCGCATGGGTCGCCTCCCTTGAGAGTTGATTTGGTACAACCGGAATTTTCAATTGCATAAGGATTGGATTCTGAACGATAATTCCCGATAAACTCATCGCGATCGCCATCATAAGAAAAAACCTTCTGATCCGAGGCGAGATAAACCAGCGGTGTTTCCAACGGTTTGGGTTGCATTTCCACCGCATAATCGTAAATAATGGCATCGAGGTTTTCGTTAAAATCAACCTTAACCTGATGTTTGTTATAGCATACCCACGATAATTCGCGCATATACTCCATCATTCCGAACTCAACAAAAGCAAACAAATCAATTTCCTTTTTTTCCGCCGAGGTATTGGTGAGTTTCAGGTTCCACACCACGCAGTTCTCCTGGTTGCCAATGAAATAAAGCAATTCAGCCTTTATTCCATTGTGTTCAGCCTCAAAGCGGGTGTATCCCAATCCATGTGCCGACTGCCATTTCCCCGGTTTGGTAAAAGCCGGTTCCGCAGTGGGGCACCAGAATTCACCGGTTTTTGCATCTTTTATATAATAGTATAACCCGGACCGATCGGTGGGCAGGTGAAAAAACCGGTAGCGGTTAATTCTCCAGATCTGTGGCGATTTGTAGAAAGCCACTGCCCCGCCGGCCTGCGACATCATGGTATGGAAAATCCCGTTCGAGAAATAGTTCATCCAGGGAGTGGGCGTATCGTATCGTTTTATAATCACTTCCCGGGCCTTGTCGTCGAAAAAATAGTATGCTTCCGGATTATTTCTGTCTGAAAAGTTCATTGTTGTAAATAATTGATGTTAAGAAAGGTAGATCCATGGACGATAAGACTTAAAGTACCCACCCCCCCTGAAAAACGGTGGGGCTTTTCTCCAAGGGAACTTTATTGCTCATTCCCCCTCCCTTTTTCAGGGAGGGGGCCAGGGGGAGGGTACTTTAAGACAATTTATCTGCCAAATATTCATACGCCTGAAAACTATTACACCTGCAAAATTATCAACGAGCTAAAAGCGGCAACCTCCACGCAATTACCCAATACATTACCTTTCAGATCGATATATTGCAAATCAGAGGTGATGTCAAAAGATTTAGTTTCGGCGGTTTCGTTTATCAGGATAAGCGATTGCTGTCCTCCTGCATCATGATTTGCTGTGGCAATGGTTGTTGAGTCCGCATCCTGCTGATCATGCTTTTGCCATGATGCCAGGGTATACTCATGGTAGGTGCGCACCTGATTACGGTAAGTAAGGGCGATGATTGGAAACGGATAATAAGGATTGGCGTACAGGTTGTTATTCAAAATTCCGGGAACAAATCCTTCCCTTACGCGCGATTCCACGAACAAGGCCCGCTGATCCCTTTTTCTGCAAAAAAGTGTATTTCCGTAAGCTTCACAGCCTATCAAGGTGCCCGGGCTGCAATACTCCGAGAATACAAGTCCAAACCGGTTATCATATAAGGTATTACCGACTATTTTCTGATGATGGCCCTCATCGTTGATTAGTATTCCGCCTGCTGCTCCCACCACCGTATTGTTTTCGATGGTAATGTGATGGCATTTGTTATCGGTATAAATTCCATACGCATAAGCCAGGTCATTTGCCGTTGCCTCACAACTACCGATTGCATTAATAATGATATTGTTCCGAAAAATATTATGGTGTGTATAATCTTCATTTTGAGCCCAGCAATACAGGGCCCCGCCATCGTTCATGTGCAGCAAGGTGTTTTTGATTACATTAAATTCAGCAATACTATTACTTCCATCCACACGGATACCCGCATATCCAGTACTGTCAACCCTGTTGTATGCCACCCGGTTATGGGTTGATTCCAGCTTTTGGGCAATCGCTTCTGCCCTCACCAATGCCATAATCAGCGGGCTATATTTTTCAGTAGTTTCTTTACCAAGTTTATTTTCAAGCGCTTCCACCACAAATTTCTCATCGGGATAGGGTAAATCAATTAATTCAGCAATTTTTATTAAAATATCGGAAGGAATAATTAATTTATTTAATTGATTAAAAGTCGACTGGCTAATCTGGAATTTTACTTCTGTTTTTAATATTGCAATTCCCACCCCATTATTCACCCCGTTGAATCCATATCCCGGATAAAGTCCGATACACAGCAACTCATTGCCTGTGATTTCATTATAACTACTTTCAATGGTTGAAATCCCCCGTCCGCGGATATCGGTGATGGCGTTGTTCGCAATGGTGTAATGGCCGGAATTAATATCCAGACAAATTCCATACACGTTAATATCCTGGATACGGCAATCCGAAATGTGGACGTAACCACTATTGCTCAACCCTGAAATGGCGGCATTTTCATATTTCTCCAGCTGGAGGCCGCTGATCCTGATATATTTTACCCCTTCAGAAATCGTTATCCCATTTTGATAAATGGTAGCTTCCACTTTCTGAAGATCAGGATTTTCCTGAGCTAAAGGGATAATACTGATTTTCTGTGATAATTCGTCCCGGAACCATTGTCCCGGCTGATTGAGAAATTCCGCTTTGTTATCGAGAAAATAGCCATACCGGGGATTACACTGATACATCATGTTTTCGGTAAATGTGATGGTACCATCGTGATGGGCCGCCACCTTTGCGGTTTCGTACTGCCAGTTTACCGCCCTGATCCGTGCAGTGGCTCCGGCGAGATCAAATTTCACATTCAGATGCCGGTTATCCGTCAGATTGGATTTATCTCCCTTTTCGATCGGGAAAAATCCGGTTGCGGGAATTCGGGCAAGATGGTACAACCTATCATTTACAAACAGTTGGAAAACTGTGTGGTTCAGATTACTGGAGTACCGGTTGCCTTCCTCCAAATGCCAGCCGGTAACCGGAATTGCCCCAGTTAAAATGGGTTTGTTTCCGGTACCCCAGGAGCTGATTAAAATGGGTTGGCTTTCCGTACCTGATTGACAGATAATTAACTCACCCGGGAATATTTGACCACAATGAAAGAGAACTTCATCGCCCGGGTTCAGCGACATGGTATTTACTTTGGCGATGGTTTTCCAGGAGCTGTCTGCTGAAAGGCCGTTATTGGCATCGTTGCCGGTGGTTGAGAGGTAGTATTGGGGCATATTGTTGAGGGGTTGTTGGTTGAAGGGTTGAAGGGTTGATTGGTTGAAGGGTTGAGGGACTCAAGGGTTGATGGGGTTAGGCGGTGGGGTTTTTGGGCAAACGCATGGATAGTAAAATGAACATCATGGCAAGGAGCTCTACGGCACTCATCACATAAAATACCGGAATGGCACTTTTATTAAATCCCTCATAAATAAATCCGGATGCATACGTTCCGATTAAATTTCCGATAAACATGGCATAATAATACACCTGCTGGTAGGTAACCAATAATTTAGGCTCGGCGGCATTGGCAACAAAGGAAACGGCTGCCGCGATGAATATGCCCGAAGTGGCAGCATGCAGTAACTGACTAAAGATAAGCAGTCCAACTGATTCAGTGTTGGCCAGTAAAGCCCAGCGCAACAAGCTGATTCCAGTTGCGATGGCTATTAATATCTCTAAGCGGAAATATTTGCGAAGCCAGCCAAAAATGGAAAATGCCAGGATTTCAGCCAGGGTTCCAACTGAAAATGCAATACTCAGAATAGTTGGACTCATCTCTAAATTCTTGACATGTATGCCAAAGAGGAAGTAAAACGATTTGAGGCATAGCATGTGCAGGGCAACCACGATCAGGAAGATCAGGAAGTACCTGTTCTTCAGTATTAACTTCAGATCGGAAAACCCGGGTCTGGAATCTTTCTTTGTTTCTCCCTTTTTGGCATTACTAAATCCAAGAGTGGTTAAAAAGGTGACGGCAAAGCCGCAAATAACCAATACAATCACAATCGGATCGTTCCAGTTTATTCCTTTTCCGGCAAACATTGCTTTGGCAACTTCCACTGCATCATTAAAGCTTTTAACCGGAATATCGGTACCCTTTGCTGCCAGCCAAAAACCTACCAAAAGGGTTGATGACAGCCAGCCGATAGAACCCCACACCCGGATTTTGCCGAAATCGATGCCTTTATCCCGGGCATGCACAACGGCCAGCGAATCGGAGATGCCCCCGATTGGACAGCTAAAGAATCCAAATATCAAATAGCCTAGAAACACCAGATAATACGCTGATCCTCCAAAGAGTATCGGAATAAAGGACAGGGCAGTTCCCAAAGCAAGTATTTGAAGTATCATTGCGGGTTTTTGGGTCCTATCGGAAAGATAACCCCATAATATACTGATACCCAGTATAGCAATAATGGAATCCAGTGCCATAATATTCGCTATCTGGGTACCGGAAAACCCTCTTGATTCGAGATAGACAGGCAAAAAGGAAGAAATAATGCTTAATGCCGCATTAAAAAAGAAATAAAATGGGCGAATCATATTGTTTTGAATTAGATTATTGCTTTTCTGGTGACTACTATATAATCGGTCATTAATTACCCTCTCCAACCTCCGAAGGGAATTTATTGCTCATTCCCCCTCCCTTTTTCAGGGAGGGGCCAGGGGGTTGGTACTTCATAACAAGTTATTTATCATGATGTTTCGTTGATTTTTCCGGAAATGACCTTCTGATTATTCTGAAACCTCCAGCAGCGCCATAAACCCCAGCAACGCACCCCAATGGTAGTAGGAATCGCTCAGGTTGATCCGCTCGTCCGCGTTTCTGCCATTGCCTGAAATACCGTTGTAATTTTCATGTACCATCTTGTTTTTTTGCCAGGTATTCATCAGCAATGCATTGGATTTCTCAATCATTAATTGAGTGGCTTCCGGTAAATCATAGTTTTTAAGCCCCAGATAAACCAGGAAATTCATCGGTCCCCAGATTCTTCCCCGCCAGTACCCCTGCTCAGCAAAAGCAGGATCGTTGCGTGATATCGAAGGGATGATCCAATCCCCCAAAAATTCATCCGGATTCATGAAATGTTCATTGATCATCCGCTCAGCCTGGGCCTGAGAGGGTGCTTTGGAAAGCATGGCATAAAAAAGTGTGGGGGAAAGTTTATGGCTGAACGCCCCGGTATCGGTGCGTTTATTGAGGAAAATCCCATTTTCATCACTCCACAATGCTTTTAACTTACGGTTGAACGCGCTGCTTCTTATCGCCAGTTCTTCAGCTTCCGTTTTACGGCCGATTACTGTTGCGATTTCAAACAGACAGTCGCAATCCATCACATACATTCCCATCAATCCCACATCGGCCAGTTCCATTTTATGGGTTTCCGTATTGAATGGAATTCCGTCATACATGGGCGAATTGTCGAGTCCGGTTTCGTAAGCTGCCGCCTGCCAGTTATTGCAATCGCCATTGTTTGGTTCAGGCAGGGGGTCCGATCCCCAGCACAGAAACCCATTGGTATTCCGCTTTTCATTCCACCACCGGTTCCATCGTAACAGATCATCAAATACGTATTCCAGAATCCAGGCCTCCTTAAATTTCTTATACAACTCCAGGAATACCCGGCTTCCGATGGGTGGTTGCGACCGATCGGGGGAACCCAGGCCATACCCCCCCGCATAGTTGGGAATAAAACCGCCCGGGGTAATATGTTTGGTAATTTCAACCGCATTGGCATAAGCCAGCTCCCGGCTGCCAAGCGAGGCCATCCAGGCTCCCAGAAAGGTATCCCAATCGAAAAGGACGAACGGACCGCCAAAAAAATCGTTCCACAACCGGCTCACCGGAAAAATTACCCGGTCGCCAAAAGGTTCGTAAATCACGTTCCAGGCAATCACACTTTGCAGCGCCTCGTAAGTATCTTCCAGTGGAGCATAAGCTTTTAATGCGGAATCATAAAGGTTCCTTTTATCGGAAATGATTAACCCGATCTCTTCCAGGTTGCGTTGCCGGCCGGTGTAAAATCCTATTGTTCCGTTGAGTTCCACACTCAGGTAAGGACCATTTACGGGCAAAAAATCTTCCAGCACAGTGGCTGTTGAACTAACAGAAATCTGGTTATCGGCAAATTGAGCAATAACCTGATTCTTCTTTTTGCGCACTTCACCCGGTTTGTTCCAAAGCATGCCGGTTTCCAGTACGATATGGGGATTTTTCCACGCGAGCTTCTCCGGAGTGATCAAAATAAGCAGATCTTCTGCATCATGACCGGTTTCCACTTTTACCACCGTGCCCTCAAATTCAACCTGCAACGCTGTATAGCTTCCATTATATGCATGGTAACCAGGAGTGATCTTCTCGGGCCGGGCCTCTTTCGATGAGATATAGGAATCTTTAAGATACTGATTTCCTGATATAAATGTGTTTTTTATGCAGATCTGGATATTGAAACCATACGGCAGGAGAACATGGCTGAGCACGCTTTTGGTGTTCCAGGTATTCCAGCCAGAGGCTAGCTGTGCCTGGAGTGCCCGGTATTGCTGATGTAAATCGATGTTTTGAAGAGGCATCAGGGTCAGTATTTTCTTGTTAAATCTGAGCCTGAAAGATAGATTGCGGGAAATCAGGGGAGGGATGAAAATTCTTGCGAAGAAGGGTAAAAAATGGAACTTTCCAACATTTTATTCAGTGGGATCTGTTGGCGGGAGACCAGATGAGCCCCAGTATGCAGCACTTTCTCCCATCACAAGTGTTAAAGTTCCTCCATTGGAGATTTCAGTATGCCTGAACCAGGCACGGTCAATGGGTTGCCCGTTCAAAGTGGCCGATTGGATGAATCTGTTTTTTTCGCTCAGGTTTTTGGCGATAACTTTAAATTCTTTTCCATTCCCGAGGTCAATGGTCGTTTTTGGGAAATGAGGCGCTCCAATGAGATATATATCCTGACCCGCCACCGGAAAAAATCCCATCAGATGAAATACCAGCCAGGAGGACATGGCTCCGGAGTCATCGTTCCCGGGTAATCCATTACGGTTGATAGAAAAGTATGCTTGAATGATTTGCCTGATCCGCTCACTGCTTTTATCGGGTTTCCCGATATAATGATAGAGCATCGGCGTTAAAAAGCCCGGTTCATTATTCACGTTGTAAAAATCCATCCACCCTTGCCGGTTGGGACGGCTGTTAATAAAAAACGTGTCGAGCCTGGTTTCAAATTTTTCAGCTCCGCCGCATTTGGCGATCAGTCCCGGAACATTGTGGGGCACATATAAAGATATTTCCCACGACTGGCTCTCGTAGAAGAAATCGCCCCAGCTTCCGGGCTGCAGGGTGTTGAAATTCTCTTCCCAGGTTCCATCTCTTTTCCGGGGCCAGATGAATCCTGATGCTCCAAAGGATTCAACAGGCCGCCAGAGGTTCGTCCAGTTGGATGATCGTTTCAGGTATTTTTCGTAAAGGTCAGTTTTCCCCAAACCTTTTGCCAGGGTAGCGATAGCAAAATCACAAGCCGCATATTCCATCGTCCGGGTGCCTGCACGTTCGTGGTTGGTGGAAACATAGCCGATTGTGTTGTAATCTTCAATTCCTCCCCTGCCTTCCTTTTGCTCATTTCCACCGGGCGGAACCTCAGCATTTTTGATCATTGCCTGCAGTGCAATTTCATAGTCGATACCCTTAAGCCCTTTCACAAAAGCATCTGCAATAACCATGTCGCTGTTGCTACCGCCCTGGGTCCGGCCATTATCGTTGCCGCTCCTGGCATCGGGCAGGTACCCGTCAAAACGGTAAATATCGATCATCGACCGGATCATATCGCGCTGAGTATCCGGCAAAATCAGGGTGAGCAGCGGTGATGTGGTACGATAGGTATCCCAGATGGCATAGTAATCGTCATAATAAGGCTCTGTTGATTTCCACTTCGGATTTTCCCCCGATCGTTGGGTTGGCATCAGCATGGAATGATACAATCCTGTGTAAAGCATTGATTTATAATATTCTGATCCGCCGTCAACCTCTACTTTTGACAGCAGGCTGTTCCAGGTTTCGGATGTTTGTTTGCAGATTGCGTCAAAATCCCAGCCCGGGATCTCCTGATCTGCATTGAGTTTTGCTTTGCCTGAACTGATAAACGATATTCCAACTTTAACCAGCACCGGGCCTCCCGATGAAGAGTTGAATGAAAACCAGGCTCCTGTTTTGTCGCCGGTATCAGGCTGATCTAACACCCCGGGATGCAGCGTTTCGTTTTTCCAGGTGCCCGACCGGATCGATTCCTGGTTAAAAACCGCATAAAAATACACGGTATATGCACCTCCCTTGTTCCACCCGCCCCGGATGCGGCTGTACCCTGCGATTTCGGTATTTGAAAGAATATGGAGCTCACTGCCAACAAATTCCTGTGCCTCACCCCAATCGTGTCCAAAATCCAGGAAATGCCCTGCATCTATCAATACATTCCCGGATTGGGGGTTGGTGAATGTATATCGGTGAAAGCCGGTACTGCGAGTTGCAGTCAGCTCTGCTTTAACCTGATAGCGCGACAAAAATACCGAGTAGTAACCGGCATAAGCTTCCTCGCCTGACCGTGGTGAACCTGAACCTTTGATCCGGATATCACCTGTTGTTGGCAGGAGAAGTATGTTCCCGTATTTGGCGCCTCCACCGGTACCACTCACGTGGGTATGGCTGAAACCATTGATGTTCCCCTCTTGCCGGTAACCCGAATTGTTATCGTTGTTTCCGCAATCGGGTCCCGGTTTTACCAGGCCAAAAGGCACTGCAGCGCCCAAAAAAACATTGCCGCCATTTTCGGTACCGATAAACGGATTTACATATTGGACCGGCAACAGCTTTGATTGCCCGGGTAAAATCATGGGAATAAGAAGAAAACCCAATACCAGCAGCCATTTTTGCAAACAGTGATTTTCAGCACATTTCATTTTACAGTTGTTTATCGTTTTCTGCAGTTTGATCAGACCCCGAAAGATAGACTGTGGCAAATCAGGAGAAGGATGAAAAATCTTGTGAAAAGGGGTAAAAAAATCATGATTACCAAATTGGTAACATACTGCTATCTTTGCCTTGACAATTTTAAAAATAAACAAAGTTGTAGCCAGGATTTAATGGACTTGGAAGCGAGATTAATAAAATCGGAAGAAGAATATCAGCAGGCTCTTAAAAGGCTAGAGGTAATATTTGATGCGCCGGTTGATACCCCTGAAGGCGACGAGGCGGAATTATTGGGTATACTGATTGAGAAATTTGAAGATGAACATTGTTCTCGTAATTCAATCCGATCAGGTTAACTCCTGATGATTTTGTTGGTATACCTGTGGGAATAAACTGTTCAGGAGTTTGGTATCAAACATGCAAAATCCATCGGTGTGCTTGGCAGTAAAAACCATGTACCGCTGACCGGCTTCCTGAGCGAGTTTCACCCACTCATCGGGGTTGAATTTACCCGGATTGAACGTTTCAGGAAACTTCGAATATTCTTCTTCTGATATCTGGTTCAGCATCACCGGCCACGATGCATCATCTACTTTGCCGGCATAGGGGCCCCAATGGATAATCATGCCGAACTTGGCGTTGTTGAACCATTTCAGGCGATCGGGAATGGAATCGGGTTTTTCACTTTTAATACCGGCAGTATTGCAGGCAGTAAACAAGATAACTGAAACGATAAGCCAAAATTGATTTTTAATAGGTTTCATTGGATCTTATGTTTTTGTTTATCATAACAACAGGTTTCATCAGCGTTCTGAATCTTTAACCCCAAAATAGATTATCACAGCCTCCTTTTCTTTGCAAAATACTTTAACCACTGCCCTGCCTTTTGAATCAAACCGGACGGATACCGAATCGGGAAATATAACTTCCCGATTTACCGAAGCGGAGGTAATGTAATGGTAAACACCTCCGGTATTGCCAAACATAACCAGTACCCCCTTTCCCGTTTGCGCATTGATTTTCTCATACCACTCGCAACTGTCTCCCGGCCGACCCTTTTGAACCAGGGTACTGAAGGTAATATCCTCACGCACTTGTTTGTAATAAGCCAGGTGCCGGTGAATCAGGTTGACACTCGCCGCAGGCAGGCTGTTAATTTCACCCCATATCCCGTTCTGTCCCAGCATCAGGGAAGCCAGGTTCTGCATCTGCGAGGATGCCGGTTCATAAGGGTAATAATGAGTCAGAAATAGGACCGATGGAATCCATTTATCGTAATCCAGAACCGACCGGGTAAACCAGCCTCTGGCAGGGCCCGGATTTACAAAGATATTAGGGTTGCCGTCAGCAGTCGGGCTTTTCCACTGCTCACTCACATCAAAATTGTGGTAGTAGGGTCCGTTATTAATGGCAAAGTATTTTCCATGCGCCAAAAACTGCAGCCCCACGCATCTGCCCTCCTCGGTAATATCGAAATCAAAAATCGCATCCGGGCAATTACGGGTCACTTTTTCAATCACTTTCGACATATATATTGGAAGCATATAGGCATACCGGTCCTTCCGATCGTGCTCCGTACAATGCTCATCTCCATGAAAATGCCCCGGCGCATCGCAACCATATTGCCAAATGGCATCCCACTTAAAATAGGTAACTCCGGTTTCCTTTACCAGTTGGGTCAGCCGGTCAGCAAAATCTTCCCAATAGGGGCTAACCAGGCATAACCCCACGCTTTTCTCCGTTTCCCACACCTCGTATGGCTCATCGCGATTTCCTCCTTGGGTAACCCTGAACTTTTCGTTTTTCATTAACATGTCACTGGAAATGGCTGCTGTTGTTGGATTAAACCATAATCCCAGCTTCATACCATATCCCAACAATTTCCCCCTGATCAGTTGCAGGTTATCGGGAAAAAGTGTGAGATTGACCCTCCAGTCGCCTGTTTTGTTATACCAGCCCGTATCCAATACATACACCTCGATCCCAAGCTCATATGCCCGGTCGATTTCTTTAAGGGTATATTCCAGATTCATGCTGGTCAGATATCGTTCCCCGGCCCATTTGATCTTTTCCTGCCTTCCCCAGGTATTGTAGAAAATATAAGGCTTCCGGCTCTCCTGGTTGATGCAGATATAACGATGAATAAAGTCCCGGTATTCAGCTGCCAGCTTGTTCTCATCGCCTGATACTCCGCCGGCCTCAAACCAAACGGTCTCAAAAGGTATTTCCCCTCCAATGGTTTGATTGTGCAGATAATTGGCTTTTACTGCTTTAAGAGCCAGGCTGCGATAGGGGTATAACTGAAACTCCAGAAACCGGTCAGGATATTGCGACCCGTGTTCGTATGCAAGGAGAAACGATCTGTTTTTACCCATCGAAATGAATATGGGTCCCATGATCGAACTGCCGGATTCAAACCACGAATCATCGATTTCACATTCCGTGAGATGGTTGGAATGAACCATTTCATTGAATTCCGATAGGCGCACTTCTCTGAATCGATCAAATTCAGAGAGGTTCAGCCCAAAATAGGTAATTCCGCCGGATGATAGGTTTTTTGTCAGCCGGCATAGCTTGTCCGAAAACAATTCATACCGGAACCGGACAATCGGGTTGTTATTGGCTATACGGATGTACAGTTGAATCCACAGGTCCGGCAAGGTGGAAATCCCGCATAATGAATATTCAATCACCCCATTGGAAAATTCTTCCACCAGGATGGGCTTTTCCCAATGATCGATCCTGATTTGCGCTGTTATTCCCCCGATCTCAAAAACCGGAAAAGAGAAGCAAAAGGGTCTGCTTGAACCGTTTATCCAATACTCGAAAAACACGGTGTTTCCGGGGAACTTCAGGGTAAAGTGTTTGTTTGAGAGTTTTAATTCAGGCATTTCAGATATCGGTTATTGGTTGTAATTTTTTGAATTTCAGCAACTTTATTTGGGATCGCTCCCCTGCCCCCATTGCCGTCAACCTAAGGGGTTCATTCCAGTGACCATGTAGGGGCAGAAGATTTTCTGCCCCTACCGCGTTCATTCCAGTGACCATGTTGGGCAGAAGATTTTCTGCCCCTACCGCGTTCATTCCCGTCACCATGTTGGGCAGAAGATTTTCTGCCCCTACCGCGTTCATTCCAGTCACCATGTTGGGCAGAAGATTTTCTGCCCCTACCGCGTTCATTCGGTCATACCCTTTGGCGGACTGCCTACCTATTTTGTCCTCTCGCCCATCCCTTTGTCCCAAATCACAAACTCCTCCGGGTTCACGTATTTAGAGTTTACAGCCTGCCCGGGTGCCGCAATCTCGAAATACTGCACTTCACCTGGCTTCAGGCGAAAAGGGAATGAAGCAATTCCTTTTTTTACCTCCTGCCTGATGAATGAAAAAGCTGGTTCCGACTGGTTCCACAGGTACTCAATCTGCGTTGGGGTTGGATTATCCGGCCTTCCCATTTGCTGCCAGCTTTCCCAGGGACTGCCTTTTCCGATGCCGATGGAAATATTGACGGCGTTCAGAATGCTATCATTTTCCGTTGGTATTTCCACCCTGCCGTCCCAATCGGTATGCTCTTTTACTTCAACAAAATTCTGATTCCACAGCAAGATTTTAGTCAGCCCAAGTTCCCTGGTAACCAATAATCCTTTACCATTGGGTATAGGTTTATCGGTACCTACTTTCATGATAGTTCCTTCCATTTTCCGAAGCAGCCGGAAGGCATTGAACGAAGCTTTGGGAATACCGTAAATGCTGAGCAATCCATATCGGGTGGAGTATGGGGTATGCGGAATTCCCCCCTCATCAAAAATATCACTCAAAACCCAATATGTCAATGTATTACAAACTTTATCAACCTCAATGCAATTGCGTACAATGAAAGATGCAGCATACAAGTTGTCCACATAAATATTATCGCCCCAGGTAATTTTCTCAGCGGAAGCTGCTGACTGGGAATTCCATTCTGTCCAATGAATCTCCAGATCGGGCCGCTCCGATGCCTTCACCCATTTCTCCACTTCTTTTATGGTAGCAGAAAAATAGTCTCCTACTTTATATGGACTTCCTTTCCGATCAGGAAATTCTACTTGCTCATCCTGTGCATATAAATGGGTTGAAACAAAGTCGAGCGGGATTTTATTTTTGCTGGTATAGCTGATAATTTCCTTTACCCAGTTGGCTTTTGAAGAAGCCGGCCCGCCAACCCTAAGCTTTGCATCCACCCGCTTGATAGCCCTTGCGCTTGATTCATACAATCTCCAGTAATCGTTCTGCGATCCCGACCAGAAAGCTCCCAGATTGGGTTCGTTCCAAACTTCGAAATACCATTTGCGTACTTCCTCCAATCCATACCTTTCCACCAGGTGACGGGTAAAGCTTTCAATAAGGTAACCCCATTCATCATAAGACTTTGGAGGGGTTACGTTCATTTTATAATCGAACATGGTTTGGGTGCCCGATGCCAGCACCTGAGGCATCGGATTCAATTCCACAAATGGCCGGATACCCAGTTTCAGCAGGGCGTCATATATCTGATCGGTCTCGTGCCACTGAAAGAACAGCCTGCCGGTTTTAGGATCGCGGTTGACCACATTCAGCTGATCATCGAAAATAGCATGAAACCGGCAATATCGGTATCCCATAATTTTCTGCGCATATTCCATATGTTTCAGAAGATCGGCTCTCAGCAGATTCTGCGCCCGCCCCACGGCAATACAGTTTCTCCAGGGCATGTTCAGTTGCTGCTTTTCCGATGGTTCCTGTACCCGTAAAACAGAGGATTGGCCTATGCCATCAGCTAATTGAAAACAGGCGATTGCCAACAGAAAGATTACTCTTTTCATGATTTGAGAATTACGGAACCTTATCCATTTTAAGGTTTCAAAAGTAGATGGATGCCGGGATGAGGGAGGCTAAAATTCTTGTTAATAGGGGTAAAAAAATCGGGGTGCAACTTTTTTCAGATAAACCCTGGAGAACCACATCAATGTTTTTGCCCATACTTATCCCCATTTTTTACTCTCTGGTGGCTATAGAGTTCTCTATGTTTGTCGCTTCGGAATTTAGTAAAATAGGGAGAAGCTATTATGAGTAAACAAGTTTTGCGGTCGGGAAACAGGATGCTGCCGGCCATGCTTTTTCTGCTGATGATATTTACGCTGAGCAATATGCTGTCTGTTTCAGCCGTTGTACCTGACTTTAGTAGCCCTCTGCTACAGGAAAGGAAGGTATTTGGAAAAATTACCGATAAAAAGACGGGGCAACCCATCATCGGAGCCAGTATTACAGTAAAAGGCACTTTAACGGGTACCACAACCGATGCCTATGGAGAGTTTTCGCTGCAGGTACCCGATAACAAGGCTATTTTGGCCATACGTTATGTTGGATACGAAACGATTGAGTTACCTGCCAACACCACCTCGGCCATGAATATTGCACTGGTGGAAAATGTTATTGGGCTGAATGAAGTTGCCATCATCGGATACGGTACTCAGAAAAAGCAGGATTTTACCTCGTCCATTTCCAGTATCTCCGCAAAAGATATCAAGGGCATTCCCACAATATCCACCGATGCCCTTTTGCAGGGGAAAGCAGCCGGCGTGCAGGTTATGACGAACACCGGTGCGCCCGGCTCCTCGGTTTCAGTAAAGATCAGGGGGATTGTTACCACGGGGGACGCAAAACCATTGTATGTGGTCGATGGAATGCCCATGGCTTCAGGCGCCGGGGACAACAGTTTTGGTATAAACTCCCTGAATCCGGGGGATATAGAATCGATACAAATATTGAAGGATGCCTCCTCCGCCGCCATTTATGGCTCCCGGGGATCGAACGGAGTGGTTCTGATCACTACCAAACGGGGAAAATCGGGCAAACCCCGCATCTCCCTCGACAGCTATTACGGGATTCAGTCGCAAGCCAACCGTATCGATGTATTGAATAAGGACCAGTACAAACAATATTACGATCTGCTGCGCCCTTACCGGAAAAGATCGGCCGATTACCCCGATTTTGAGGATTCAACCCTTTTTGCAGGTTTACCGGACTTCGACTGGCAAAAAGAGATTTTCAATCCTGCGCCTACATCCAATGTTCAGTTATCGGTTTCAGGCGGCAACGAAAATTCGGTTTATATGATCAGCGTGGGAAATACCTCTCAAACCGGTCTGGTGAAAAGTTCCAATTATAACCGTACCAATTTCCGCATCAACTCCGATCATACCATTACCAAATGGCTGAAATTCGGCGAGAGTTTAAGTCTGAGCAACTCCGTGCGCCACCGGGTGATGGAAGGCGGTGTCGGATACAATTACATTCCGGCAAGCCCCATGATTGCAGCGTTACTCTCCGATCCTTCCACGTCAGCGTATGATGCCGACGGGAACCTGAATTACATGCGCCACAGCGGGACTTTTAACGGTGCTGGCATACGCGACCGCGCAAACTACACCTACAACAATAAGAAGCTGAACGGCAACATGTATTTCGAAATCAGCGTGCCGGGGGGATTGAAATTCAAGTCGAACCTGGGGCTCGATTATAACCTGGGGGAAATGAAGGAATTTTTACCCTCCTTCAATGTGGCAGGCTCATCTTTGAATGAAGGGCAGCTGGTTCCCACATTGAAGCAATCCGATAATCACAGCACATATTGGCTGATGGAAAATACCCTTAGTTACAACAAAACTCTGGGTAAGCACTCGTTCGGTGCCATGGCGGGTTCAACAGTCGAGCAGAATAGTTCTTACGATATCGGCGGGTTCAATTCAGCCATTTCGGGCAATCAGGATTACCTTCAGTACCTGAGCGCCGGCAACCCATCGGATCCCATCCGGGCCATTTGGGGTGGTGCAGGTGCATGGCGCATGTTCTCGTACCTGGCCCGGTTGACCTATTCCTTTGATGAACGCTTTTTACTCACCGCATCGGTTCGTAAGGATGCATCTTCCCGTTTCGGACCTGCCAACCGGTCCGGAGTTTTCCCTGCCGTATCGGTGGGATGGAAAATCAAGAATGAGAAGTTCATGAAAGATATCGACTGGTTGTCGATGGCCAAGATCAGGCTGGGATGGGGACAGGTGGGGAACCAGAACAACATCGGCTATTACAGCTATAATACCGCGATCCAGCCCGGTGCCAACTATGCTTTTGGAAACCCGAAAGTAGCTATTGCCGGTGTCACGGCAGGTATCATCAGCGCCGGATACGGCGGAGAGTTTGGCGGTAAGCCGGGGAACCGGTCGCTGACCTGGGAAAGCACTCAAACCACTGATATTGGAGTCGATGTATCTTTTTTCAGGAATAAGCTGTTCGTAACAGCCGACTGGTTTTTCAAGGATAATGTCGGTATGCTCATGCAAAGTACGGTGCCCGACTATCTGGGTATCATCGGCCCCGATATCAATGGGGGCAAAATTGCCAACCAGGGGTGGGAATTTGAAATTGGATACCGGCAGTACGGGGGTGAATTTACCTTCGACCTCAGTGCAAACCTCACCCATATCCAAACCGAAGTCATTGCGCTTGACAAGCCTAATTTTTCCAATTATATCGGTGTCGAAGCCGTTTCCCGTACGATTCAGGGCGGAGGAATTGCCGATTTCTGGGGATATAAAACTGACGGCATATTCCGTTCAACCGAAGAATTGGCCGGTGGACCCTTTCAGCTGAATGCCCGGGTTGGAGATATCCGGTTCAAGGATATCGACGGAGACGGGCTCATAACCGTGAATGATCAAACCGTTCTCGGAAGCCCCATGCCGAAGTTCGTTATCGGACTGACATCGAATTTTTACTTTAAGAACTTCGATTTAAACCTGTTCGTCCAGGGATTTCAGGGTAATATGATCTATAACAACCTCTATCGGGTGATGATGGGCAGATGGGTAACCAATAAAAGTCCCGATATTCTCAATTCCTGGTCCACCGAAAATATCAATTCCGATATCCCGCGATTTGGTGAATCCTCGCAAAACAACAATGAACGGATTTTATCCGACCGCTGGCTTGAGGATGGTTCCTTCCTGCGGATAAAAACGGTTACATTGGGCTATACCCTTCCGCAAGCCTGGGCCAAAAAAATAACGGTACAAAACCTGAGGATCTATGTAACCGCGCAAAACCTGTTTACCCTTACAAAGTACAGCGGCTTTGATCCTGAAGTATCTGAAAGCGTGGGCTGGGGAAGCGGCGGCCTCGATATGGGCGTCGATCACGGCAATTATCCGCAACCACGAATCCTTCTTTTCGGGATTAATCTTTCATTTTAATCGATAAAGGAAAACAAGATGAAAAAAGTAAAAATAGTTCTGATAACCCTACTCTTTGGATGCGCTTTACAGTCGTGCAGTGAGAGTTGGCTCGACCTGAAGGAGCCGGTCAATCCAACTCTGGAAACTTATTATACCGATACGGTAACCGCCTGGAATGGCCTGGTGGGATGCTATAACAGTTTGCAGATGGTGCCCGTTTCCGAACGTCCGATAGGGGTGCTGTTCATTCTGGATATCCGTTCGGACGATATCGATTATGGCGGAAATCCCCGTGGGGCATCCGAAGAAGGTAATTTTTACAACGCTGCCGGATTCGCCAACTTCGATATTTATTCCGACAATTCACATGCGGCGGCAATCTGGAGGTATGGTTTCAGGGGAGTCAACACCATCAATAAGTACCTTGAAGGAGTTGCAACGATCAAGCTCACACCATCGCAGCAAATATTGGTAGATCAATACAAGGCGGAGGCAAAGTTTATGCGTGCCTATTTCAATTTCACCCTGGTTAAAAATTTTGGCCCGGTGCCTCTGATTACAAGAACCCTGGATCAGGCCGACTGGTATAATCAGAAAAGAGCTCCGGAAAGTGAAATTTACACCCGGATATTCAGTGATTTACGAGAAGCTATTCCCTTGTTGCCCCTCAAGAGCAAATATGGAACGGCCCAGATAAACAGGATTTCAAAAGGTGCAGCCCAGGCCTTTCTGGCTAAAACGCTGATCACTGAAGCCAAATTAAACGCTTCGAGCCCCAACTGGGCCGAGGCATACCAATTGTGCAAAGAAGTTGAGAACTCCGCTGAATATAACCTGAATACCAGCTTTAAAGACATTTTCACCGTTGCCGGTCAATTCAGCAGCGAGGTGGTTCTTGACATTGTTTTCGAGGAAACCCTCAGTTCCGAGAATGACAGTTACATCCATTATTTGAGTCCGAGGTTTGTTTTCATCAATGGCAAGCCCGATCATTCCCGAAAAATGGAGTTTGGCTTTGGGGTAGGCGCCGTTACCGAAGATCTGGCCAATCAATACGGATACAATCAGGATGGAGACAGCCTTTCCTATGTGAACCTGAATGATATCAGGGGACGCTATACTTTCTGGGCCCGGTATGACCGGTATTGCGGTTACAGTGTGGTGGACAGGCTGACTCAGCGGCCCGAAACCAAAAATATCGAGAATGTTGACGATGCCAACTATTACAGCCGGAAGTATAACCGGGAGGCCCTGGCTAAAAACTATTCCACTGCCGGAGCAAATTTCCATTTAATCCGATATGCCGAGGTCCTGCTCCTGGAGGCCGAAGCCGCCTGGTATCAGGGCAATGAGGGGGAAGCACTGCGGTTGGTCAACCTGGTTCGCGAACGGGCCTTCCGTGAGGCTATTGCTGCCGGCAGGGTAACCTTGCAGGGCATCCAAAGAAACTCCACCGGAGCTGCCGTACTGGCCGATATCTGGCAGGAGCGCAGGCTGGAACTGGCCGGCGAGGCCGACAGGTTCTACGATTTGAAACGCACCGACCGGCTGGAATCTGTTCTGCGTGCTAAAAAGCCCGGAATCCTGTTCCAGGCTGGCAAGCACGAATATCTGCCTATCCCGGCAAGCGAATTAAGCAAATCACCTTTCCTTACTCAAAACAATGGTTATTAATACCTCAATAACTTCCCCGATATGAAACATTTAAAACTATTGTGCGTAAATCTGACGGCTGTTTCTGTTTTTCTGTTGTTGGCCCTTTCCGGTTGCAGTGATGAAGCACCAGTTACCCCAATCGCTAATTTCACGATCGAAAAAGATACCATCATAAACGATAAAAAGGTGAGGGTGGAGGTTGACCTCATTCCGATAAGTAAACAGGTATATATCGTATCAAAAAGTAACGCGATGTTCAACAGCATCTGGACCGGCGACTCCCTGAAATCAGGGAAAAATATGATCTATCATGATTACGATATGAATAAATCCATCGTCGGACTTTTACCCGTCAGTAAAACCGATTCCACACTGCTGATGAAAACAGCATCCTATCAGGGAGTTGCACTTCCGTTAGGCACGGTGGAACTGGCCTATAAATTCCAGTCGAAAGGTGTTTTAAAAGTTACCTGGATAGCTACCAATTGCACGAGCAGCGGTTGTGTATCGGATAAGATGCAGAAAACCATTACAGTTCAATAGTTCCACACCTATCGGTTTGTTCACATCTTGCATGGCTATCTCAGCTGCACCTTGTCAAGCAGGAGCAAATTATGTCCCCAAGGCAAAACTGCGACAGCTTGTCGCAGTTTTGTATCTGCTTGATAATAAATCTCATAAAAACGTTTCATATCCCACAAATTGCGTGGGGATAAGCCCATATCAGGAAACTCAATTTTCAAATCAACCGACAATTGATCCACCGTCCCCCGCCACATTAGTAAGAAGTGCCCGACCTGAATCTTCCACTTCAAAATTCAGAATTGGTCTTCGAATCTCTAACTTCCAAATTTCATCGCCCTGTATTCAGTCGGCGACATCCCATAATGCTTCCTGAATACCTTGGTAAAATACTTGGGATTATTATACCCGGTCATAAAGGAAATCTCTGAAATAGTCAGGTGTTTCTGGCCGATCAGCTGAACGGCACGCTTCAAACGAATATCCCGGATGAATTCGCCCGGTGGCATATCAATCAGGGCCATCATCTTTTTATATAAAGTCGACGATTCCATTCCAATCTCCCTGGCCAGTGTCTCCACTCCGAATTCCGATTCTTCAATATGATTCTCAATGATATTCAGTGCTTTACGAAGAAACTTCTCATCCATGTTCTCCATTGGAAGCTCGTTGGGTTCAATACCTGTAGCCAAATTCTGCCTGGCCGCCACCCCGATTTGCTTAATCAGGTGCTCCTTAAGTTTTTGCCGGTTTTTAATAAGATTCTCCGTTTTCAAAAGCAGGATTTCTTCACTGAAAGGCTTGGTTATATAATCATCGGCGCCAATGGTGAGGCCCTTTATTTTTTGTCCGGTACCGGCGAGTGCAGTGAGGAGGATAATCGGAATATGGCTCGTCCGTTCATCGGATTTAAGCTGTTGGGCCATTTCCGTACCCGAAAGTTCAGGCATCATAACATCGCTGATAATGAGATCGGGGATTGCCACCAATGCCATTTGCAGCCCTTCCCTGCCATGGGTTGCTTCAATAATGGTAAATGAATCCAAAAGAATTTTCCGGATGTAAAATCGCATATCCTGATTATCTTCAACGATCAGTATCAGAGGTTTTTCGCTTTTTCCTAACGCAGGCACGGAAGCAGATATCTCTTGTTTTTCATCTGGGATATCTTCATCTGACGCATCATTATCGGATAGAATAAGTTCATTGGGCGTGATAATCCTGTTATCCGGCATACTTTCCCTGTCAACCGGCAACCGCACCGTAAAGCAGCTTCCTTTTCCAACCTGGCTGCTCACGCTGATCTCTCCGTTGTATAGTTGTACCAGACTTTTAACCAATGCAAGTCCAAGTCCGGTTCCTTCATTTTTGCGCTGATAGGAGCGATCCACCTGATGAAACGGGCTGAATATCTGATCGATCTGATCTTCACTGATTCCGATACCGGTATCGGAAACTGAAATTTCAACCCGTCTGCCGGTGTTTGAACTTCCGCTGGAAATCTCTGTTAAACGAATCGTTATGGAGCCTTCGAATGTGAATTTTACAGCATTCCTGATTAAATTGGTCAGAATCTTATCTAATTTGTCCGGATCAAACCAGGCAGACAGGGATTCCATTTCCGGTATAAACTCCACACGCAATTGCTTTTTTCTGGAACTGCTGACAAAGGTTTCCGTTATCTCCCGGATAAACTGAACCAGATCGGACTGATAAATTTCAAGACGCATGCTGCCCGATTCTATTTTCCTGAAGTCGAGTAACTGGTTGGTGAGTTCAGTCAACCGCTTAACATTTCGGTTGATCAGGCTGAGATAGTTGGTAACTTCCTCGCTTAGCGGAGAGGACTTTGATGACTGTATGATCTGTTTTAACGGACCTGAAATTAGGGTGAGCGGCGTTCGCAATTCATGGGAAATGTTGGTAAAAAAGCTGATCCGGAGTTTGTGCTCCTCCTCCTCCCGCTCCCTTAGCAGATGCTCCAGCTCAAATGAGCTTTTTAATTTTGTTTGCTTAATGGTCAGATAGCGGGCCATTAAAATCAGCGAAATCATTACCAGGCTATAAACCAGATAGGCCCAAATGGTTCCCCAATAGGGTGGTTTAATGATTACCGTAATCTGATCACCAGTCTCATTCCAGATAAAATCATTATTGCTGGCCTTTACATTGAACACGTATTTTCCCGGCTTCAGGTTGGTGTAGTTTGCAAACCGCCGGTTGGAGCTGACAAAATTCCAGTTCTTTTCAAATCCTGCCAGTTTATAAGCGTATTGATTCTTTTCCGGCAATAAATAATTTAATGCGGTAAATTCAAACCCAAATGAGTTTTGATTATATTTTAATTGAATTGCATGTGAGGTGATTATATTTTCTTTTAACGGAGTAATCAGTTTTTCTCCCGAAATGGATAATGATTTATTCGATAAAAGAAAATTAGTTACATAAACCGGCGGAACCAGCGAATTTCCTTTAATGCTGTCGGTATGAAAAGTGAAATAATCGTTATGTGCTCCTCCAAAGAACAGGAATCCACGGGGTGACTTATAATGGGATTCTGAATTAATTCCAAGCCCTTCCGCAGGGCCATAATTTACCATTTCATTGGTAATTACATTAAAGTTCGATAATCCGGTATTTGAAATAATCCATAAATGGTCAGGATCGGATTCCAGTATCCCCGTAATGGAATTACTTAACATCCCAGGCAAAGAGGAATAATTGATGAATGAATTTGTTTCTTTAATGTATTGATTTAATCCATCCTGCGTTCCAACCCACATCCTGCCTTTACTGTCGGTAAACAATTCCGTTTGTATATAGGAATTGCTGATGGAGTTGTGAACTTTGGGATTATGCCTGAACTGGGTTATTTTACCCGACTCCGGATTATACCTGTTCAAACCGTTAAAAGTACCAAACCACAGATTTCCATCGCTGTCTTCGGTTATCGAGGTGAACTTATAGTGGCTGAATCCCCCCAGATCACTTTGGTTATAATGCACCCAAGTATTTGTGGCTGGCTTAAAACAATCAAGCCCCTCCTGATTGATGATCCAGTAATTTCCCCTTCTGTCCTGATAGGTCTGACCTGTGAAACTCACGAATAATCCATCCTGTTCCTTTGTCTGTTTGATTATATTATTCTCAATCTCATCGGTATTACTATTGATGACAGATATTCCGTTCTCCGTAGCAACCCACAGCCTTCCATTCCGGTCCAGGAAAAGATGGGTAAGCCGGTTGCTGAGGATTGATTTTCCGGTGTCATTGGAGCCTGCCCTGAATCTCTTATAGCTCTTTCGGTCTTTCGAATATTTCAGCAGTCCGTTGTCAAAAGTTGCTATCCAGAGGTTGCCAAAGGGATCCTCAACAAAAGCTTTTACATAGTTCTGGACAACCCCGGGGCTCTCCTTTGGCAATTTCCGGTAATACTGTTTAAAATTATTAGCATAGGGATGATGGTATAAAATACCTTCTTCAGAGGTGGTCAGCCAAATGATATGTTCGCGGTCCTCATAAAGGAACATTGGTTTATGCGGAGTGATAATACCCTCATCGGCCTTTGGTTTGCTGATCACCTGGAATTGCCTGCTTTTTCCTTTAAAAAGGACCAGATTATCGGAATTGGTAATCCAGATATCCGAATTGTGATCACTGAGCAGCCGCCTGATCCCCGGCTTAAGGATATCTCTGCTGGAATCGAACAGGCTGTAATCCACTTTCAACGATCTGATGTTCATCTCACCAATGCCCTGATTGTAATGTCCGATCCACAAAATAGAATCATTGATGAACGCTAAGGTGGATACCTCATTGTCCCGTAAGGAATTAGCATTGTCATTTTGGTGCGTAAACCTGGTAAACTCCCCTTTTTCGTAATTGAACCGAATCAATCCCGCATTCCAGGTTCCGATCCATATATTTCCGGAATTATCCTCTGCCAGGCTCACAATGCTCCGGCCAATCTTTACATCAGGAGGTAAATAACCGGGGAATTTTTCAAAGCGGTCAAGCTGCTGATCATACCGGTTAATTCCATGATTGGTGGCTACCCAGAAAGTGTTTCTTTTATCGTTGAGGAAATATTTAATCTGATCATTGGTAACCGAATTTGAGTCTTTATTCTCCTCCAGGTAATTCGTGAAACTGTCGGTATTGCGATCATACCGGCTTAACCCGTTAAAGGTGCCCGCCCACAGGTGCCCCTGCCTGTCTTCGCTGATACAGGTTACATAATTGTTGCATAGGGAATGATCATTGAAGGGATCATACTTATAAGCTTTGTAGTCGTATCCGTCAAACTGGTAAAGCCCCTGATTGGTCCCGATCCACAGAAAACCCAGACTATCTCTGTACAGGCAGTTTACTCCCTGGTCAAATAATTCTTTCTGAGCCGGACGGTAAAACTCATAACCGGCATCCTGGGAAATGCCAGGCAGAACAGACAGGAGGGAAATCAGTAAGATCAAACCTAATCTCACCTTGATTTTCCTCACAGTATCGGACTCTGATTCAATGTCAGTCTTGCAGGTCATACAGTAAAAATATGTTTTTTAATATTAGAAAACAGTCAATGAATCCGCAGATTATTGTGATCTAAACATTATTACCCCTATTTGGAAAGATTTTCAATCCCTCCGGTTGTTAACCCCTGCCTACTTTTGGGAATTATGATCCGGATACTGATGATAATTAATTGCAGGTGTTTATTTATTTTAACTCTGATGGCTTTTTACGGGCATTCGCTGACTGGCCAGAATACGTCATTTAGTTTGTTTTCACCACGGTTTAATTCACAAACAATTGCCTTTATCGATCTTGATCATGATGGTGATCCCGATGTGCTCAGGACTTTCATCAACGATTCTGTTCCTGTTCAATGGATCGATGATGATGATGATATGAAAACAACCGATCTGCAGGGCGATATGGACAACGATTGCCTGATGATCGACCGCAACCGCGATGGCAGTTATGGCGGTGAACTCGACCTGATGATCGACTGGTGTGACGAGAATGGTGATGGCAGGGCCGACCTACAGATTGTTGCCGATAATGCGCGCCTGATCGATAAAGGCTGGACTCCCGGCCACTTCATGATTTCGATTGATACCGATAACGATCAGGTATTTAACTATATCGATTGGAATACTTTGAAACTTGAGGCCTGGGAACATCAGGGCCAGTGCCGCTTTTTTCAGGATTATTCGGGTAAAGCCATGTTCCTGAAAATCCATACATCTTCCTTTAATATCGACGATTTGCGCTATAACTGGGAGAATCCCTTTCTTTTCTATGACCCTGATAATGATGGGCTTTCTGAAATGGCTCTGCGCTTTATGGATATCCCGGCAATCGACCTGAAAAAGCAGTACCCGGTTACGCTGACTAAAAAAGTAACCGATGTCCGTTTCTCACTGGATCTCGACAACGACAGCCGGCCGGAGAATGAGTTTGATTTCGATATGAGCCTGAAATTCACCGGTAACGGTTTCGGTTATGGCAATCACGTTCATAGATACATGAGTCTGCGTGGATTACCGGATGCTGATACGTTCTTTATTGATCCGCGCTGGCGGCAAATGACGGAATTGATTTACGTGGATCATGAAAAGGCATTTGATGAAGCTTTTAAAAATAGTAACTGGTCGCAGTGCTGGCTGGTTTTTGACGAGGATGATGATTGTCAGCGCTGGGAAAGGGTGGAATTCTATGAACCCAAAGATCCAGGCAGTATCGGGTCAAATAATGGAGGGCTTGATAATAATCCGCAAGCCGATGCCACCGGCGACCGGGGGGAATGGGATCAGGATTTTTCGGGTAAGGGAAACCTCTATGTCGGAAAGTTCGATGGTCTCATCCATTTGTACGGCGCTGAACAGGGAGCCTGGCGAATCGACCGGAATGCACGGTATTTCCAGGGCTGGCAAGGCTGGCGGGGCGGAGGCGATGGTATTCCCAATGACTCATTTGTTGACGAACCTTCAGTATTTCCAACCATTAAATACTCCGACTCCGATGCAAACGGGTTCACCGACCGGATTGAATACGACCTGAACGGAGATCTCTTGTTTGAAACGGTGATCTCGCTCAGTGAACTGGGAATCGACGACCGGTGCGATCTCAGGAATCCGACAGGCATGACTTACCATGATTACCGGAAACTTTTCGAAAGGGTGAGCCTCGATTTATGGTCCGGGGCAAAGAAAGCCCTGATAGCTGCCCGCAAAAATAATCTTGCCATTCAATGGTATTCCCTGTTAATGAATCCCCAAACGGCACAGGAAAGATACTGCTGCGGATACTGGC
The DNA here is from genome assembly GCA_903919925.1 of uncultured Bacteroidota bacterium. Classification (GTDB taxonomy): domain Bacteria; phylum Bacteroidota; class Bacteroidia; order Bacteroidales; family UBA12481; genus UBA12481. The sequence goes on along the minus strand of CAIXKO010000623.1, from coordinate 11,533 downwards.
TGGCATTTTCAATCTGGCAGGATTTGAGAAACCAGGGATTGGAAAACAAGGACAGTGATTTTATCCGGCGGGTGGATGAGGCTTATTTCAGCGGCGATTGGAATCATTTAAATTAATTAATAAAACAATTGAACAACTATTTTTTAAAAGGCCTTTTATTACTCTTAGCAACCTGTTTCTCGATCGCCTCTCTGGCCCGGGTAATCTACGTTGATCAGTCCGCAGCAGTTTTGGGTGACGGCTCATTTACCAGCCCGTTCAAAACAATACAGGAAGCTACTGATTTAGCGGTAGCCGGTGATACCGTAATGATCCGTGCAGGCACCTACCGCGAGCAGGTGATTGTAAAAAGCGACGGGGTCACCTTTATGGCCTACAATCAGGAAAAGGCAAACATCAATGGCACAGAAGCTCTGCTCGATTGGCAGGCTGTTTCCGGATCCGTATATAAATCGCGCATGAATTGGAATGTTACCGAAGGGGGCCAGAGCAACCAGGTGTTTCTCGATGGAAATATGATGCACCTTGCGCGCTGGCCGCAGAACACGGCCGACCTGGTTCTGCCAACTAATGCATATTCGGATGATATTGCTTTCGACGGGGATAATACGGTAATCTATGATGCAGATTTTAAGGAGTATGCGGGCCGTTGGGACGGATCGGAAATCTGGATCAACCTGTCGCGCTCAAAGGATGGTACCGGATGGGATGGCCAGGGCTGGACCGGTAAGGTGCTTTCAACTTTCCCGGGACGGATCGTTGTTTCAGGAAAAATAAGCGGTCGTATCGGGGATGAACCATGGGGCATGGGGCCCAATCAGGAGTATTACCTGTTCAATCCGTATGAACCGGCTGTGGCGGCCAGCGGTGGAATTGCATCGTACCTGAAGCCCAATGAATGGTGGAAAAACGGTGATACCCTGTTTGTGCGGATGCCAGCTGAAAATCCTCCGGCTAACGCAATCGGTCAGAATAATTTAATCGAAGCTAAAAAAAGAGTCTGGGGAATCAGTCCTGAACCCTCAAAAATCACTTTTGCCAATACTTCAGTTATCGGTTTAAATTTGTTTGCAACTTCCATTATTTCTGATCTTTATGCAAACACACGACTATCTCAGGCAACAAGCGCAAATGGTAATATAATCGACGGAATTCATGCACTCTATGTCACTCACTTCACCAATCAGGCCGGCGACTACCAGGTTCAGTGGGATTCGAGGTCGGGCATCATTTTAAGCGGAATCAACAGCGTAATAAAGAATTGTACCATTCGATACAGTGCTGCTGCCGCTATCTGCGTGATGGGGAAAAACAACAAGGTCCTGAATAATACTCTGTACGACTGTAATTATAATAGTACCGAAACGGGAGTCCTGAACACCGGCGGCAGGGGATTGTTTGGCAGGGATGAGGAGATTGCCTACAACACGATTTACAATACCCCGCAGCAAGCCATCAGTATTGAGCAAAACTCCAACTCCGAGCGATCGGTGCCGGCAAGGGCGAGGGTTCATCATAATGTGATTCATGATTTTATGCTGAAAACTCATGACAGCGGGGCTGTCGATATATTTGGAATCGCCGGGAACTGGGCCCGCTGGGATCATAACATCATCTATAATTCCAATAATTTCTTATCGATCGGCATGTATTGCGATTTTGGAAAGGATGTTATCATCGACCACAACCTGATGTGGAACATCGATCGCCCCATCCAGATCAACTACCGCAGCGACCTGATCAACGGGCCTGTTTTGATTTTCAATAATACCGCCCTTGCCGATAAAACCGGGAAACCTGGAATTCAAAATGGTGTCGGGAATTTCGGAAAGGATTTCAATGTGCAAAACAACATTACCACCAGTGCACTTACGGAAGCCGACGGGGGACCCTGGGTTCTTTCCAACATAAACCTGAACACCGAAGCGGATTATTCCAGTTTTTTTACTGATTATCAAAATATGGATTATACCCTGAAAGCCGGATTTACCGCGGCTGTCAACACCGGTGAATACCTTCCTTTCAGCGATGCAATCAGTGGCAACAGAACCGACCTTGGATGTTATGAATCCGGGATCCCGGCGTGGAAAGCGGGTGCCGGTAACCTGAAACCTGAATTCGCCATTTCAGATTCAGCCTTTTTTCTCCGTACCGGATATGGAGTAAAAGCCACATGGACATTCCCGGTACAGGTTCTTCCCTATTGCGGTTTTAAGGGAACGGTTAGCCTCTCGCCCGGTGAAATCCCCAACGGAATAACCGTGGAACTGCCAGTGGCCACAATAGAACCAAACCAGTCGTTTATGCTGACTATCAGCGTGGATAGTTTGCTCAATGTGGGAAAATACCCGGTTATGCTTACCGCAACATCCGGCGAACTCACTAACACCAGAATTTATGTGATCGAAGTGCCCCAGAAACTGACTTCAATAAAGATTACTTCAAGAGACAGTGTCCTAATCCTGGGGCAATCGTTGCAAATGAAGGCAGCTGCTTACGACCAGCAAAAAAACGTATTGCGTGTTCAGCCCACCTTTGGCTGGTCGGCGGTCGGCGGAGGCCAGATGACAAGTAAAGGAAAATATACCGCAAACAAGATTGCCGATACTGTCCTGATCATTGCTAAAGTACTGTTGTTAAAGGATACGCTGGTCATCAAAGTCATTGATCAGGGATCCGGTATCGGGGAAAGCCGGGAAAATTCCGCAAATCTGAAAGTTTACCCAAATCCTGCTCAGGATCATATCTTTTTGGATTATTATTCCCCCGGCAATTCCGACGGGCAAATTCTGATATTCGACAACCTGATGCGTGTGGTGGGTACATCGCTTCACCCGTTGGTCAGGGGACAAAATATCTTTACGATCAATTTATCCGGCCTGCAGGCGGGTGTTTACTTTGTATCGGTTCAGGCAGATAAGGAACGTCTGGTGAAAACTATTCTGATCAGGTGAAATCGATTTTGATATTGAACGGATCATAACCGTGCTGCAGATATATGCTCAAACCACAATAACGGCAGATGATACGCTGATCGTTTTAGACGAAATTCAATCAGAAACTTAAAGAATATCTCCACTATTATTTTTATGTGGGAGGAATGCCCGAGGTAGTGGATGCCTTTGTTAAAACCCGGGATTGGCAACTGGTTCGCCGTATCCAAAACAGGATACTAAATTCGTATGAAGGCGATTTCTCCAAACATGCGCCCAATGAAACCGTTCCCCGGATCCGGATGGTTTGGCAAAGCATTCCCTCTCAATTAGCCAAAGAAAATAAGAAATTTGTATATGGGCTTATCCGGCAGGGAGCCCGTGCCAAAGATTTCGAACTGGCTATCCAATGGCTGACAGATTGTGGCCTGCTCCTGAAATGCCACCGTGTATCAAAACCGGGAATCCCGATTGCTGCCTATCAGGACATTTCTGTCTTTAAATTGTTCCTTCACGACGTTGGCTTGCTTGGTGCTATGGCAGGACTTAACGTACGAACGATCATCGAGGGCGATGAAATCTTTACCGAGTTTAAGGGAGCGCTCACAGAGCAATATGTGATGCAGCAGCTGCGACTGAACAGCGAACGCTATATCGGTTATTGGACAAATGAACGGAGCACCTCTGAAGTCGATTTTGTCATTCAGGAAGAAGGTGAAGTTATTCCGATAGAAGTAAAATCGGGAGAAAACCTGGAAGCCAGAAGTTTTAAGCTGTTTTGTGAAAAGTATAAACCTTCAAATGCAATCCGGACCTCCTTGTCGGACTACAAAGAAGAATCATGGATGACAAACCTTCCTTTGTATGCCATAGGATGATTACGAACAAGCAAATCTTAAATTTATTTGTGATGAAATATCTGGTGTTTTAAACTTTGTTACAGATTTAATTTGACGGTCAGCCGATTCTTCAAATAATGATGCGAAAAAATTCTCTTTAGATTATATCAATGGCTTTAAATCCAACCACTACCCGGATTTCATTGTAGAAACCAAAGGCGATGACCGTGATAATTCCGACAGTGCAGCAAAATGTCGTTTGGGTAACAAGTGGGCTGAACTTGCCGGAAAAGATTTTCTGTACTTTATGGTTTTTGATAAAAAAGCCATTGATACTGCGTATACCGTTGATAAGGCAAAAGAATTGATTAAACAACTATAAAGCAGATTATATGGTCATTACCTATGCAATAATACTATCCATAAAGAATTACAACGAATCAACTGATTTTCCTAAGGTTGTTTTGCGACAAAGGATGCTCTTTTAGTGTCGAAGCTCGTGCAAGTTTTACGTAACTTACCGTAAATTCGCAGGAAAAAAATGATACCACAAGAAGAAATAGACAAATTAGTCTCGCAATTGGAGCAGGATAGGGTTGAGAAAACCATTTCCCGAACCGATACGGATAAATTCGGCGAGGCAATTTGCTCCTTTGCCAACGATCTGCCAAATCACAATCTACCGGGATACCTGTTGGTTGGAGTGAATGATAATGGCTCAAGATCAGGAATGAGTGTAAATGAAAAGCTTCTGCAATTTTTACTCGATTTCCGAACGGATGGCCGGATTGTTCCCCCGCCGGCACTTACCGTCTCTAAGTTTACTTATCCGGATGGTGAAATTGCTGTAGTAGAGGTTCAACCTCATTTTCTGCCACCCGTAAGATATAAAGGTAAAGTGTGCATTCGGGTTGGTCCGCAAAAAGGAACAGCCAATGAAGCAGAAGAGAGAATCCTAAGCGAAAAACGTTCAGCATTTGCCCGTACTTTCGATGCCTGGCCGTGTAAAGGAAGCAATCTTGATGATATCAGTATTGAATTATTCAAGCTGCGGTATTTGCCCTCTGCCATTGATGCGGAAACCCTGGCTGATAATCATCGGGAACTTAAACAACAACTCGCTTCGCTAAAAATTTTTGATTTAAAGGAAGATTGTCCAACCTATGCAGGTATTCTAATGTTTGGTAATAATCCTCGTTTTTTTATTCCCGGGAGTTATGTACAGTATGTTAGGTTTGCCGGTGGGGACGAAGCGAGTGACTTTGAGTTTGAATACCGTTTCGATGGTGATTTAACTACCCAAATGGGTCAAATGGATGAGTTTATAAAGGCAAATATCGTAAAAATGGTACTACCTGAACTCGGGGGTGATTATGTGTTCAGTTATCCATTGCGCGCAATTAAGGAATTGCTCTATAATGCTGTCATCCATAGGGATTATCAGTCAAATGCTCCCGTAAAATTCTATGAATTCTCCAATCGTATTGAGATATCGAATGCGGGTGGACTTTATGGTAAGGCCAGACCGGAGAATTTTCCAAATGAAAACGATTATCGAAATCCGGCCGTTTCAGAGGCTGCAAAAAATTTAGGATATGTTAACGGTTTTAACATAGGGGTAAAAGCGGCATTAGCTGCTCTTAAGAAAAACGGAAATCCTGAGCCGGAATTTTTAACAAATCAACCAACCTCATTTTTAGTGAAAATATTCAAAAGGTAATGAAAACAATCATTTTTTTCAATAACAAGGGAGGTGTGGGTAAAACAACTCTCGTTTATCATTTTACCTATATGCTCGCCGAATTGGGGTACAACTGCCTGGCCGTTGATTTGGATCCCCAGGCTAACCTTACCTCCATGTTTTTACCAGACGATGAGCTGGAAAGAATATATAGCCAGGAATCGAACCGCGAAACTTTACTATCCGGAATAAAGCCATTAGACAGAGGTATTGGCGATATTGCACGCGTGAAAATTCATGAGGTTGCTCCAAATATTGGCTTGTTGGCAGGAGACCTGGAATTATCCCTCTTTGAAGACAAACTCAGTTCAAACTGGAGTAAATGTGTCGATGGAGATGAAGCAGCCTTTCGGATTGTATCATCATTTTACCGTATTATTCTAAACGAAACCGAGCAGTACGGAGCAGAATATTGCATAATTGATGTGGGTCCGAATTTTGGTGCATTAAACCGGGCTACTCTTATTTCAGCTGATTATGTGGTTGTGCCTATGGCGGCTGACTTATTTTCACTGCAAGGCTTGAGAAACCTGGGAAACCGTTTAAGCACATGGAAAGCCGAATGGTCAGACCGGTTTAATAGAAATCGGGTTTTGGATATGTCGTTGCCTGATGGTTTGATTAAACCACTGGGTTATGTTGTTATGCAACATGGTATTAAAGAGAGCAGGCCTGTTCAATCCTATATGAAGTGGGCAAACAGGATTCCTGAAGTATTCGAAAAATATGTTTTGGAAACAGCGGTTGCCTCTGAAAAGAAAGTTGAGAATGATGAGAATTGCCTGGCTGTATTAAAGCATTATCACAGCTTAATCCCAATGGCTATGGAAGCAAGAAAACCAATTTTCGCATTAAAACCAGCTGATGGAGCCATTGGGGCTCATTATCAGGCTGTATTACGCTCTTATCAGGATTTCAAATTGTTGTCGCAAGCCATTTTATCAAAGATCGGAGAATCAAAGTCAATGGGATGTTAAAATTATTTTTTGACAAATCCATCTAATATTCAAACTATTCCACCAACAATATTACCGACCTGAAAGGCTCCAAAGTAATACTCTCCCCCGCCCTTTTCCCATCAATATAATAATATTTTTTTTCCTTAATTGAATACTCTTTTTCAATCTTCCCCTCATTATAAAGTATAATCGCTCCCCCCGGATATTTCACCAAATCCCCAGGATTCAGAGACTTGCTCGTACCATCTTGCCTCGTCCTGTCTTTCCAGACATCAAACGACATTTCACTGGTATTCCGGTAAATTTTATGATTAGTCAGGATTCTGAAGAAATACTGATCATAAAAATTGCAGTAAAAATTATTTTCAAAAATGGCTGGCTTCATTTCACTTGAAATATGATTAATCAGGTCTATTGCCTTTTGGGAAGCTTTTGCACAGATAACCGAATTTCCTTTGACTTCGTTTCCGTAATTCTGTCCAACACTCCGCCATTCTGCAAACGAAATCCCGGCATTGTTTCCAAACAGGTTGTTGTTGAGGATTTTGTTTCTGTTCGACCCGTCATTGACCAATATTCCGGCCGAACGGGCATTGATAATGGTATTTCCCTCCACCATATTTTCATGTGAATAGTTATCAAGATAGATTCCTTTTGCTATTAATGAATTGCCCGGCGTACCCGTATTATCACCAATAATATTGATAACTATATTATTTTGGATGGTATTTTTAAAGGTTACCCCGGTTTGTCTTGCGAAACAATAAATTCCCGCCCCATCGTTCAGTGTGAGCATGCAATTGCTGATCACATTATTGATTATGGTGTTATCGTGTCCATCCACCCGGATACCTACATAACCGCAACTATCGATGGTGTTGAACTGAATCAGGTTATTATGCGCAAAGGGCTCCGATTGCACCTGGGTTTCAAGGTTTGGCATGGAGATCGCTGAGGCGCCATTGACACCACTTAATCCATAGCCCCTGATCAGGCCGGTATGCGATATCTGATTGCCGGTGACGGTGCAATCAACCGCCCGCATCAGGGAAATCGCCCTCGAGTTAATCCGGTCCATCCGGTTGCTGGAAATCGTGCAGTGGGTAGGAATTCCATCGAGCCGTATCCCGGAACCATCCATATTCCTGTATACATTATCCCGAATATCCAAATTCCAAACCGGGTAAGCGCTGTATGTACCTGCCCCGGTGTACTTTTCGAGAACAATCCCCTGAATTACAATATCATGAATCTCATTTTCAAACTTTACCCCATAATCAAACACACCCGCCTCGATGAGCGATGCCGTATCCGCCATAATAAACAGCCTGTTTTCCTTTTGATCAAAATACCATTCACCAGGAGCATCCAACTGTTCGAATTTATCTTCCAGATAGTATCCGTAACCCGGCTGGATATCATACATGGTTTGATTCTGATCCGGCGAAAACCGGTACTCATATCCCTGTTCTACCGGATAACCGGCATGTTTTCCGAACCGTATTTCACCCTTTTTGTAGGATGATACTTTTCTTACTTCATACACCCAGTCTATGGTTCTGATCCTGACAGTTGCACCCTTCCAGTACCCGCCCTCCTCCCTGAGCGACTCATCGGCCAGCCCATCCCGGCCAATTCCTTTATCTATGGTCAGAAAACCGGTGTTAGGATAGCGAGCCTTAATTGCCATCACCTGATCAATGTAAACCGACCGGACGGGAGAATTCACAGCTGCTGAAAAGATCCGGTCGTTATACTTCTGCCATTTTTGTACAGGTATTGTTCCGGAAAATACAGGCGCATCACCTGAGCCATAAGTGCCTATGAAAATGGGATTACCCGGAATACCTGAATATCTCAGTATTAATTGTCCCCTGAAGATATCACCCCGCCTGAAAAACAGCGAGTCACCAGGCTTCAATTCCTGCGTATTGAGCCTGTCGAGGGTCGCCCAGGGGGTATCACGAGATTTTCCTGAAAAGCGGTCATCTCCTGTATTTGAAAAGTACCAGCCTTCCGATAACCCTTTACAGGCAAATAGCAAATGCAGGGTCAGAAATATTACCGTTCTTAATGCGGTCAGTCGTATCATTCCCGTAACCATGTGTGTTTGAATTGATCAGGAAAAAAGAATGGGCAAGCAAGATTACTCACCCATTCCTGTTAAACCAATTACAATTTACTCTGAAAAACCTACTCTTTAATAATTAATTGATTTCCCGATATGCCTTCATGATTAAACACTTTCAGCAAATAGGTGCCCTGGCTCAAACCCGACAAGTCGATCATCATCCTGTCACGGGTAATGGCTTTTTCCTGGTAAACCATTGCCCCGGTAAGATTAAAAATTTCAACACGGGTAATATCTGTTAATGTAACAGTTAGCATGTTTGTTACGGGATTTGGATATACTTCGAAAGCTGCCTGTTTTATCTGTGCAATACCCGAAGGCCCCCCTGTAAACTCCATGGTGGCCAGGTTCGCCGTGTTGTTCCAGGTATCTATACCGGAAGTATTGCCCCATGCATAAACATTCTGGCGGGCAGCATTATTATTGGCATCTACCGTGCCGTCATTATCCAGGTAATTCACATCGAATCCGATGCGGGCCCCGGAATAGGGAATAAAACCACCGGCCAGATCCGCAAGTTTGTTCAGTGGGATTTTTGCTTCGAATGAATATCCGGAATTGTCCGGGAAAAGAGCCTGTGCAAAGGTGATATTCAAATCGGCATCCTTCTTGGAATCCTTGGGCCCGAGCTGAACCTGGCCTGTTGGGGTTCCCCACTGCCCCGTTATCTGATCTGATACGTCATAGTTGAACCGCAACTGCGAATCGCCTGCTTTTAATGGATTATGATTATATGCATTGGTCATGGAAAAGAAGACCTCAATGGCATCATACATATAATTTGGGTTCGGATACCCGCTAATTCCATCCCAGGCATTCAGTGATTCATCGTTTATTTCAATATACAGATACAGGTTGTTCAGGTCGGCAAATGCTTTGAAGAACCCGCTCAAATCAGTGGGATCAACTGCGGTGCCCTGATGCACTTTATCTATCAGCGCCTTGTCCAGCGAACCCCACACTGCGTCGTCTGACAAACCATCGATGGTTACATTGGGAGCGGCAATGTATTTCGTTTTATAAATCAGACCTTTTACTCCGGTTGTTGCTGTTCCGGGTACACGAACCGATTCATTGCCGGCTTTATCAAAGGCGGCAACATAAAAAGTATATGCGGTGTTCTCGGCCAGGTCGGCTCCACCCTTGCGATCAGCCAGGTAAAATAGCTGATTGGCAGGCAGCGTTTTTAAAGCCACATTCGCAGTAAGTGTTTCATATACTTTATAGCCTTCAACACCCAGGTTGTCGGTGGATGCGGTCCAGGTAAGCTGTACCCAGTTTTTAACCTGTTTTGCGGAAACAACGGGATTCGTGGGGGGCACCTTATCATCAGTGGGCATATCTATCACCCTGGCAGTGGCAGGATTGCTGAAATCCGAATGGTTCTGCGAATTGTCGATCGCCTTTAAATAATAGGTGTAATCCGTACTCCATTGAAGACCCGTTACCATATAGGTTAAATTGGTTGTGCTTGCCACAAACAATTTAAGACCATTATAGATATCATACCTGACCACGGTTCCCTGATCATCAGTTACAGCATTCCACGAAAGGTTAATGTTGGGTCCGTTCGGATCAGCGGCGGCTGTGACTACCGGAGCCGGCGGAGGCACCAGGTCGTTGGCGATTTCTATGGCTCCGTTTGCAAGCATTTTCAGGGTCCCAAAGATCGAAGGCGTCTGCCACGCATTGTCGGCAGTGTGGTTCCATCCAAACCTTGCATCCCGTGCTGTACCATCGTTGTCGATCATCTCAAAGTCAAAGCCTGTTTTGCCGTTAACCGCAACCGGTGCAAACAAAAGGTTTGACCATGGAATCTTTACTTCCATTACCCACGTTCCCGGCGTGGCAGTCCGGTTTTGCGCCGATTGAATTCCATCCAGATCGAAGCCCGCATCGAGTTCGCCACCCTTTACTAAATAATGCTTATATGCGGCTACCCCATCCTTTCCCCAGACAAACCTGAACTGAAAATCGTTTGGATCGTATGAATGTGCCGGCCATGAACATCCGTCGCATGCATTTTTTGAATTGTCGAGATCCAGATAGAACTCCACGCAATCATTATCCGAAGATGTTGGCATGTTATTGACCAAAATATCGTCATTCACTACCGCCAACAGATAGATTGCCGTATTATCCCACAAAACCCTGCTAAATCCACTAAAGTCCGCTGCATTGGTAACTCCCTGATTCATTACGGTTTTGGCCGCATCAAGCTGAGGAGTGGTACTCCAGACTGCATCTATGGTTCCATCAATAACAGGCGGGGTAAGCGTTTGACCGGTGGCTTGCGCCCATAACAGACAGAACCCTGCAAAAGCAGTTAGTATTTTCATATTCTTTTTCATCGATTCCTGAATTGATGGAAATATTAGTTGATAATAAATTTTTGAGTTTCCGATTTTCCTTTCCGGTCAGTCACACGTAAAATATAGTTACCCTTAGCGAATTCCGAAACATCGATTCTTGCGGTCTTTGGCTTAACGTTCAGATCGGAATACACCTTTGAGCCCAGAGTATTGTATATCTCGATCCCCGAAATTTCGTTCGCCGAAATATTCAGGATACCATTTGCAGGATTCGGATAAACCAAGAGGTTTAATCCGTTGCCGGCCGGTGTGGGATCAATTCCGGTTGATCCTTTCAGTACCAGGGTGCCGAAATCCACCGGATTAGCCGTTGCCCCAAATATCCAGTTCAGCTTGGTACGTGTGGTGCCTGCAACTGCCGGATCGTCCTGGTCGCAGAAATATACGTTGAATCCGATCTCCGTTCCCTCGCCGATAGCCACTTTGTTGGGGTTCACCGATTGGATTGAATCCCAGGGTATAGCCAGTTCGAGGCTCCACCCCGCGGTTCCTTCATTCTGTTTGATAGTCATTCCCTTCATTCCCAGGCTCATCTGCCAGGGAAACGTGCCCAGCTCG
>CAIXKO010000622.1 GCA_903919925.1 uncultured Bacteroidota bacterium | reverse complement strand
GAAACCGTAAGCATTCTGGAATAAGCTGGTTCGGTGGTAAAATTGATGTTTTCCCGAATTCCGGGAAAATCAAAAAGATGCATTCCTCCAACCGGTGGTGTTGTGAGGCTGACACCAACCAGACCGCCACTTTCTGCAATCATCAAAAACATGAATTTTGTAAAACCGGAAGTTTGTGAGAATCCCGCTGCCAGGTCGTGCAACGAAATGGAAGGGTTGGATCCCATGGGTTCAAAGGTGATCCGGTTTGAAAAATTTCCTTCGGCCTGCAAAGAGTAAAGTGCATTGATTTCCGGCTGGAGCATCCCGGTTTTTACCGTATAATCCGGAATTTTCGATCCGTCGGATGGTTTGTAAATCAGGGCCTCTCCAAGTGCCAGAAACTCTCCGTACCGGCTTTTGCAATCTTCAAATCCCTGGCCAATAGCACCGATGCCTATACCATAACGGTTTGATTTGAAACTGATGGAATGGCTGTCGGCCTGAGTGAATCCTGATTTTGGCGCCAGGCCCGGATTTCCAGTCAGGGATACGATCATTTGGCCATTTGACAGGGTTTCATTGTCGAACCGATAATGGTTAATCTCCAAAAACCGGGATTCAATAGTTTCTGCTGTTTCCGGCTGACGGGTCTGCTCGGTTAGCATGCTCAGCATTCCAACCATTTTAAGAACCTCTGCAACCGGATCCGACAATTCCTGTAACATAAACAATCCGCCGATCTTGTTTATTTTTTTATACTGATTGATCAGAATCCTGATCCCAGCGGAACTTAGATACTGTACGCCTGTCATATTGAGAATCAAACGGTGCGACCCTTCCCTGACCAGGCTGTTCAGGTAGTCATCAAGATGTCCGGCCCAGCTGGCATCCAGTCTTCCTTCCAGAAAGATCAGTTGCTCCATGCCGGGTGGGCCTTTCCGGATTTCCAGTTTGTTATCCATTCAAATGGTTTTTAGAGTTATTTTTCAATGGTTTTTAGTTGCGGAATATCGTTGAATAATCGTTTAGGCACGGTAACATTATAAAACCGGGCATTTTCCAGGTTGATCAGGAAGTTTGTTTTTTCGACAAACCGAAAAGGAATAACGGCGGGGCTTTTCCCGGCAAGAATATCTATACCCATCTGACCGGCTTCATAACCAGCCTGGAAATAATCGCGGGCACAAACGGCAATAGCACCCTGGCTGATCTGTTGAGAAACAAACCCATAATAGGGAACCTTGCTGCCCTGAGAAACCTTTATGATGGCAGCGCTGCAAGTGCCGGTCAGGTTGTCGGAAATCTGGCAAAAGGCTTCAATTCCTTGTGCAACCAGAGCGTTTGCAGCTTCGAGCACTTCAGTGGAGGTATTTGCCGGGGAGGAAATTAATTCCAGACCACGGCTTTTTGCTGCAACCTCGAGCCTCTCCTTATAAGATACTGAGTTGCCCTCTGCAGGGGTGAAAACCGTTCCAACCCGTTTTATTGACGGATGAAGGATCAGAACCATTTTGAGCAGCCCATCGAAATCACTCATGGTTGAAATGCCGCAAATATTAGGCAGATGATCCTCAAAAGATTTTCCCAAACCTACAACCAAAGGATCTCCCACATTGGTGAAAACCATTTTGGCATCCGGTAATTTTTTCGCCAGCATCTGTATGGTAGGGGTAGAACTGGTAAAAATCAGATCCCAGGTTTCGTTGGCAACAGATCCTGCGATACTGTTCAAGGTGGAGATATCTCCTTGAGCATTATATACTTTAAGTGTAAAATTCACGTCTTCACGAAGATTCTTATCCTCCAGCAATTTGCGTAACCCTTTTTCGCAATCTTCCGTGTGATGGCTATCGACATAGTGAACCAGGGCCAGCTTGAATTTTTTATCAGGAAGAACAGTAGAATGTTCCTGATCAATGGTCCTGGGAATAAATTTAGGTTTATTGCGGTTCTGGAGATCGGAGAGCAGCAAAATCGCTGAAACCACGATCAGCCCAATAATACCTCGTGAAACGGATTTCATAGGGATGTTTAGTTTATGATCCGGGTAGCCCGGCTGGTCAATGAATCAGGAACTTGTAACCCTTGCTCAGCGCAGGCTTTCCGGTTAATGATGAGATCGTATTTTATGATTGGTTCAATCCGGTTGCCGGCTGAAACTCTTCCCTTCAATATCTCCACCGCTTTGAGTCCGCTTTGGTAACCCCACTGTTCGAAATTTGCTCCAAAACCTATGCAGGCACCTTTTTCAACCTGTAAAGGTTCAGTAACAAATAGTGGAATTTTTTGATCGGAGGCGAGTTTAGCCAAAACCGGTAATCCGAGATAAACGGTATTGTCAGCAGATACCACCATAGCATCAATCTGCTGACTGGCCAAATATTGGCCCGCCTGCAAAATGTCGTTGGAGCTGGTAACACCCGCAGTAACCAAAGTGATTCCGCGCCGTGAGAACTCCTTGCTCAACATCTTTTCAGAATACTCCGCATTGGGCTCCGCATTATTAAATGGTATCCCGATCCGCTTTAACCCAGGAATGCACAACTGAATCAAATCAACAAAATCACCCGTTTTGAGCGGATCGAAAACTCCGTTTAGATTATCAGGAGTTGTTTTCATCCCCACCTGATCCGGACTAAAAGCAACAGTGAAAACAATTGGTATGTTACGAATGGTTTGAGCAGCGCCTGCCATACAAGGGGTACTGTTTGTTATTACCATGTCAACATTTTGTGATAGAAAGGATTGCAATATCATGTTGATCATGGAGAGATCGCCTTGCGCATTGTTGTCCAGAATTTTGATATTCTGCCCATCAATAAAGCCGGAATCAGCCAGCGCGCGAAAAACTCCGGCTTTGGCAGCATCAAGAACCGGATCAGGTGTGATCTGAACATATCCGATGGTGATTTTTTTTTGAGCAGGCTGGCAACCTGCCAGGCAGAATAAAAGCAAAATACTCAAAAAGAAGTGGAAGTGTTTCATGATGTTTAGGTTTATTATTTTACGAAATTACTCATTATCATTAATTTAATGTAATGTACCAGTATCAAAACAAAAATAAAGATTATATTGATAATCAGACTCAGCAGGATAAGGAAATATAAAATCGAGAAATAATTATTTGCTGCATAAAAGGCTTTTACGGTAAAATTGCCCATCCAAATGGTGGCTAAATTAAATGCAAACAAAACAAATACAAAAAAAAGAAAACCGGTAAAAGCACCTTGAATATCGGACGGACTCAGGGTAATTGAACTCCCGATTGAATATAGCAGGTATATCATCAGCAGGATTTTCCACAAAGCGGTTCCCGGTCCGCTAAAAAGGTACCTGAAATAGTTAGAAATGTTGTCAAGAATGTTAGCTGCAATATCTTTAAATGAGGAAATGCTTGAAAACGAATCGGAATTGAATTCCGTTAGATTGATGTTTTTTAAATTAAATCCAAAAAGAATTGAAGAAATCAGAAAAAGAATTAGAGAGCCAAAAATTACCGGACCGATTCCGATAAAAAAATTCCCAATGTTCTGATAAATGCTGTTTGGGTTGTAACTGTGCCGAACGTGTCCAAGGGATCCATTGACCAGATCGGGAGAGAATAATACGATTTCATCAATTTTATGTCCGAACAGAATGGCAAAAAATGCATGCCCAATCTCGTGAACGGCGGTACCAAGCCATCCAAACAAGTAAAGGTAACCTTTTTGTCCTAAAACCAGGTAGCTCAATTTTTCATTTTGCCTGGAAACAATACTCATGAAAAGAGCCAGCAGCACAATCGGGCCCAAAAGAATGATCAACTGTGTAAAAGTTGAAATGATCACTTTGAGCAGATACGAGGGAATGTTTTGCGTTAATTGCACCATGGTTTTTTATCACTGATTCTGCTTTCGAATTCAAGCTGTCCGAATAATCATTAATACTGGTGATAAAGCTATCTGTTTTTAATTTCAATATTGCATTTTCGAAAGATTACCTTAATCGTGATTGAGTTTTTTTTCCCAAAAGCAAAATGGAGGTTTATGAAAGAGAAAAAATCGTTATTTTTCCATGAATTTTCTAAAATTGATACATAGTTAATTTTTCAAATCATCCATGGCACCACTCCTCCTGCACGATAACCCATTTCCAGGTATCCGGAGTTACGAGATTAATGAAGACGAATTGTTTTTCGGTAGGGAACTTCAAGTCAATGAACTGATTGAAAAATTGTTTCAAACGAGGTTCCTGGCCATTGTTGGATCTTCCGGTTGTGGTAAATCATCCATCATTAAGGCGGGTATCATTCCGGCTTTGCTAAAAAACAAAACCGTACATCCGGTATCCTCCTGGGCAATGAGTGTTTTTCGTCCTGCTGATGACCCCATCGGGAACCTGGCTGAGTCGCTGACAGCCGGAAATGCTAAAGCCAAAGATATTGCAACGGAATTGCGAAGCGGGAAAGATGGGCTGGTGCGTGTTTTGCAAACCTTGACCAATCCAGAGGAACAATCCAGACTGATTATCATTGACCAGTTTGAAGAGTTATTCCGT
>CAIXKO010000621.1 GCA_903919925.1 uncultured Bacteroidota bacterium | reverse complement strand
GTCGGTGAATTCCTTGCTTTTCTCATCGCAGCCAATACCTGCAGTGGCCGCAAAAAAACCTAGATAATCCTTATATCCTGATTGTTCAGGCGCAATAAAATCCGACAAACAGAGGTTTGGCGCTCCCGTTTCCTTTTGCTCCTGATTACGTAAAAAGTAAAACCTTTCGAGCATTTTTGAAGGATCTTCCGGATCATATACAAGGATATCATCCCGATCAGAACTGGCAGGAAAGATTCCAGCTAATCCATTTGCTTTCAACCACTTATTCTCAATAATTTCATTTAGCATTTCCTCAGCATCACGGATCAGAATTTTCGCTTCCGGTCCTTTCAGCGGATCCTCCAGAATTGCCGGATAACGGCCCCGGATATCCCATGTATAAAGAAAGAATGACCAATCGATGTATGGGATAAGCTTTTCGAGAGGGAAATCAAAAAAATCGACCACGCCTAATTGCTTGGGCTTAATAACTTCATTTTCAAGAAATTTGATTTTCAGGGAATTTTCGCGAGCCTGCATCAAAGAGATATAGCCAGTTGCTTTATCGCGGTTAGCATAATCGGAACGGATTTTTTCATAAGCCGATTTAATCTCTGCTTTCCGTCCTTCCGATTTTTCTGCAGAAAGTAGAAGGCTGGTAACTCCCACCACCCTGGAAGCATCCCTGACATGAACCACCGGTCCGGAATAATGGGGATCGATCCGGAGAGCCGTGTGTAATTCCGAAGTGGTTGCCCCACCTATCAGAAGGGGCAGACTGAGCCCTGCTTTTTGTAATTCTCCGGCAACGTATGCCATTTCCTCCAGAGATGGGGTTATCAGCCCGCTCAGTCCAACAATACTTGCATTCTCGCGGATTACGGTAGCAATAATTTTTTCCGCTGGAACCATGACACCGAGGTCAATCACTTCATAATTATTGCATTGCAGAATGACACCAACAATATTTTTACCAATATCATGAACATCGCCCTTCACGGTAGCGAGCACTACTTTGCCCGCATTGGATGAGGCATCACCGGCAAGTTTCTGCGCCTCGATAAAAGGGGTGAGATAAGCCACCGCTTTTTTCATTACCCGTGCGCTTTTTATCACCTGAGGAAGAAACATTTTACCTGAACCAAACCGGTCGCCAACCACTCCCATACCTTCCATAAGAGGTTGTTCAATCACTTCGAGAGCAAACTGAAAAAGGTGCCGGGCTTCCTCCACATCTTGCTCTATGTAATCCGAGATACCTGATACCATCGAATGAATCAGCCGGTCCTTAACCTTTAGCAATCTCCAATCATCGGGCGAACCCAAACTTTTCTTATCTGTTTCTCCGGAAATCTCAGCATAAGCCAGCAGGCGGTCGGTTGAATCCTTCCTGCGGTTCAGCACTACATCTTCAGCAAGCTTCAGCAGTGCAGGATCCACTTCATCATACACCTGCAGCATGGTTGGATTTACAATACCCACATCCATACCGGCGCGAATAGCATGATACAAAAATACTGCATGCATTGCCTGCCGGATATTTTCGCGGCCCCGGAAGGCAAACGAAAGGTTGCTCACCCCACCTGAAACCTTGACACCCGGAAGATTCTGCTTG
>CAIXKO010000620.1 GCA_903919925.1 uncultured Bacteroidota bacterium | reverse complement strand
CCGTCCCTTCCTGATCACTGGTCGCCAGTTCAATCCAGAAAGTGCTTCCCTGGCCAAAAGTACTGTCAACGCCAATGATTCCACCCATAGCTTCCGTAAGCTTTTTCACCACCACCAATCCCAGGCCTGTACCTTCAGTTTCCGTTCTGCCTGCTCCAATCCTTTCAAAAGGTTGAAATAACTTGCCGATATCCTCGGGCAGTATCCCATTACCGGTATCACTGATCGAGATTCTGATCCGATTCTCAACTGCTTCGGGGAAGCGTTTTAGTTTGGTTTCTATGACTACCGAACCGCCTTCTTTGTTATACTTTATTGCATTGTTAAGCAGGTTAATAAGAATTTGTCTTAAGCGTAACCGATCCGCCCGGACAAAAAGCTTATTGGACGGAGAATCTGCCAGGGTGACCGACACTCTTCTCTTGTCTGCTGCAACATGAATACTATCTTTAACCTCGTTAATGATTCCTGCCAACTTCACAGGTTCTGTGGTTATATGCTGACGGCCGGCTTCAATTCCTGAAATATCGAGTACCTCATTAATCAATTCCAGAAGGTGCTTTCCATTATTAAGTATATGGGATACACCCTTCTTTTGTCTGGGATTTAGGTCACCCATTTCAAGTAACTGTGCGAATCCCAGTATCGAATTCATTGGAGTTCGCAATTCATGGCTCATGCGTGAAAGAAATTCACTTTTTGCCAGGTTGGCACTAACCGCTTCATTACGGGCTATTCTAAGGTTCGACTCAGCCCTTTTGCGATCTGTAATATTCTCAAATATGTAAAAACGCCCATAGTATTCGTCATTCGCCCCTCGTATCTGAGTTGTAAACCGTCGGACGGCTCTGTTTTCAGTAAAAGGAATCTCATCTTCAATAATAATCCTGTTTTCCTCATCCTGCAAGGGGGTGCAGGATTCAGCAAATGCAGGAATATCGGCAAGAACTAGCAAACAATACGGTATAATATCATTGTTCTTCAATTCACCGCGCTCCATCTGGTCCTGAATTTGCTCCAATTCCCAGATCTGACAGAACCTCTTGTTGAAGTAAAGGATCTCATCATTACGGTTATCGACCACCAGAAAACCCAATGGTGAGGAATTGGACATTAACTCCAGTAACGATTTATTCCACAGCAATTCTTCCTGAGCCTTCTTTGTCTCAGTAATATCAATTTTTATTGCAATGTAGCTGGATACATTACCCTGGGGATCCAATACCGGCGTGATCGTTTCCTGTTCATGATACAGGCTGCCATCTTTCCTTCGGTTTAGGATCTCGCCTGACCATACTCTCTTGTTAAGCAACGTTTCCCAAAAACCAGCGTAAAATTCATCGCCCTGTTGGCCTGATGATACAAGTTCACCGGGTGTTTTACCCATTGCTTCTTCAACGGTATATCCGGTAAGTTTTGTAAAGGCAGGATTGACCCACTGGATATGTCCGGCTGTATCGGTGATAATGATTGTTAATGCAAATGACTCGAAAGCAGCACTTTGCATTTTAAGTGCGGCTTCAGAGTCTTTGCGTTCAGTGATATCACGAATTATCGACAGGACTTCATTATCGGATATGGCAATGATTCTGTTCTCAAAATACCGATCCCTGTCCTTAACACTCAGCGAGTATTCATAGTGCTCAACCTCACCGGTGCTGAAGGATTTCCCGATTGCCTGCATGGACTGTGCTGCAAGATCCGGAGGCAAAATTTCACTAATATTTTTGCCAATAAAGAAGTCTCTCGGAACATACAAAGATGATTCATTATGGGAATGCGAATCGAGGTACGTGCCATCTCGGCTGATTCGGAACATCAGATCAGGAACAGCCTGAATAATAGCCCGGTTTTCGGCTTCACTTTTTCTGAGAGCATTTTCAGCTGATTTTCTCTCAGTTATATCATGAATAATCGAAAACAATACCTTTTCACCCCTGACTATGATTGGAGTTGAATGAACCTCCACAGTCCTGATTTCTCGTCTGGAAGTTCTATGCTGAAAAACAAAGTAATTGCGGTTTTGAGATAATGCCTCCTCCATTTCTGCGAGGACGGATTCAACTGGCAATGCATTTATATCAGAAATATTCAGTTTATGCATTTCTTCATCCGAGAACCCATAAAAATCACCGGCCGCTTTATTCGCTTCAAGGATGGCGCCATTATCCGGATTTATAAGGAGCATGACGGCCGAATGATCATAAAACATATTATGAAAACGTTCTTCACTCTCCCGGATAGATTCCAGAGCTAACCTCTCTTGGGTGATATCATCGATTAACCCCATATACCCCTGCAGATTCCCATTTTCATCAATAATTGAACTGTGGGTAATCCGTATTGGGAACCGTTCGCCATTCCTTCTGATCCAGGTCCATTCTGTGGTGCGGTGAAACATGTATTGCATCACCGCCTGGAAGATTTCATCATCGGTTGGGTTGCTTATTCCTGTCTTTTCCTGACAGACCTTGACCATCTCCTCCCGATCATGAAACGAAAAAAGATTCATTTTGCCTATTATCTCCTCGGCTGAGTACCCCAGCATCTTTTCCCCTGCTGGATTAACACTCTGGTAAATACCTGATTCATTGATCGTCATGATGGTCAGGGGAGCATTGGACAAGATTGCCTTCTGCAGACTGGAAAGCTCCACAATTTCCAGGGTGCGCTCCTCAACCCTTCTTTCGAGATTCAGATTCGCAAGGTTTAATTGTTCAAGAGATTCCTTGAGTGCAACCTCGGCAAT
>CAIXKO010000619.1 GCA_903919925.1 uncultured Bacteroidota bacterium | reverse complement strand
CAGCATCATCCGTGGGAAATTAAACACCAGCATCTATTACACAGAAATTTCTGCGATTTTCTTTAAATTTCAATCCAGTGATCCATTGGTCTTTACCAGCAATGCGATTGAATACACATTCTCCAAAAGCAATAATGGCATACATAATTTCAGCTTTTCGGAGCCCTCCGGGCAATTGATAGCGGTAATGGGAGGAAGTGGAGTTGGTAAATCCACCCTTTTGAATGTTTTGAATGGCAGTCTGCCGCTGAAATCCGGCAAGGTTACCATAAACGGGATCGATATCCATGAAGACTATAAAAAAATAGAGGGATTGATCGGCTATATTCCTCAGGATGATCTGGTATTTGAGGAACTTACTGTTTATCAGAACATTTACTTTAATGCATTGCTGTGTTTGAATCATTTGTCCGTTTCGCAAATCAGGGAAAGGATTGATAAATTACTCAAAGATCTCAGCCTGTTTGAAATCCGTAACCATATTGTTGGCAATCCACTTGCAAAAGTATTAAGTGGCGGTCAGCGAAAACGGTTAAACATTGCGTTGGAACTCATCAGGGAACCGGCCATTTTATTTGTCGACGAACCTACTTCCGGCCTCTCTTCAAGTGATTCTGAAAAAATCATGGTCCTCCTGAAGCAGCAAGCTCATAGGGGAAAGCTGATTATTGTGAACATTCACCAGCCATCTTCATTTATCTATCGTTTGTTTGACAAGCTCTGGATTTTTGACAAGGGAGGTTATCCGATTTACGCAGGAAATCCTTTGGATGCCATTGCTTACTTTAAGGAGATGGATAAACACATTGACCCGGAAAATTGCGAGTGCAGTGCCTGTGGCAATGTTAATCCTGAACAAGTGCTTGAAATTATCGGGAATCATAAATTCGATGAATCGGGCAGGTTAACTGGTGAAAGAAAATTTTCGCCCGAGGAGTTGCATTCAACCTATCATGAAAAGATTCAAAACAAAGTTGATTTTATTGCTCCGGAAACTACAAATGATCCTGTAGCTAACTTGTTTAAACCCTCCCGTTTAAAACAGTTTAAGATATTTTTAACGAGAAATTTGAAAACCAAAATTTCAAATCTTCAGTATATTTATATCAATCTTCTTCAAGCTCCTGTTCTGGCTCTGGTGGTAAGCTTCTTAACCCGCTATTCCACAGAAGATGGTTATTTTTTTGGATTGAACAAAAATTTCCCTTCCTATCTTTTCATGGCCATCATTGTTATGCTCTTCCAGGGCATGAGTCTGAGCGCCGAGGAAATAATCAGGGACCGGAAAATCATGCAACGTGAAGCATTCTTAAGATTAAGCAGGCTGAGTTATCTGAATTCGAAAATTGTTTTCCTATTAGCTGTATCACTTTTGCAATCCTTTCTATTTGTGGCAATTAGCTCATGGGTGCTTGGAATGGAAGGACTGTTTATTAAATATTGGACGATTCTTTTTTTGACAGCAGCATTTGCCAATATGGCCGGATTGAATATTTCATCCGGATTAAACAGTGTGGTTACTATTTATATAACCATCCCGCTGCTGATCATCCCACAAATACTTCTTTGCGGATTAATAGTTAAATTCGATGATCTTAAAGGTGTAAATTCAAAAAACAATGCGGTACCGGTTATCGGCGATGTCATGGTATCGCGATGGGCATTTGAAGCACTTGCAGTTGAGCAGTATACAAAAAACAAATACGACATCAACTATTACGATATTGAAAGGGAAATGTCCGGGTATTTCATCAAAGGTGAATTAATTATTCCTAGATTATCGAATTTAATTGGATCAGTTTCCTTTAACCGGACCGTAAAAAACAATCAGTTACCGGAACTGAATTCATTCAAAACGATTGTTAACGAGATGAAACAAATGGACCGGGATAGTTTAATTCCGGTTTTCGGACATTATGATTGTCTGAACAGTGAGCGTTTCACCCGTTCCATGGGAGATAGTGCCGCCCATCACCTCGATCAGCTGAGGACCATTTATAAAAACCTTTATCTTGATGCTGAAAGAAAGAAAGATAACATCACTGCAAAATTGGTTACGGAAATGGGGCAGGAAGAATTAATTAATTATAAAAAACTTTATCATAACACTTCGCTGGCAACGATTCTTACGAATCAGAATA
Organism: uncultured Bacteroidota bacterium; assembly: GCA_903919925.1. Taxonomy (GTDB): domain Bacteria; phylum Bacteroidota; class Bacteroidia; order Bacteroidales; family UBA12481; genus UBA12481. The sequence goes on along the minus strand of CAIXKO010000619.1, from coordinate 3,282 downwards.
TAGATAATAGTCTTGTTCAGGCTGGTGACAAATTTCTGATCAAGGTTGCACCGATTTTCAGGGCCCCTGAAAGCAGATCAGGCCGCGCACATTTTTACGCTCCATGCAAAGTCATTGGTAATCTCGAAATCTCTACCTTTTATTTTAATTCAGGGGTAATTTTCTTAATGATCATGGGACTTTACCTGGCCCTGTACTTTGACTGGTTAAAAAAGAGCATCAATTATTTCGGTAATCTAAAACTGAAGTTCCGATAATGCTTCGGCGGCGGAAACTCTGACATTCAATATCGAGCTGAATCCAGAGATTTCGAGAATTTCATTCACTACCTCATTAGGCTCACATATTCTTAGCTTTCCCTTAATAACCGATAATTTTTTAGCAGTAACCAGCAACACCCGCAATCCGGAGCTGCTTACCCATTCCAGGCCTTTAAGATTAATTAATACACGGTTACAGCCTCTTTCCAATATTTTATTTATTTCAGATTCTGCAGCGGGTGAAGTTGCAGTATCCAGCCGGCCAATAAAATCTATGATCGTTACATCGCCAGATTCTTTTATTTTAATATCCATTTCAATAATATTTAAATTCGTTTTTTAAAAGTGGTTATATTCTTTTTAACCTGATTTTTGTATTCATAATGATAATCATCAACCAATAATTTAACCAAATGCACACCTAACCCACCAATCTCTCTATCATCCAAAGCAAGTGAAGTATCGGGATCTGACCGGTCAAACGGGTTATATCGAATTCCGTCGTCCATAATAGTAACAGTGAGTTTCTCTTTATAAAACCTGATTTTTACTTCAATGATATGTTCAGAAGCCTCCTGATAAGCATATAAAATAGTATTACTGAGCAATTCATCGAAAACGATATCTATTTTCTGCACTATTTCCGTAGCGATGTTGTGCTTACCTGCGAACACCTCAAAATTTGCGATCAGGGGGCCAATGTTTTCCAACTTATTCGACAAACTTGTATATAAGAAATCGACAACTGAATCAGCAGTTTGCTCCTTGAAATGAATGGTCATCAGGGTAATATCATCAGCATGCTCGGCTCCGTTTTCATGTTGGATAACATCATCCAGAACATTGGTTACCAAATTTTTACAATCGATAAAGGGATAATTACTTAATAAATTAGATAATTTTTTTTCAGAAAAAAGTTTACCCTTCTCGTTCTGTGCCTCTGTTACCCCATCGGTATAACTAAAAATAGAGTCACCACGATTAATCTGCAAAACTGTTTCGGCATAATCTATTCCCTCTTCCACTCCGATGGCCATCCCGTGCAGATCGCTCAATTTAACTGGTTTTTCCTCCGCCTTACTTAATAAAAACGGTGGATTATGGCCGGCATTAGTGTAAACCAGGTATCCGGTGGTTGTATTCAATATGGCCATAAAAACGGTAATGAACATTGAATTTTCATTATCGCGACTAATTTCATTATTTACGTGGGCAAGAATTTTAGCGGTGGATCGTTCATTGCTGGCACCAGCTTTTAGCAGTGCTTTGGTAACCGCCATAAACAATGCAGCGGGCACTCCTTTTCCGGAAACATCGCCAATAACGAAACAAAAGTTCTCCTCATCAATGAAAAAGAAATCGTAAAAATCGCCCCCAACCTCCCGTGCAGGAATCAGTTTTGCAAATACATCAATATCCTGCCGATCAGGAAAGGCCGGAAATTTCAGTGGCAGCATACTCATTTGTATATCCCTGGCCACATTCAGCTCGCCTTCCATCCGCAAATTAGCACTTTTGACGATCTGTTCCAACCGCTTCCGTTCAGTTATATCATGCTTAATAGCAACGAATTGCGATACTTTTCCTGCGCTGTCATGCACTGGCGTGATGGTCATTTCCTCGGTGTAAAGGGTACCATCTTTGCGTTTGTTAACCACTTCATCATGCCATACCTCACCAGCCAGAATTTTCTTCCACATTTGTGTAAAGAACTCCTTGGTTTGGGCTCCTGAGTTCAAAATATTTAGACCATGTCCAACCATATCCTCCATTTCATATCCGGTTAACCGGGTAAAAGCAGGATTTACCCATTGCACCACTCCTTTTAAATCAGTAATAATAATGCCGTTTGCGGCGGATTTTATTGCAGCCGACTGAGTATTCAGCTGCTCATTGGCAATGGCCAGGGCCTCCACAGGCTGGCTAAGATCGCGTGCAAAGGCGATTGAAAACGGGATAATAACCAAAAAGAGAATGATGATATAAAGCAAATATTTAACTAATAATTTCCGGATTGATTTAAAAACCTCCCTTCGGTCTATTTTGCTAACAATGACCCAATTAATATTATTAACATTCAGGTGTTTGTATGCTGCGAAAACTTTATTGCCCAGGTAATCAATAATTAATCCGGTACCAGCCTCTCCCTGAAAGGCTAACCGTATTTCCTGTGTATTAAAAGGCAATAAGCCGATGGCAGAATTCGCTTCCCGAATCCTGGAGATAGTTTTGTCGCTTATATTGGTTGATTTGATTTTGCTAAAATAATCGATTGGCTTTTCGGCAAGCAGGCGCGATTGATTTCTCATCAACCGTTCCTCCCCAACAAGGCATGTTTCCCCTGTTTGCCCAAGGCCCATGGTTGTCCAGTCACCCCCATCGGTTATAAGAGAATTTATCTGATCAATTGAAAACTGCAAAATGAGTACGCCTGATTTTTTGTTTCCATACCAAACCGGACAAGCAAAAAACGAAGTATTGGAATTACCGGATGGTTCAAAAGGCTGGAAATCGGTTTGAAATACCGAATCAGGATGGTTTGAAATCGCAGCCATACGGTAGGCTTTGGCCAGAAAGGTTTTGGACAATGTTCCGATATTCAGTGATGTACCTGCTTTTACATCGGGATTCACTGAAAAAAGCACTATGCCGGATTCATCATTAACCAGATATAGGTTGGTGAAGCCAAATGATCCCGCAAAACTCTCCAGATTCCGGAAGTTAGTGATAGAATCAAAATCCGGGTCCGGAATGCCGGTATGGTTATAAAAGTTCAAGGCTGATGTCAAATCGCTGCCTCTGGAATAGTTAATCACCAGCTTATGCATGGATTTGAAATAATTCTCCACCTGACCGGCTTTGAATTCCCTTACCGAAACGAGTTTCTTGTATGTTTCCACCTTAAGAGTGGTAATTCCCAAACCTAAAGCAATCAGCCCAACAGTAACTGATGTAATGATAGTTACAGTAAGAAGTGCAAATAACACCTTTGCTTTTACCGAAAATTTTTCAAACATTTCAT
>CAIXKO010000618.1 GCA_903919925.1 uncultured Bacteroidota bacterium | reverse complement strand
AGGCACATACCGGTACATTTCATGTCGGGATCCGACAAAAGTTTGGAAGCACTCAGGAAGGGAGCTATCGGGTTCCTGCGTAAACCAGTAACAGTAAATGAGATCAATGATGCTTTCGATAAAATTGAAGGGTTAATATCGAAGCCATTAAAGAAATTACTGGTTGTGGAAGACGATGAAGCTATGCGACTGAGCATTAATGAGTTGATTGGAGAAGAAAACATTCAAATCGTTTCTGCAAGCAAAGGTCAGGAGGCTTTGGAGTTATTAAAAACGGAGACATTTGATGCCATGATCCTCGATCTTGGCTTAGGTGATATGACCGGGTATGATCTATTGCAAAAAATCGGAAAGAGGAATGATGCTCACAAGATGCCGGTAATCATTTATACCGGCAAAGAACTGACCCGTGAAGAGGAGGAAAAGTTACAATCTTACTCTGACCGTATCATCATTAAGGGCATCAAATCGCCCGAGCGCCTCCTGGCTGAAACGACCTTGTTTCTGCATCAGGTTGAATCAAACTTGCCTGAGGAAAAGCAAAAAATGCTACGGAACCTTCATCCCAGGGAAGATGTTATGAAAGATAAATCGATACTGATTGTTGACGATGACATGCGCAATGTTTTTGCTTTGACCAGTTTGCTTGAAGATTTAGGATTAAAGATACTGATTGGGAAAAACGGCCGTGATGGGATCGATAAGTTAAGGGCCAATAATGTTGATCTGATTTTGATGGACATTATGATGCCTGAAATGAATGGTTACGAAGCGATGGAAGAGATTCGCAAGGACCTGAAGTTTCGGAAGCTCCCCATTATTGCGCTAACAGCCAAGGCGATGCCAGGTGACCGGGAGAAATGCATACGTGCCGGTGCCACCGATTACCTCACAAAACCGATTGACTCCGAGAAATTAATTTCAATGCTTAGGGTATGGTTGTACAAGAATTAAATGAAGAATCCTTAGCCCAGGAACCACTGGTTATTGAGATCAATCTTTTGATGGAGGCTATCTATCAGCGGTATGGGTATGACTTTCGCGATTACGGAAAAGCCCACGCCAAGCGGCGCATTATGCATCGTCTGGCTCTTTCGGGGATAAGTACCGTTTCCGAACTGCAGCATCGTATTTTGTATGATGAATCGTTCTTCCATCTAATATTACAGGATCTGTCGATCAACACAACCGAAATGTTCCGTGATCCGGAGTTCTTTATTTCAGTTCGCGAGCAAGTTATCCCGGTACTGAAGACCTATCCTTTTATCAAAATCTGGCATGCAGGATGTTCAACCGGCGAGGAAGTTTATTCGATGGCCATTATGCTCAAAGAGGAGGGACTATTGAACCGTACACAGATTTATGCCACCGATTTCAATCCCTCGGTGTTGCAAAAGGCGCGCGAGGCCATTTATTCTGCTACTCAGATGAAAGAATATACCCGGAACTACATTAAATCGGGTGGGAAATTTTCATTTTCTGATTATTACAATGCCCGATACGATTCGGCTATTTTGAAGAAGACTTTAAAGGAAAACATTGTTTTTGCGGATCACAATCTGGTAACCGACAGCGTTTTTGGAGAGATGAACCTGGTGATGTGCCGGAATACGCTGATCTATTTCAATAAAAACCTTCAGGACAAAGTGGTAGGATTATTCCGGGATAGTTTGGTTCCGGGGGGATTTTTATGTCTGGGGTCGAAGGAGAGCATTACGTTTTCGCCACATAAAGATTTGTTTGAACCGGTGGTTTCGAAGTGGAAGATTTTCAGGAAGAAATATTAGAACGGGAAGAACGAGAAGAACGTGAAGAACGAGAAGAGTGTGAAGAGATTGAAGAGAGTGAAGAGGGGGAAGAAGGTAGAAGGTAGAAGGAGGAAAGAAACGTGAAGAATTAGTAATAAGGTTGTTATGGGGGACAAAAATGAGTATCGGTATGATGCGATAGTGATTGGTACTTCGGCGGGAGGGTTGGATGCGCTTGGCATTATTCTTCCGAATATCGATGCCAGGTTACCGGTACCCATTCTTATTGTGCAGCATATCAGTGCTTCATCGGATTCGTTTATTGTTACTTATTTTGACAGGTTGTGTAGCCTGACGGTAAAGGAAGCGGAGGAAAAGGAGTTATTGCAACCGGGGGTTATTTATTTTGCCCCACCTGATTACCATGTTCTTGTAGAGGAGGATCGTACGATCAGTTTAAGTAATGAAGAGAAAGTAAATTACTCGAGGCCCAGCATCGATGTATTATTTGAGACTGCATCGTGGGCATTTGGTAGCCGTTTAATAGGTATTATCCTTACGGGTGCTAACTGGGATGGAGCTGCCGGAAGTGAGTTAATCAAAAAAGCCGGTGGGTTGGTCATCATACAGGATCCCAAAACGGCCGCTGTAGCCAGGATGCCGGAGTCGGTACTGGAGCGGTTCAAGCCCGATCACGTTTTACCGCTGGAAGAGATAGGGCCATTGATTAACCGGATTTTTTTTCTTACTCCCACTCAATAGTAGCGGGTGGTTTGGAGCTGATATCATAAACCACGCGGTTTACCCCACGTACCTTATTTATTATATCGTTAGAGATTTTTGCCAGGAACTCGTACGGAAGATGGGCCCAATCGGCTGTCATTCCATCTGTTGAAGTAACCGCCCTAAGCGCGACAACGCTTTCATAAGTTCGTTCATCGCCCATAACGCCCACTGCCTGAATGGGGAGCAGCATGGTTCCTGCCTGCCACACCTGATCATAAAGGTCTGCATCTTTCAAACCCTGAACAAAGATGAAATCGACTTCCTGGAGCAGACGCACTTTGTTGGCGTCTACAGCACCAAGAATCCGGATACCCAGGCCGGGACCGGGAAATGGATGCCGTTTAAGAAAAGCTTCCGGAATATGCAATGCCTGCCCCACCCTTCGCACCTCATCTTTAAACAATAATCTCAAAGGCTCCACAATCTTAAGGTGCATTTTTTCTGGCAGTCCGCCAACATTATGGTGCGATTTAATGGTTGCTGATGGTCCGTTTACCGAAACCGATTCAATAACATCCGGGTAAATTGTACCCTGAGCCAGCCAACGAACATCAGTCAGCTTAGCCGCCTCACGTTCAAAAACCTCAATAAAAACGCGGCCAATAGCCTTCCGCTTCTTTTCAGGGTCAGTAATATCGACCAGCTGTGAAAGAAACTCATCAGCGGCTCTCACGCCTATAACATTTAGTCCAAGGTGCTTATAGGATTCCAGAACGGTATCAAATTCATTTTTCCGAAGTAACCCATTATCGATGAAAATACCGGTGAGCCTGCTTCCAATAGCCTTATGGAGCAGCACACCTGCCACGGTTGAGTCCACCCCGCCCGACAAACCCAATACCACAGGATCGTTTCCAACAATATTGCGTATTGTTTGAATAGTACTCTCGATAAAGATATCAGGGGTCCAGCTTTGATTGCATCCACAAATATCAACCAGAAAATTCCGAAGCAGATCCTTCCCTTCAAAAGTATGGTAAACTTCAGGATGAAACTGGATACCATACGTTTCCTCGCCGCGAATTCGAAAGCCACCTACTTTTACATCGTTTGTGCTGGCAGTAATGCAATAATTATCCGGAATTTTCGCAATGGTATCACCGTGCGACATCCAAACCTGCGTATTGATGGAAATACCTCCGAAAAGAGGGTCAGTGTGATCAACAAACGAAAGATTTGCCCTGCCGTACTCACGTTGGTTTGAAGGGAGCACTTCTCCTCCGAAAAAATGGGATAAATACTGGGCTCCATAACAAATGCCCAAAATCGGGACTACTCCTTTGTAAAGTGACAGATCGGGTTTGGGAGCATTCTCATCACGCACGGAAAAAGGACTTCCCGATAAAATAACCCCTTTTATATGGTCCCCAGGAATCGGTGGCTTATTAAAAGGATGTATCTCACAATACACGTTTAACTCTCTGATTTTACGGGCAATAAGCTGTGTATATTGAGATCCGAAATCAAGAATCAGAATGGTGTCTTCCATATCAGTAGATGTTATTCCGCAATAATATACAAAATTCAGCCACAGTACACCACCAGGATTGTTTTTGTCCGCCTGGCTTATTCAAAAGGGATACTTTTAACAGGATCCGGGGCCGGAAGGGGGATATCGATAATGAGTCCGTCTACTGCTTCGAGAGTATCGGGAAACGTCTCCCTTGCTTCATTTACCAGTACGGAAATATCTTTATATCTGGCGGAGAAGTGGCCAATCACCAGTTTTTTTGCACCCGCCAAAAGAGCGATATCTGCGGCTTGTTTAGCGGTTGAATGAAAAGTTGCCGCGGCTCGGCTAATATCTTTCTGTGCATAAGTTGCCTCATGGTAAAGAAGGTTACAACCCTCAAAAAATGGTGCTAATTCAGGAGAAAAAAGGGTATCCGTACAAAAGGCGTAAGACCTTGGTTTAATAAACTCATAATTCCGGCCCTTTAGTTTCTCGCGGAACAAAAATCCCCAGGTGGGTACTCTGTGTTTAACCGGAAAGGAAGTTACCTCCACCGCTTTGTCTTCGAATATTTGAAAGGCCCCGGAAGGATCGAGGGCATGGAATTTAACCGGCAACACCAGGGATTCGGGAAATAGAGCGAAGTGATTTTTAACAAATCTTTCCAGGTCCGGAGGGCCAAAAACATCAATTTCTTTTTTTCTTCCGATAAGAGTTTGCGTAGCGAGATATCCGAATAACCCCAGGATATGATCGCTATGTAAGTGACTGATAAAAATCTGGTGAACCCTACCAAATCGGATATGGAATTTCCGGAATTGGATTTGGGTACCTTCACCACAATCGATTAAAAAAAACCGCTCATGTACATTCAGTACATGAGCGGT
>CAIXKO010000617.1 GCA_903919925.1 uncultured Bacteroidota bacterium | reverse complement strand
TCTGGTGGTGTACCGCGAGAGCAGCACTCCGGAAAAGTTTAAAAAGATCCTGGAAAAAGGAGTAACGCCCGAACGCATTTCCTCGTATTCCGATTCCATCTGGAAAGGCTATTCCATTATCGAGCCTACCCGGCAGATGAAAGAATACCGGGCAAAAATCAAAAATTAGTGCAACGCTAATTTTTCAGGCAGCGGACAGAATGCCCCAGATACTTGTAATTTCCGTATCGCGAAACATAATCCCGGCCGTAGTTCAGCGCGCGGATCCAGCTGGTCGTTGCGTCGTTCGCGGTTGCCGACCAGAAATAGGCTGCATCCCCAAGCGAATGGCATCCACCACCCACCAGGTAGTCGCCGGTGCCTCCTGCAAGGGCATTAAATCCGCTGGTGTTATTACTTCCCTGATCGTTGCCGATCGTTCCCAAAGTTGAATTGGGATACCAACCGGTGGTGGAGGCCAGTGATTTGGCAACATCCACACCAGTCCCTCCAAATCCATAACCATTGAGGGTCAGATAATCAGTCAGAATGGTCCATTCGCCATCGCTGGGCAAATGCCAGCCTGGCGGGCAAATTGCCTGAACGCCGCTTGGAACCGCAGTGCTGGATGCGTCCCCAACCATCGCTCCGGGCCAGTTGTATAATACCCCGTAAGCAATATAATTGGCATTCGCTTTGGCACCGGCTAAGGTTCCGTAATAGGCATATACATAATAATGATAGGCTGTATTTGATCCGGTATTTAAAGCACTGAGATAAGGTAGATAAGCAAGGTTTTCGGCCATCCATGTTTGGGTTCCGATCGTTACCTTTTTGTATATGTGCCCGTCGCGGGTGTCAGCAAAAGTGTTTCCGTCCAGAGTGGTAAAACTAATTTCATTGCCATAACTGGTACCCGAACTATTGATTGCATAAGCCCTCACAAAATAGGTTGTTTGGGCATCCAACGCGGTAATGGCACTGATGAATTCACCGGTTCCGGTGCCGTCGGAGGTTTTTGGGTCAGCTGTGGTTGGGTTGTTGGTAAGGGACCAGCAAACGCCTTTCGCGGTTACCGGTAAGCCACCGTCTTTAATAACATTGCCTCCGGAAACACTGGTGTTTTGTGTGATTCCGGAAATAGCGGTTGTGGTTAAAGTGGGCAAAGTGGTATCCCGTCCAAAAATGCATCGGACCGAGTAGCCGTTACTGAAATCGCCGGGGAGCTTGTTTATTTCATTGCTGTTGAAATACAGACCGCGATACCAACCTTCCGACCCGGCTGATATTGTTGATGTCCAATAGTATCCATTGTTGCCGGTTTGCAGGAAATTCTTTGTAAGGTTGCTCCGGTAGCCTCCGGGAAGGGCGGTTAATCCACTTTCATTGGTGCCACCGGTGTTGGGAAATGTCCAATGACCGGTTCCCTGTTCTTTCATTTTCCCTCCATCCGTTGCGGAAAAATAACTCGATAAAGTGGTCCATTCGGCATCGCTGGGCCAATGCCAGCCTGATGGACATGCGGTTTTTGCAGCTTCCCTGTTATAGATCACCCCGTAAGTGGTAAAACCGGCTGAATTCTTTGCATCACTCACAACATTGCCTGAATAGCCACCAACATAGTATAACCCATAAGTTGGCCATCCGCTGGTTGGTGGGTCAACACCTGGCAACCAGGCCAGGTTACCCGCCATCCAGATTTGGTCGCCTATCTTTATCCAGGGATATTCAGTATTGTCCCTGGCATCGGTAAACGTTCCGAAAACCGGGAAAGTTAATACTGCCGGATGACTGGTCTTCAGCATATATCCATCCGCGGGTTCCAGATTGACCAGCTCTCCAAACCATGAATCTCCCTCAACAAAGGTGCTGGATATAGTCTGGTTCTTAATGTAATCATTAGCGGCAGGAATGATGCTGGACAGAGACTGAATAATACCTTTGGCCGATTGGGGCAGGTAACCGATCCAGTTCCAGCCGGTATGAATCGTTGCCGGATAAATCAACGGATCGGCCGGTAAACCTTCAAAAATAATTTCATCTGCTGCCGCGATCTTTATTTTATACATCTCCCCGGGATCGATCTCCAATAGCTCTCCAAACCAACCAACACCTTCATAATAGGTTGCCGATACCGTTTGATTCTTGATGTAATCGCCATCATTGCCAGTCAGACTGCCTAAAACATGGTCAACCGACATATCGGTATCGATTACATTTATGCTGAACCAGGTCC
>CAIXKO010000616.1 GCA_903919925.1 uncultured Bacteroidota bacterium | reverse complement strand
GGTATTGATGGCAATAGCTGTTTACGGAACTACACTGGCACCAGTAACCTGGGTGCTGTTATCCGAGATTTTTCCTAACCGGATACGGGCAACGGCTATGTCAATCGGTACTTTTTCACTCTGGGTGGGCTGTACCATTCTAACCATGACTTTTCCAATGCTGAACAGTACTTTCAAAGCATCAGGAACATTCTGGCTCTACGGCCTCATCTGTATCCTGGGATTTGTGTTTGTACGGAAAATGCTGGTAGAAACCAAAGGCAAAAGTTTGGAGCAATTGGAGAAGGAACTGATCAGGAGGGTTTAGAATTCAGCCACTTACGTAGCTTTCTGAATTCAATATTCTGATAAACCGGTTTGATAAAAGGAAGTAAACGATTGATTATAAGAATTCCTCTGAAAAGCAAGGAAGGATATACTTTACGGTGATCATGTAGTATTCCGCTAACTATTTTTCGGGCAACCAGTTCTGCCGATTGCACCGGAAATGCGGTTGGGATTCGTTTTCCTGCCGTTTCAAAAAAACGGGTCCTGGTGGCGATAGGATAAACAACCATCAGATGATTTCCTGAATGATCGAATTTATATCCCTCGGCAAACCGGTTTATTGCTGCTTTTGTTGCTGCATAAACCGTGTAGCCGGGTACGGTCCATTCCGCCATTGCAGAACTCACCATTACCGTTTTCCAATTGCTATGTTTATTTATCTGCCGCATTTTGAGCAGCGAATAAATGGGTGATAAAGTATTTACTCTAAAAATTTGCTCAAGGTGCTGCCAATCAGTAGCGTTAAGTTGTTCATAATAGGCAAATCCTGCATTCGCAATAAAAAGATCGATGGAACCCATCGATTTTACGGCAAAATCAAAAAGCTGGTCAATCTGTTCCGGATTTGACAGATCACCAACAAAAGCAGTCACTTTATCGATATGAGCAACAGTAACCTTTTCCAGGTGCTCAGCACTCCTGTCGGCGGCGATAATTTTGCAATCATATTTCAGTAGTTCCTTTAAAACAGCTAATCCGATACCAGAAGCCGCACCGGTTATAACAATATTCGTTTTATTTATTTGCATGAAAAGTATCGGTTTGTGCAATTGGGAATGTCATTTGAAAGGGATCGATATAAAACGCTACCAAGGGTTCCAGTTCATCGATACCGGGAAAGTAAAGAGGATCCACCTCAATACTTTTTATCATGGAAAACCTTCCTGTACCTTTACCGGTGGGAGATACCCGATAATTCCGGCTGTCGGTATTCTGGTACAGATGAATTGGTAACAAACGGGTGTCAATCGGGATTGGGATGCTTCCATGTTCCAAAACGATCTCAAACCATGGTCTAAAGCTGCCTACCTTTATCGTATGCTTCCTGCTCTCGACGGTCCATTCGAAATCGGTCAGCTCTTTGGGAATTCCCCAGTTTCTACGGCCGTTAACCATGCTTTCAGCGGAATCCACATAGATCTTGGAAATGGTGCTGAGTTTGGTTCCATCCAAACGGGTTTTTCCAGGAATGATTAACAGTTCAGAATAAGGTCCAACTGGAGAATCCTGATAATCCACTATCATTACATATCCCAGACCCGACCATTTCATTGTCTTCCACTCATCAGGCAAAAAGCAGCATTCACGTATAAAAGCTTGCGGAAACCGATACATGAGGATAAATCCCCGACCGGTTAAACTCCAGGGTGCCGGTGCTTCCATGGTCTATTTTTTTTGATCCGTTAAATCATGCATTAATGAACTGTGCGGTATACTGTTCTTTCCTATAACTTGCCTTTAAGTACCCACTCCAACCCCTCCCTGAAAAAAGGAGGGGCTCCTCTCCGAAGGAAATTTGGAGCTCATTCCCCCACCCTTTTTCAGGGAGGAGGCCAGGGTGAGGGTACCGTTCATCTTTTTTATACCGCACGTTCCCAGGTTGTTAGGCTTGGGGCAACATGGCGACATGCTGGCGGACCCTCTCTGAATCGTGCTATTCCATTGTTCTTTTCGCTTTCAAATCTTTTGCACCTGTTTGGTGCAAATCAAAAACCACCACCTCATTGGCTCCTTTTTTGAGCCACGGGGCAGGGCAATACAGGCGAAATTGTGGTCCGATATTCCAGTACCTGCCCAGGTTATGCCCGTTAACCCATACAATTCCCTTTTGATAGTCTGATAAATCAATAAAAGTATCGGCGGGATCAGTCAGGTTAAATTTGCCGCGGAAAAAGGTACCGGGTTTCTGGCTTTGCGGATTCAGGTGGCGGGTATTGGATTTCAGGTTTTTGATAAAATTTTCGCCAAAAGGTAAGTTGTAAACTTCCCAGTTCATTAGTGTCATACCGTTCAGGGTTACACGATCAGTAATGCCTTTCCGGTCGATCAGGTACTGTGCGAAATTTATGCGCCCCATACCTTCAACAAAGATTTCAAGAACCGGATCTTTTACCTCACTGGCTGGAATTTCAATTGTTTTTTCACCTTCACGCCGGTCGAGCTTGCCCAGGTACTGGCCGTTTAAAAAGATGGTGGCATAATCGTGCAGGTCAGTAATGGTAAGCTTTCCTCTTTTATGACCGATCAGTTTTGTTTTGTACAGGATAAACCCATAGTCCTGATTGTATGCCTCAAAAGGCTTTGGCTGAACTGACCATACCGGCTCCGGGAGGTTGTCCCAAACAGTGGTAAAGGCCTCCATCGTAATTTGAGGAACTTCAAGAGTTGGGATCGCTTTTGGCAATTCAATTGTTACCCCGGTTGATGCCGAAATGAGTTTGCGAAGTGCCCAATATTTGAGTGTTGGTAACCCCTGTTCCGATATCGGGGCATCATAGTCGTAACTTGTGACATCGGGTTCATATCCTTTTCCGCCCGAATTAGCTCCTGCGGTAAATCCAAAGTTGGTACCGCCATGAATCACATACAGGTTGAATGACCGCTTGGTTTCGAGAAGAAATTTCACCTCCTTCAAAAGGTCAGTGGTATCGGGCCGGGCCCACTTTTCTCCCCAATGAGTTAACCATCCGGGATAGGTTTCACTGGAAAAGGCTGGAACATCCGGGTTTCTTTTAGCGGCTTGTTCAAAATCCTTTTCATTGGAGCCTGAATCCAGGCCAATCGCTGCTCCATCAATGTTGCCCGCTTCCAGCATGTAGGGGGTGGCGCCATCGGCAGTGTAAAACGGCACATTGCATCCGTTCCTCAACCAAATTTTGCGTAAATCCTCCAGGTACTCCCGGTCATTACCAAAACTACCATACTCATTTTCAATCTGTACCATCAAAACTGGTCCCCCATTGGTAACCAGTAAAGGTTTTATCTGCTTAGCCATCTCAACCAGATAGCGCTCCACGGCAACCATATACTTTGGGTCGCGGCACCTTAACTTGATATCCGGAATCCGCAGCAGGTAGGGTGGGATACCGCCTAGTTCCCATTCCGCACATACATAGGGCCCCGGACGAAACAAAACCCACATTCCTTCCTCCTGGCAAATCTTGACAAAACGGGCAACATCGTGATTGCCGGTCTTAAAATCAAATACACCTTCAGTAGGTTCCTGGTAGTTCCAGAAAATGTAAGCGGCTATCGTATTGCAGCCCATTGCTTTGGCCATCTGTATCCGATGTCGCCAATATTCAGCCGGTATGCGTGCCGGATGCATCTCGCCGGAAATCATCTGAAAAGGTTTCCCATCGAGCAGAAAATCTTTTTTTCCAAGCGCAAAAGTGTGCCCAGCCGGTTGAGCATTGATAATTAAAGTGGTAAAAAACAGAAATGTAAAAGTCAATGCAGTAATGGTTTTCATGGATTTTGGTTTTCCTCCGTTTTATTAAGAATTTTCCGGACCCGTGGATTAGTGAGCAAAAATATCACCAGTCCCACCGCAGCAATAATCTTGATGAATGCGAAACTGATAAAAACTACCGCTATCAGTACTACTCCGATGATCAGGTAAATAGCAGCAAATTTCGGATCTTTGTTGCGAATCTGGAATGCTTTGTACAACATCACAATCCCAAGGCCTATCAACATGATGTTAGTGAGTATCTGATCGAGCCACCTTGGGTAGGCTATAAACCAGCTGACGACTATCAGTCCGGCAAGAATGGCGCCTATTGCCCAAAGGCTGATAGCGAATATTCGTTTCTTGGTTGGTTCCATGATAAATGCTTTATTTATTTGTATATTATTTAGTTAGCTATTAATTATTTCGAATACTTCCACATCTGTGTTTTGCCTTCCGAGAGCCATTCTATGGTAGTAGCCAACCTCTTATCGCGGGTAGCATCTGTTTTGGATTCTGTTATCCAGTTCACGTATTCTTTGCGGTGACTGTAGGCGAATTTATCCCAGGTTTCGGCCGCTAATGGATTTTCCTTTAGTGCCTCAATAAGGATTTCCGGAACCACCAACTCCTTAACGGTAGTATCCTTTGGCTTCTGAGGAACTTTTATGTTCTCATCGTTCAAACGCTTAGCCTCACGGAAATAGCCCAGTAATGTTTCATCATCCGGAAGGTCGCTGATTAAGGTAATCCGGCCAAACTGCCCCATAGCACTGTCTTCTTCGCTAACCGGAGCTACCCCGGGAATCAGAGCGGCTTTCCAGATATTGAGGGTGCAATGCGACTTAAACGCGGCGGTGCTCACCATAACTCCTTTATAGTCAAAGTGAGGAAAACCCCATTTAATGGTTTCTTCCACACCTGGACAGGCTTTGTGAACTAAGCGGCGGATATGTCTTAAAATTGGCTGCGCAAATGGGGCGGCCTTGTTAATGTAAGTGTCAATTCGAGGATCAGAGAGGGACATGTTAAGGATGTTAAGAACGTGAAGAACGTGAAGAACGTGAAGAACGTGAAGAACGTGAAGAACGTGAAGAGGGTGAAGAACGTGAAGAAAGAAAAGATTGGGAAGAATGCAAAAGAACGGTAATAGTTTTTCCTTTTGGTATCATTTTCTGCATCTATTCTTTAAAAACAGACTAAAGTATGAAAACATTAAATCTTTTCAAATTCGAATTGTATCAGGTTGCCAGGGAGTTGAGCAAGGCCGCATGGAAAATTTTTATTATCTTGCCGAAACAGATTCAGTATGGTACAGGAGATCAATTCCTTAGCTCGGCTGATTCGGTTCAGGCGAATATTGCTGAAGGCCATGGACGATTTCATTATAAAGATAAAATGAAATTCGAATTTAATGCTCGCGGCTCCTTATATGAGGCGCTAAGCTGGTCACAAATACTTTTTGAGAGGGCCCTGATCAGCCAGTCAGACTACGACCAATTCTCAGAATTATGCATCCGTGTATCCTTCATGCTAAATGCGCACATACGTTATCTAAACTCCCAAGCTAACATCCCCACCAAATAACCCCTCTTCACTCTCTTCACACTCTTCACGCTCTTAACCCTCTTCACGTTCTTCACGTTCTTCACTCTCTTCACTCTCTTCACGTTCCTCACTCTCCTATCATCCCCTCCACGATTTCCTCCATCTCCCTCGTAAGTTCAGTGTAGTGCTTGCCCGTTCCGGGTCCGGAAAATCCGGTAAAAATCTGACGGACTTTTCCCTTCCGGTCAATAAAAATTGATGTTGGGTAGGATAGTATGCGGTTCAACATCGGCAGGGTTTCACCGGCTTTGCGCTTGTTCGATTCACCGGCATACAGAAAGGTATAGGCGGCTCCGGTTTGATTGCGAAACCGAAGGATCGCTTTCGCCGATTTCTGACGGTCGGACGATTCATAACAGAGGGCAATAATTTCCAACCCTTTATCACGGTACCTATCGTATAATCCTGAAAAATAGCGTGTTTCATCCATGCAATTCGGACACCAGCTGCCCATGATCTGGACAATTATTGGTTTTCCTGCATACTTAGCATCCACAATGCTTACCGGATTTCCATCAAAATCAGGAAAAGAAAAATCTAGTTTTTCGTATCCCGGCTTGAGAAAAGTCAGAGTGGTGGGATCCGGCAGGCTTACCGTATCGTTTCTCACTGCCCGCCACTCGCCTTTCCAGGAAGGACCTCCACAAAACACTCCTTTTTCCAGGGTTCCGTCACCCGCGATATTTGCTTTAAAAATCAGCGCGTGAGCTCCATCGAAAGCCGAAAGAATAATGTCGTTTCCGGAAACCTTTCCTTCCAGAAACCGGTAATCCCCGGTAGTGGTGAGAAAAGTTCCGGTTAAGTGGCTTCCACTCTGAGCGAATTCGCCTATCTGCTTTTCAGCTTCATCGCCGTTGCCAACTCTAACTTCCCAGCGTCCCGATATATTTGCAGCCGGTGCGACATTGAATTGGGGAAACCTATCCGACACCCCATGATCTGCATAAAACGGAATACTCCAGGAACGTCCGCTTCCACGGTGAGTATAGGTTCCATCCATGCGGCCCTTTTTTAACCGGGCATCAATGGTGCCCTCAAAAACAGGAAGCTTAAAGTGAATGGAATCATTAACGACAATGATCTCCTTAATGAGAATCTCTTCCCCTGCATTGGTGATTTTTGCTTCTATAGATTGGTCAGGCAAGCGGGAAACCTGTAAGTTGAATGGAATTTCGAGCAATGTACGGAGGCTGTCAGGTATCAGTGCTGCCCGCCAATTGCCCGATTCAGGTAACCGGACCGATGAACAGGAAGAAAAAATGGCAATCAAAGCCAACACTATCAACGATCGTTGTTTCATTTAGAATGGATTTTTATTTTTCCGGGCCTTAAATTGCTAAATTTTCTTCTACTTTAGGTGCGAATCATGTGAGGCATCAGGCGCCATGAATCGAAATAAAATTAATGAAAAATCTCAGTATGAAAAAACTCTTCACTTCTGCAATGGCAATCGTTTTTGCTCTTGTTGTTAACGCTCAGGATAAACCAGCTTATCAAATATTTACCGGAAACGGAAATGATGTCAAGTATTCCAAAATGATGAAAGATCTTCAGGATGCCGATTTTGTTTTTTATGGAGAGCTTCACAACAATGCTATTGCTCATTGGCTGGAACTGGAGATTACCCGCGACCTTTATGAGGTGAGGGGACAAAATCTTGTTTTAGGCGCAGAAATGTTTGAAACCGATAACCAGATACTGATAGATGAGTTGTTTCGGGGATTTATAACAGAAAAGAAGTTTGCAGAGGATTGCAGGTTGTGGAAAAATTATCCTACTGATTACAAGCCGCTGCTGATGTTTGCCAAAACAAAGAAAATTCCTTTTGTAGCAACGAATGTTCCGCGCAGATATGCCTCTCTGGTTGCTTCAAAAGGCCTGGAAGCCCTGGATTCTTTATCGGCTGAGGCCAAGGCTTTCCTGCCTCCGCTCCCGATAGCGTTTGATCCGGAAGTTCCATGCTATAAAAATATGTTGAGCATGATGGAAGAGAAGCCAGATACCACCACCGCCAAGTCTGTTACTAAGGTTGCGGCTATGCCCGCTATGCCTGGCATGCCGGCCCCCGCAGGTGCCATGCCTGCTCCAGCTGCTGCTATGCCTGCCGCATCCGACAAAATGCCGGCCTCGGTTGGCAGCGCTATGTCGGCACACAACGGACAGAATGTGGTGAAAGCTCAGGCAATTAAGGATGCTACCATGGCCTGGTTCATGAATAAATATTATAAATCAGGAAACCAATTTATCCACTATAATGGCTCTTATCATTCCGATAGCCATGAAGGGATTATCTGGTATCTTAAAAAGCTACAGCCTAATGCAAAAATCGTTGTTATTACCACCGTTTCACAGGATGAGCTTAAAGAGCTTGAAAAGGAAGGTAAAGGGAAGGGCGATTATGTGGTTGTGGTGCAAAGCCGGATGACCAATACCTATTGAGAAGGGTTAAGGGTAAAGGGTAAAGGGTGAAGGGTGAAGTAAGGATAAAGAAGGATAAAGAAGGGTGAAGTAAGGGTAAAGAAGGGTGAAGTAAGGGTAAAGAAGGGTAAAGAAGGGTAAAGAAGGGTAAAGAAGGGTAAAGAAGGGTAAAGAAGGGTAAAGAAGGAAAAAGAAGATACGAAAGGATAGGGGAGGTGTTGGTGAGGTAGGTGAGGATAGATTGGTGGATTCGTAAATTATATATTATGTGGGTTTGTGGGGAATGCGGGCGAAAGTTTGCACGAAATAAGCAGAGTCATTCGTGCATTCAAAATGATCCGGAAGACCTGTTTATCGGGAAAGGGGATTTAATACGAAATGTATATAATGTATTGATCAGTAGGGTAAAGGAATTCGGCGAGATTGAGGTTTTTGCTGTAAAATGGAATTTGACGATCAGGAGGCTGACTACCTTTTTATCCATAATGGTTGAGAAAAACCACCTTACACTGGTCTTTATCAGCCTGGAACCAATCGAGGAGTTTCCTGTATACCAGAATCATCAGCGTTCAGCTAAGCGGTTCTCCAATGTTATGAAGATCGAATCGGTTGATGAAATAGATGAGCAGCTGATTCGGTGGCTGAAGGAGGCGTGGGAGCTTGCAGGGTGAAGATCTCTCCAGGATTTTCAAGCAAAAATGATTATTTTAGCATAGTTGAAAGTAACGGCACAATTGATGGCTAAAATTGTTTCCATTCATTCGTATCGTGGCGGTACCGGAAAATCGAACATAACGGCTAACTTGGCGTATGTGCTGGCGCAACAGGGTAAAAGGGTGGCTGTTGTTGACACTGATATTCAATCACCGGGTATCCATGTCATATTTCAGATAAACCAGGAGTTGCTGAAACATTCCCTCAACGATTTCCTGTGGCGCAAATGCAAAATCGAAGAGGTAGCCATACCAGTGATCAGTGCAGATACAGGCCTGCCCGGAGTCCTTTTCCTGGTCCCTTCCAGCACCAATACCGGTGATATCGCCCGGATCATCAACGATGGGTATAACATGGATTTGTTAAGCGAGGGCTTCATGCAGCTCTGCGAAAAACTTGAACTTGACTTCCTTTTGGTTGACACTCACCCCGGGCTCAATGAGGAAACCCTTTTATCGATTGCCATCTCAGATAAATTGCTCATTATCATGCGTCCCGATCAGCAGGATTTCGAAGGATCATCGATCACCCTCCGCATAGCTTCGCGCCTGCAGGTTGAGGAAATTGCGGTCATCCTGAATAAGGTTCCCACATCATACGATCTCGCCGGGTTGAAAGCAGAGGTTGAAAAAAGTTATGGATTTCCGGTTGAAGCCGTCATCCCCCATAGCGATGAACTTATGGTGCTGGGCAGCAAAGAGCTATTCTGCAAACGGTTCCCGGAACATCCGGTTTCCGGGTTAATTCGGACAGTTGCTGAACGATTAATTTGAAAAATCAAACATGGTTTTTTCATTCCGGCAAAGAGACTTTTTCAGGAACCCGGTAATCATCCTTGCCGCACTCCTGATTTACGGGGAGCTCAACAAGCTGATGAGCGGATTTTTATTGCCAGGTGCTGAGTTTATCAGCATACGTCCCCAGCTGATCATTCCGGTAACCTTCAGCCTCCTGGCCGGACCCTGGATCGGTGGCCTGATCGGCTTAACAGGAAATCTATTCGGCGACATGCTTTCGGGATTCCATCTGCAATTCTGGCACTGGTCAATCGCTAATTTTCTGATTGGATTTATTCCGGGACTCGTTCACTGGATAGGTATCCGCGAAATCAGGCGGGTAAATGATTTTGGACTGGTGTTGCTGTTTATCTTCATGGGGAACCTGGTTGGAATGTTCCTGGGTTTTCTGGTGCATATGCTCCTCAACAACATGAGCTTTTCTACTGTGATGCTTTCCTGGTATCTGCCTGCCCTGATCTCAAACACCTATCTGCTTATGCTTCTGATGCCACCCGTTCTTGCACTCTTACACTTTCTGAAACTCAACATTGAAACCCGGAGCATGTTTTTTGTCCTATTTTTCAGTATGGCCATTGTCACCTTACTATCCGTGGTTTTCCTGATATCCGAGAGCCAGGTCTTTGCAAAAACCATGATATCCGATAAGAAGGAAATTCTGCAAAAAATGATTTTAACGCACTTTCACTGGATCGGAATGCTGCTGATCCTGATTGTAATTGCCGCAGGGAGTATCGGATACTATTTCTCACGAAAGTACATGCATCCCCTGTATCAGCTGGCTGAAGCCTCAAACAAACTGAAATCAGGGAACTGGGACAAAACCGATATGGTCGATCCGGTGAAAAACAGCGATTTCATCGGAAACCTGATCGGGGTTTTCAACGAAATGGCTGCAGAGATCCGGGCAAGGGAAATGAAAATGAAAAACACCATCCGGGAACTGGAACTGAGAATTGATAAAACCCGCGAAGACCGGATCCTTTCGGAAATCACGGAAACGGATTTCTTCAGGGATCTGGAGAAGAAATCAGCGGAATTGCGCCGGATGAAAAGAAAAGGATTCCCCAATGGAAAAAAAAGACCTGAAAAGATTTCTTAATGACCTGATCACCGATTCCGACCGAAAGAAGCCGGAAAAGGACATGTCTCGTATCGTTGCACTGGATATCCCGATCGTTAGTGTCGACGGAGTGTTCTTTACTATCGACCTGAACAATATTTTCATTTTCAAAGGGATGGAAACAATAGTGCTGGAGCTGCTCGAGGAAATCAGGGAAGCCTGCTTCTTTGGCCAGTCCGACGTTTCGGTCAACATCTCCGTTGAGAAGGGTATTTGTCCTGAGCTCTATAATTTAGGCATCCATAAGATCTTTTTTTATTCCCTCATCGAAAACCTGGAACAACTTCCGCTACTTTATAAGAACATTGTCAATCACCTGAATTACATTTTTAATGCCATCCAAAGCCCTGCCATTCACGCCGGATTTTTAACCGGTTCCACTTCCAACGGAAAGGCAACTGCACTCCTGTTTCCATTCAACCGGGAAGTTGAAAAGGACAGTACCGGCCTGCACTATCTGGTGGAAAGAGTTCCGGGGTCGCATTTTTTACGTATTACCGTGGAGGAACTCGAACACTCACGTCTTAACTTCCGGCGCATCAATCACCGGATCGTTTCAAATATCGAGTTGATCGACAATTATTTCGATATTCATCAGGAAACTTTTCTGATCCATTCCTCGATCCTTAACCGATGCCACGATTACAAACTGAGTTACAATTCATCCGGGTTACAACTTTCCACACTGATCGGTTACCTTAAAAGTGCGGGATATGATTCCCTGCGCGAGATAACCATCAACTGGCCCAGGCAGGTGATCAGGGATATGCTTACGGGTGGCGATGAGAAATGGTTCGGCAATATTCCAAGATTGATGCTGATTCTGGCCGACTCCACTACTCATAAGCTTCTCAACGATGGCAGCATCATCATAACAAAGTACAAGTCGTCCGTTGCCTTTGTGTCGCTGACCCAGATGAAAAGGAACCTGCAGATCGACCTTCAGGAAAAACTGAAAGTGACTCCGCTTGATGAATACCTGCAAAAGATGGAAGGGTTATACCATGCAGTTGAATACAGACTGCCACCGCTTAATGATCTTCATGTCCTGTTTATTCATCATTTTACAGCTGAAACCCTATCGGTTCTCGGGGCATTCGACAAACTGGGAGTAGCTTCCGCCGATACGCTCTGGGTCAAGTATTCGGGCGGTGTACCGGTTAGATTTCTCGAAACTATTCTTTCGCTACCTGTTTCCATATACCGTTTTTATGGATTGGAGCAAGTAACCGGTGAGGACTTTCGGACCCGGTTCCGGCTGAGCGATAACTATTCGCTGCTGGATGGTTTTTCGGGATTACAGAGGCATCTGGAGGATTATGGGTTTGAATTTTATCCGGTTATGCAGCAGGTTGCTATGCACCTTTTCCTGAAAGCAATGACCGACGGCAGGAACACTAAGATCCTGATTGCC
>CAIXKO010000615.1 GCA_903919925.1 uncultured Bacteroidota bacterium | reverse complement strand
GCTATTGTGTCCGGTTTAAAAACCGTTTATGGAAATTCATTGGATGGATATATCACCGACCTGGCCAATATTGATAGCCTGGTTCAAAATACTTGCACCCATTTTGAGGAAATAGCCTTGTTCAGGCAACAACAAACCGGAACCGGGTTTATGCATCAGGCTATACAGTCGTTATATACACGGGTATTGGATAAATGTCAGACGGTTATTGACCGATGGTTACAAAAACAAATCGATTTTGATGCAATTATGGCCGGTTATAATCCAGCCGGATCTGCAACTGAGCAATTTGCGTTGTTGAAATTGGCCGAACAACTGATTTCAATAGAAATTACTACCCCAGTACCGGCAAATTTTATCGATTACAAAACCAACTTTATCGACGTAAAAAAGGCCAGCTTTGATAATCTGCTCGTAATATTGCAATCACTTGCAGCTAATGCTAACACTACTGTTACCGGGTTCATTCAGGATGTGGAAGCATCTTTAAATACATTATCGGCATTCGACGCGATTAAATTTGATCAGAAAGAAAATCGCAATGATTTATCCGCAGAAAAAGGAATGCTGGCTCAATTGAAAGAGGATGTTACAACGGCCATTACCAATGTTTTGAATGCGGGCAATCAGGCTGTTACGGATTGTACCCAAGCACTAACCGACTCCGATGCCTTGTTAATCAATACAGATAAAATAAATGCATTGTTGAAGGCTGGTAAATTGATCTTTGGTGATGATGCACTGCTTATCCCTCAATTTACCCTCGATAGCACCACTGGAAATGAATTTGAAAAAGCTTACCTGGCAGGTGTCAACGAGGACTTGCTGCAATTCTCCAAAACGGTGGATAAACGTATTTTGCCGGTTGACGATTGGTTAGGAGGTATGGCCCGTGTAAAAACCAAAGTGCATGAATGGGAGAATATTTCATTTTTAACTCAGGCCTTTAAGCCAGGAAGCACATTGGACCTGGTGCCATTGCAATTTCCGTTTGAAACCAACGACCGTTGGTTAGCTATGAAATTCCGTGATGAGATGGATGAAACGGATCAATTTAAAATTAACACGGATAAGTTATTATATACCACCCACTTTGCAACTGCATTCAATAAGAGTGACCCGCAATGCGGATTGATTATTGACGACTGGACGGAAGTGATCCCGAACAAAACGGAAACCACTGGTATAACCTTCCATTACGATCAACCCAACAGTGAACCGCCACAAACCATGCTGCTGGTAACCCCACCACAGCAAACAGGGCATTGGCAGTGGAAAGATGTGGAGGATGCCCTGGATGAAACCCTGCTGCTGGCGAAAAAGCGGGCCGTGGAACCGGATAAGCTCGAGGGGAGTAATTATGGTCAGTTCTTACCTGCCACCATGATGGCGGTTAGCATGCATTGGATCACTGTGGCCAGCAATTTATCCATGAATAATCATATTTATGACTACGTAAAAAAATAACCATGGAAAATTATCATATTGAAAATATTCAGATAGCCCTGAAGGAGAAGAAGTTCCCAACCTCACTCATGTGGAATCGCCTGGAAGGGCGACCACGCACGCATGATTTCGACCGCACCATGAGAGCCGAGGTGAGGGATGCTTTATGGATGCTGACCAGGCAGTGGCAGATGGGTGAATTCCAGGGTGATGATGCCGGAAGTCCCGTATTTGCCAAAATTCATATCACCTCATCGCAGCTTACTCAATATCAGGCTGCCACGCAGCCAGAGCAAACTTATGAGAACAATATCCCTCTGGAGGTGAAAGCGGAGCAGAAGAAAATTAAGTTTCAACGGGGTTCAACTAAAGTGAGTATCGATATTCGGTTGCAGATGGGGCGATATTGGTTAAAGCTGATCAAAACCAGTGGTTTAGCATACGAAAATGAGTATATAAAAGCATTCCCTTTTGATTTGCCTGCGCTCACCCGCACCCAAGATTATATCTATGCCCATCAGGACGTTTGGAAAACTTATGGTGCCATCAGCGGACGATGCATGGATGGGTATTCCCTCTATGAAGCAATCGCCGATGGTCATCCCGCTTCAGAAGGAATCATCGGTACCGATCCCGACAGGTCAGCACTGGATGCATTGGGAACAACCTTTATGGATTGGTATGCCAAACAGTATTATCAGCCTGACGATGAGAAAAATAATGCCTGGATACCTGACCGGATGGAGTATCAGTTTGATTGTACGGCAGCCTCAAACCGGGACGATAAATTATTAACCGCCGATGAATATTATCATGGCCATTTAGATTGGTATGCTTTTGATATCCAACGGAAACGCCCGGTTATTGGCGGACACGAAAAATCAAGATATACCGATTCATTTATTCCAACTCATGTGCAGTTTGAAGGCATGCCCGATACCAGGTGGTGGAAATTTGAGGATGGTAAAACCAGTTTTGGCGATGTAAAACCTTCAACAACAGATATTTCGAAATTATTATTGATAGAATTCGGCTTGGTATTTGCCAACGATTGGTTTATGGTGCCCTATACCTTACCGGTTGGATCATTGGCCAATGTAGAAGGTCTATCGGTAAAAAATAATTTTGGAGAAACCTTGTGGATCAAGTCAACCGAGGAGGAGGGCAAAACGGGTAATGTGTGGAGCATGTTTAAAATGAAAAGTGCCGGACAGGATAATACCTTGTTCCTGGCTCCTGCTGCTATTAAGGTGCATGAGAGTGACCCGCTCGAAGAAGTAGTGATGATCCGTGACGAGGTAGCCAATATGGTATGGGGAATTGAGCAAACCATCCAGTTACCTACCGGACTGGGTGATAAAGGAGGAGAAGCAGGTTTGCGTGTGAAGAAATTTCTGCAAAACCTGGTAAATGGAAATAAAATGCCGGAATATGAACCTTTTGCGGCACCCATTTACTATCAAGCCATGACAGAAGTGCCCGAACACTGGATACCCTTTGTACCGGTGCATATTGATGG
>CAIXKO010000614.1 GCA_903919925.1 uncultured Bacteroidota bacterium | reverse complement strand
TTCAAACACCTGGGGTGTCTGAATTAATTTCACGAAATTGCGGTTGATCACCTTGCTGCCGTGCTCATCGCACCAGCGCATGGAATCTTTTGGCGCGATTACCGGAATGGCATTTGAATGAACAGCGGCTTCAGCAAACAGCCGGCTGATTGTTTCACTACTGATCAAGGGTCTTACCCCATCATGAATTGCTACCCACCCTTTTTCATTCCATTGTGCCAGGCCGTTTTTCACTGATTGATACCTCGTATTTCCACCGGTAACCAGATCATGAGGTTCACAAAAGTGGTGTTTATCACATAGTTCCGCCCAAATTTCCTCCTGGCCCTCTGGCAGAACAACCAGGATTTTGATTGAAGGGATTGCCAGCCTGAAGGCTTCAATAGAATGCATCAGCACTGGTTTTCCGGCTAGTAACAGAAACTGCTTGGGGATATTTGCGCCCATGCGGGTACCCAGACCGCCGGCAACAATGAGGGAGAAGAGGCTCCCTTCGGTCGGTAAAGGGCTCGCTGCGCTCGCTAAGAGGCTCCCTTCGGTCGCTAAGAGGTTCGCTGCGCTCACTAATTGGCTCCCTGCGGTCGCGGAGTGGTTACCTGCGGGTGATGGAATATTTGTTGTGGTCACTGGGTTGGAACCTTTGGGTAGCAGGATGGATGGTAAATACTGTTTTATTTGTCAATCAGGTTCGCTTCAACCAACCAATCAGCGAGCGCCAGCGAGCCAATTAGCGACCGCAGGGAGCCAATTAGTGAGCGCAGCGAACCTCTTATCGAGCGCAGCGAGCCTCCACCAAGCGTAGCGAGGATTATTTATATAGATATCGTTTAATGCTCCTCTTCGGAGTTTTTTCAAATTCCTGTGCAACCAGCTCCACTGCAGTTACTTGCATATATTTAGGCAGGCGGTTATTGAGATTAATTCGGTTTTTCTCCATCTGCTCTTCGAGGTCTTCACGTGTTATTTGACCGGATTTAACCACCTCCTGATCAGGATAAACCATAGCAATGATTTTCCCTGAACGTTCTGCAACTACCGATTCTATTACATAAAGCATTGTATTGAGCTTTGATTCAATTTCTTCAGGATAGATATTCTGCCCTGATGGTCCGAGAATCATGTTCTTGCTCCGGCCTTTAATGTAAATGAAATGATCTTTGTCAAAAACCCCCAGATCGCCTGTACGCAGCCAACCATCCTCGGTAAGAGAGGCGTTGGTGGCGTCCGGATTCTTATAATATTCAAGCAGTACATTATCGCCCCTTACCATGATTTCGCCTACCTCATGATAGGGGTCGAATGAATCAATCTTCATCTCCAATGTGTCAACAGCTTTTCCCGATGCTCCGTTCCTATGCGTGCGCCAGCCGGCATAACTCACCAGCGGTCCGCACTCGGTCATGCCGTAACCTATGGAAAACTGAAATTTGATTCTTTTCAAAAAAGCCTCTACCTCTGCATTCAATGCTGCCCCACCAATGACAATTTCGCGGAATTGTCCGCCAAATGATTCTGTAAGTGAAGCATTTATTTTTTTATGAATAATGGAGCTGATTCCCGGAATACTTAAAGCAATCTTCATAGCCGGTTTTCTGAGCTTAGGAAGGATTCGGGTGGTATAAATTTTCTCCAGCACCAATGGAACAAACATAACCAAGTGAGGCTTGATTTCTTGAAAAGCTTTCAGAATAACCTGGGGGGATGGAATTTTGCCCAAAAAAGTAATATGGCAACCCAGTGAGGTTGGGAAGATGAAATCGAACGCACAGCCGTAAGTATGAGCGAGAGGCAAGAAAGAAACGATCCGGTTACCCGGTTCAAGCGGCATGTTATCCTGGGCGTATTGCAGGTTTGCCATAAATGCATTGTGGTTAAGCACAACACCTTTTGAAAAACCTGCTGTTCCCGAAGTATAGTTAATGGTCACAATCTCGGAATTTGATACTTCGGGTACGGTAAATCCTTCAGGATCAAGCCCATGAGGAAAACGAAGGTCGAATGCTTTCTGGACATTCGCGACATCTTCTTCCAGCCCCGGTTCCCTTGAAAAAAGAAGGCTCAGGTCATTCAATTTAAAAACTGCCCTGAGAGCAGGTAATTTGGAAACATCAATTCCGGGGAAATACTCTTCGGTAACAAAAAGTACGTCAGATTCTGAATGGTTAAGAATATTCTGAACATCCTCACGGTGGAAATCGGAAAGTATCGGGATAGCGATAGACCCATTTAGAACGGTAGCCATATAGGTTACAGCCCAATTTCGTGAATTCTTTCCGAGAATGGCGACCTTGGATCCGATACCAATTTTGTGATTTCCAAAGATCATGTGAAACTTCATGATCTTCTCTGCAACATCCTTATATAAATAGGTATCCCCCTGATAATCGGAGTAAGCATTCTGGAACCAGTTTTCCCTGATTCCAGTTGCTACAGTTTGTACGAAATTGCGCTTTAACATAATGGGTTGGATTTGTTATTAATTCAACAGTTTTGCCAGGGCTTCATCTAACTTATCACCACGAAGGTTTTTGCCAACGATCTTACCTTTTTTATCCAGAAGGAAATTTGCAGGAATCGACCGGACACCATACATAACAGCAACTTCATTGGACCAGTATTTTAGATCAGAAACATGGGTCCAGGTTAAGTTATCATCCTTAATTGCTTTCAACCAATCTTCTTTAACCTGATCGAGCGATACGCCCAAAATGGTAAAGTTCTTGTCTTTATATTTATTATAGGCGGCTACAACATTTGGATTCTCGGCACGGCATGGTCCACACCATTTTGCCCAGAAATCAACCAGAACGTACTGACCACGAAAATCAGAGAGTTTGACCGGTTTGCCATCAGGATCATTTTGAGTAAAATCAGGTGCAATCTGGCCAATGGCAGTGAGTTTCATTTTGGTCAGCGATTCATTTAATGCCTTAACATATTTATAATCAGCAAGATCAGGGCCAAAACCGTTGATCAGTTTTTTTAGTAGGTTGGGATCTTGAATGCTATACACTAGTGAGTTCAGGATGTAAGCAGCGGTGGGTGATTTATTAATGGACTTTATATAAGCAAGTTTATCTTCCATTTGTTTGCTTTCCAGCTGTTCAATCTGATCGTCAATTTTTTTCGCTTCTTCGACATTTTTTGCCTTACCTGCCTCATTAGCTGCGGTATACAGTGGGCGCATTTGCTCTGACATGGCCTTGGTCATTTTGTTGTACCCGGCAAGATCATTATGAGTGGAGGATCCGGTGATTTCGGTACCGGGCAGATCATCGGATTTTCCAACGAGTTTCATATTGGAATTATCAAGAAAGACGCTGATTCCACCGCGTAGAGTGCCGATTTTTAAAAGATACATATCGGGTTCAGCAACATTGCCCCTCAGTGTAAATGTTCCATCGTCCGCAATATCAGCGGAAAACTTCACCACCATTTTCCCGGATTCACGGGCCTGCAGTTCTGCTTTGCCACCTTTTACACCATCAATTTTCCCTTCGATGGTAAAAGTCTGAGCCATGGCCCAACCACCGGTTAGTAATAGCCCCAGGGCCATTGTTAAAATCTGCTTTTTCATATTTTGCACTTTATATTATGGTTTCGAAAATACATAATTTCAGAGATCTTTCCACCCCCACGTTTCACTCACTTCCCAATTCGCCTTCAGGTTCAACTCTTTTTTAAACGCTATTACCCGTTCAGGCTGAATGTGCAGCAGATACCGACCAGTGTCCCAGTGCCCGTTCCGGTTGGTATCAAATATAAGGCGGGCGGTATATTTGCCGGGTGGTATCAGTTCAAAAACAGCTGTTCCGGGTCCATCCATAACTTTTGAAGCTGCAACTTTGTTTCGCGCATCAACAAGCTCAATAATGCCCGGACCTTTTAAATCCGGGAGAGTGATTTTTGCGGATCCGTACTGGTCCTTGTTTTTCATTTTAAAGCGAATATCCAAAGTATCGTTTTTTTGACCGGCAATTCCGGTAAAAGCACCAGGCAGCAATGTAAGGTGATAGGAAGTATCGGCCAGGAATCCGGCAGTGAGACTTATCATTCTGGGATGAACCTGAACAATTGGTAACCCATTTAAAAACAAGCCCTTTAATGAATCCGGAACCATTTTGTATTTCACCTTACGGGCGGTAGAATCCTTACCAGATAAAAGATGAATGAAACTGGTATCCATTTTTGTATACGGAATGGTTGTGTTGAAAACCAACGGCTGACCGTATTCGAGTGTTTTAGTTTTTTCTACAGAAACCGAAATAGTAAAGTCATTTTTAGGGGCCCCGGCAGGTTTAGCGATTGCGCGGTACTTAAGTTTGACAGTATCAGTTTTTGCAAAAGGTTTTTCAATGGAATCAAGTGCCGGATAAACGAGAATCGCGGAGAGGGAATCCCTGGCAGCAATGGCAGTATTCATGATCCAGAAATCCAATGTGTCAGGGTCACCCAGCCATTCCAATGAAACGGACACACTATCCATGGGAAGATCCAGGAATTCAAAATTCAGTGAATCGATTTTTTCATTAAATATCACGCGTATCTGGTCGCGGCGAAGCCTATCAGTGCCTTTAATATACTGGTTTGGTTTTACTTCTGTAAACAATCGCAATTCAATATTATCGGGCCGATAAAGAAACTTTGGCTTAACAGGCAGAGTATCCTGAGCAACTTGGGAAGCGGTTATTGTATCTTTTTTAGCTCCGTCACCATGCTTTTTTGTTTTAATTCCGATAGCATTTTTGGTTGTTTTGATAGAATCCGCTTTCACATTCAGAGAGTCCAATTGCGGTTTTACCGTATCAGGTGGAGCCGGAACAACGAAAGGAGTGATTAAGGAATCTAAAAACGCAACATTTTCAGTAGGTTGATCAAACTTAAGGTTACTATTCCCATCCTTAAGGGCAAATATTTTATACGATCCGGCAGCCAGATTCCTCAACGTGAATTTCCCCTCTTTATCGGTTCTGGAAACATACAGAGGCATGGTTTTCAAGGGAAGGCTATCTGCATTTCCGCTATAAAGCATCACTAAAACATCTTCTGCCGGCTTGCTATCCGGAACCATCAACACCTGCCCGCTGGTTTGGAGTGAATCAATGGTATTACCGGTAGACAGAACGAATTGAAAGTTCTTTTTCGGATTTCCCTCGTTAAGGTCCTGCAGCGCATCACCGAAATTGATTGCATAGGTGCGATCAGGTAACAGAGTATCTTTAAAGGTGATTTCCAGAGTTTTACCCTTGATTTTAAAATCAGGTTTAGTGGTCATGGGCGGGGAAACCACCAGCTGTTTCGCTATTTCCTTCAGTACAAAATACTCATTAAAGTTGATTATTATGTTGTCGGATTTAAAGTGGGTGGTGAAATTTGGAGGCTGGCTGGAAACCACTTCCGGAGGCTTTTCATCTTTGAGTCCACCGGTGAGGCTGCCCTGCTGGGCGCATGATGAGAGTATTATTACGGCTGTACAGACGCATATAGGAAGTATTCTATTCTTGATCATTTTCACTTGTCATAAAACGGAGTTAAACCGCATTCCGGTGTGATAAAAGCAATATTTTGAATTGTTTTTTCGTTTGAACAATCACAATTTACAAATTTAGTACTCTAATCGTGTCTTTTATAGAAAATTGCCTCGAATTACGTTAATTTGCGAAGTATATCAATCAGCTTTTAAAAATGACTGAACAAAATAGTGTTACGAAGAAAAGAACCGGTCTGAATATCGTTTTAGCGGTATTCTTTGTGGTTCTGGCAGGTGCGATTATCTACCTGCTGACAGAATTATCCAGTGAAAAAAAGGATGCGAATGAAATGAGAGCCACTCTGGAGATGCAAAAAGAGAATCTAACCAGGGAGCTTAATGAGTTGAACACCTCATTTAACAAGCTGCGTGGCGATAATGAATCCATGAATCAGCGGCTGGATCAGGAAAAACAAAAGATTCAGGAACTTTTAGCAATCAAGGCATCGAATGCTAAAAAGATCCAGATTTATGAGAAAGAGGTTACCAGTTTACGCAGTGTATTAAAGTCATATATCATTCAGGTAGATTCCCTGAATCGGGCAAATCTTCAATTGCGTGCTGAGAACAAGGACGTTAAGGATCGTTTTAATGAGGCCAAAAATACCAACAAGCAACTTGAAGAAGTAAATAAGAATTTGCAGGGGAAAGTTGAAATGGCAGCAGTTTTAAAGGCCTTGAGTATTGTTGCAGAGCCTATTGATGATAAGGGTAACGTTCAAAAAAAGATAAAGAAGGTACAAAAGATCCGGGTATGCTTTAACCTTGGTGACAATGCGGTAGCAAAAAAGGGTGCCAGAAAGATATATATGTGTATAGCAAATCCATCGCAAAGGATTATGGTTAAATCGGGCACGGAAACTTTTACCAGGGACGGGTCACTGGTACCTTATTCAGCGATGCGTGAAGTTGAATATGAAGGAACATCGCTTGAGGTTTGTATTTTTTATGAAACTTCACCCGAGGAAATGGCTCCTGGCACCTATTATATTGATCTGTATTTGGATGGCTCGCAGATAGGTACTACTAGTTTTTCGCTTAAGTAGGAGGCTCGCTGCGGTCGCTAAGAGGTTCGGCTGGCGCCTCACTAAGAGGTTCGCTGGCGCTCACTAATTGGCTCGCTGCGCTCGCTAATTGGCTCGGCTGGCGCCTCACTGGAGATGGCATTAAACTATTGTTCGGATAAACTATCCCCTGAGCGACCGAAGGGAGCAAATTAGTGAGCGAAGCGAACCCCTATATCCCCCGCAACGATTTCCGATGAAATAACAATATCCAGAAAACACCACACGTAATCGAGCTGTCCGCCAGGTTAAAGATCGGCCTGAAAAAGGTAAGTGATTCACCACCAACAAATGGAACCCAATGGGGCCAGGTGGTGTTTATAATCGGGAAATACAGCATATCAACAACAGCTCCTTGCAGAAATGGCGCATAGCCACCCTCCTTAGGTAAAAATTCGGCTATTCCGCTTCCGGGAATCATGGAATTGGCATAGGTTGATTCATTAAACAGCAACCCGTAAAAAGCACTGTCAATGATGTTACCTGCAGCTCCGGCAGTGATCAGACCAAGCGCCAGAATAAAACCAACAGGCATCTCCTTCTTAATCATCAGATGAATGAAGTAACTGAGGCCGCCAACGGCTATCATCCGAAAAACGGTTAATGCAATCTTACCGGCCACACCTCCGAGCGTAACCCCAAAGGCCATCCCCTTATTCTCCACAAAATGAAGCAGAAACCATTTGCCAAGAACAGGTATGGTTTCACCAATCGACATGTGCGTTTTAACCAGAACCTTAATGATCTGATCAAGGATGAGCACAACCACAATGAGTGCTATGACTTTGAAACGAATTGACATAGAAAGTAGTTGTTGATGAATATCCGTTACCTACGGAACTATTTCTGCAGATTCTTTGCTTCAATACTGAGGGTGGCATGTGGTACCGCACGGAGCCTTTCCTTAGAAATCAGCTTGCCTGTTTGACGGCAAATTCCATACGTTTTATTTTCGATACGTACCAGGGCCGCTTGCAAATGCTGGATAAACTGGGCTTGCCGCTGTGCAAGCTTGCCAACTTCTTCACGTGAAAGAACTGTAGCGCCTTCTTCTAAAACCTTAAATGTTGGAGAAGTATCCTGGGTATCGTTACCATCCTGATTGGCCAGTGTTTTCTTTAGCAAATCGAAATCCTTTTTGGCCTTGTCAATTTTGGCCACGATCAGTTCCCTGAATTCAACTAACTCCTCGTCCGAAAATCTTGTCTTTTCTTGCATGATTCCGATGTTTTTCGAAATATAGATAATTTTCCTTGTATTCTAATGGGCTATAAACGACTGACCTGAATAAAAGTTTTTATTTCTTCATCCAGATCTACCTCTTTTGATTCAGATTCATCAATGCTGTCAACGAGTTTTATCTCAACCGCGAGTGTTTGATTTGCAATAAAATCGCCATAATTTTCAATAGCAGAATTCAACCCTTGGTGTTTTTGAATCAGAATTCTGATTTTGTCGGTTACTTCAAAACCGCAATCCTTCCGCATGTTCTGAATCCGGTTGATGAGTTCGCGTGCTATACCTTCCTCCACCAAAGCGGGAGTCAGCGTTATATCAAGCGCTACCGTTAAATTTCCATCATTTGCGACAAGCCAGCCGGGAATATCTTCTGAAAGAATCTCCACTTCACTGATCAGGAGATCAGCCGGACCGCTGGCAAGAGCCAATGTGAACTTTCCATCTTTTTCAATAGCAGAAATATCGGACTGATTAAATTGACCAATCAATTCGCTCACTTCCTTCATCTGCTTGCCATATTTCTTGCCTAAAATCTTGAAATCCGGTTTTATTTTTTTCACCAGAATTCCGGAAGAGTCATCTACAAAGTTGATTTCCTTAACGTTGATTTCCGTTTTTATAATATCAGCGATGGTTCGGAGTTGAAGGCCAAATCGTTCACTCAATACCGGGACCATGATTTTCTGTAGCGGCTGCCGTACTTTGATATTCACTTTCCGCCTTAACCCAAGAACAAGTGACGAGATTTTCTGAGCCAAAGCCATCCTCTCTTCCAAATCGGAATCAATGTCCAACAGATTCAGATGAGGGAAATTGGTAAGATGAACAGATTGAGCCTTGCTGCGGCCGGTCATACTATTGAGATCCAGGAAGAGTTTATCTGCATAAAACGGGATCACCGGAGCTGCAAGTTTGGCAACTGTTTCCAAACAGGTATAGAGGGTTTGATAGGCTGATATTTTGTCAGAATCGTATTCTCCACCCCAAAAACGTTTTCTGCTCAAACGCACATACCAGTTGCTGAGATTTTCCTGTACAAAATCCTGGATAGCGCGCGCGGCCCGTGTTGGAGAGTAATCACCGAGTTCATTATCCACCTCGCGAATCAAACTGTTCAATAATGACAAAATCCACCGATCGAGCTCAGGACGCTGCCCGGTAGGAATTTCAGGCTCTTCATATCGGAATTGATCCACATTGGCATATAAGCTAAAAAAGGCATATGTATTATGGAGCGTTCCAAAAAACTTCCTCTTTACCTCATCCACTCCGGCCAAATCAAATTTAAGGTTATCCCACGGCGGAGAATTGGTAACCATGTACCAACGCAACGGATCGGATCCATATTTTTCGATCACCTCAAATGGGTTCACGCTGTTGCCCAACCGTTTCGACATTTTATTGCCTTCCTTATCTAAAACCAAACCGTTAGATATCAGATTTTTGAAAGAAACGGAGTCAAGAAGCATTACGGCAATGGCATGTAGGGTGAAAAACCATCCGCGGGTTTGATCAACTCCCTCGGCAATAAAATCAGCCGGGAAGAAATGATCCAGATCGTTTTGATGTTCAAATGGATAATGAAGCTGGGCAAAAGGCATAGCGCCTGAATCAAACCAAACATCAATCAGATCGGACTCGCGATACATTTTAACCCCGGCATCTGAAACCAGGAATATATCATCAACGAAAGGGCGATGCAGGTCGAGCAAAGAGTAATTGGCCTCACTATTATTACCTTCAGTGAAATCGGCCAGGGGATTGGCTGCCATAAACCCGGCTTCAACTGCTTTATCAATTTCCATTTTAAGCTCGGCAACCGAGCCGATGCATTTACGCTCGGTGCTGTCCTCTGTGGCCCAGATTGGCAAAGGCGTTCCCCAATACCGTGAGCGTGACAGGTTCCAGTCTACCAAATTTTCCAGCCAGTTGCCAAAGCGGCCGGAACCGGTGGATTCAGGTTTCCAATTGATGGTTTTATTGAGCGCGATCATCCGCTCCTTAACCGCAGTGGTTTTAATAAACCAGCTATCGAGCGGGTAATATAAAATTGGCTTATCGGTCCGCCAGCAATGCGGATAATTATGAACGTGTTTTTCGATACGGAAAGCTTTGCCATGCTGTTTGAGCATAACACATATTTCCACATCTACCGATTCAGTGCCAGGTGCCAGATTATCATCGTATTCGTTTTTCACGTATCGCCCGGCAAAGGCGGAGTAAGTATCCTGATTAACAAACTGTTCTACGTATTCTTTATTCAGGTTACCGATCGGGAAAAACCTCCCTTTACGGTCAACCAGTGGCTGCGTTTTGTTATCGGCATCGTCAACCAGCATCGGGGATATTCCATTTTGTTTGGCCACCCGGTCATCGTCGGCACCAAAAGTGGGAGCGATATGAACGATACCGGTACCATCTTCAGTAGTAACAAAATCTCCAAGGATAACGCGGAAAGCATCACCCTTTGGCTGAACCCAGTTGATCAGCTGATGGTACCGTATACCCTCGAGGTCACGGCCAACATACCTGCCGATGATTTCAAATGGATGCTTTGCGGCATCGAAATAATTCTTAACCAGTTCTTCGGCCAAAATAACCCGGATTGCCTCACCAGAGTAGGGATTAACCGTTTCCACCTGGACATAGCTGATATTGGGACCAACACAAAGGGCGGTGTTGGATGGAAGTGTCCAGGGGGTAGTGGTCCACGCGAGAAAGAATAGTGACGAGTGACGAGTGACGAGTGACTTTTCGCCGTCACTTGTAACTAATCTTGGCTCATCTGCTTCATTTATCCGGAACATCGCGGTTACGGTGGTATCCTTCACATCGCGGTAGCAGCCGGGCTGGTTGAGCTCATGCGAACTCAGGCCTGTGCCAGCGGCGGGTGAGAATGGCTGAATGGTGTATCCTTTATAGAGTAACCCTTTATTATAGAATTGCTTAAGTATCCACCAGAGGGTTTCAATGTAGCGATTATCGCAAGTAACATAAGGATCATCCATATCTACCCAGTAACCCATTTTGTGTGTCAGATCCTCCCATTTGTCGGTATACTTCATCACTTCCTTGCGGCAGGCATCATTATAATCAGATACACTGATAGTTTTGCCGATATCATCTTTGGTGATTCCAAGCATTTTTTCCACACCGAGCTCCACTGGTAATCCGTGTGTATCCCACCCTGCTTTTCGCAGAACGCGATAACCTTTCTGCGTTTTATAACGGCAGAAAATATCCTTTATAGCACGGGCCATCACATGATGAATGCCTGGCAAACCATTGGCTGAGGGAGGCCCTTCATAGAATACATAGTCAGGATAACCTTCACGTATCTCGAGGCTTTTATGGAAAGTATCGTTTTTCAGCCAATAATCCCATATCTCCTGATTGATAGCCGGAAGATCGAGCTGCTTGTATTCGGGAAACTTCTTATTCACAGTAACATTGCTTTAAAAAAAAGTGCACAAATATATTTAAAAAGGGTGAATGGTAAAGGGTAGAGGGTAAAGTAAGGGTGAAGGTTAGACTAGACCTTGGGCTTGGAGGATTCGGGCGATGTATTTGCCGAGGATGTCAAACTCGAGGTTAACAATGGATCCGGGCGTAAAACAATGAAAATTGGTAACCTGGTGGGTGAAGGGAATGATGGCAACCTGAAAACTATTATTTCGTGCATTAACCACGGTAAGGCTGACCCCGTTAACACATACCGATCCTTTTTCCACCACCAGATATCCGGGCTGATCTTTAATAGGTTCAAATTCAAAAGTATAATACCAGCTCCCGTCAGCTTCATCAACCAGGGTGCAGGTAGCAGTTTGATCAACATGCCCCTGAACAATATGCCCGTCGAGCCGCCCATCCATCCGCATGCTTCGCTCCAGGTTAACCTCATCGCCAACCACCAGGAGTCCAAGGTTTGATTTATCGAGTGTTTCACGGATAGCGGTTACGGTATAAGTGTTATTTTCCTTTTTTACCACGGTGAGGCATACGCCATTGTGCGAAACGCTCTGATCTATTTTGAGCTCATCTGCAAATGAGCATGTCATGGTAATATGCAGGTTCTCCTGATCCTTAACCAAGCTAACCACTTTTGCAGTTTCTTCAACAATTCCTGAAAACATAGCTGTGAATTTTCCGCAAAAGTAATGAAAAAGAGTATCAGGCTATGATTGAATTTTGCAGTCCGGTTCCGGAATCAGTTCTTTACCACCTTAACTGACTTGAGTCCCTCAACTTCTACTGTATAGGTCCCTTTTGGAAAGGTTTTCATGGGTATTTGGATCCGGGAGAAATTGTAGGAAGTTCTGTATTCACCCATTAACTGGCCCCTGTTATTGAACACCCGGATAAATGATCCATCAATGGGAAGAACCATTTCAATGGTCAGCTGATCGGAAACCGGATTCGGATAGAATTTTACCTGCTGATCAATTGGGATTTCAGAAACATTTAACACAATAGGATTTGCAGTACAAATCCACCTGTCGGGATCGAATTTAACGGAATCGACGCTAAATCCGGGATTAACCTGGAAAAGTTGTCCGTTGTAAGCGTGTTGCAGGCGATAGTCAGCTACCTGGCCTCCATTCCCATAAATTCTTACCGGCAAATCCATCTCAAAAAAACTGACTGATGGGTCACTTTGCTGCTGTGAGATCTCAAGTTCCACTTCATTATTATCTTTCATCCGGTAAATGATTTGGTAGGTGGGATAACCCTGACCAAACACCCAATCATTAAAAAACTCAGTATAAGCTTTATCCACCACTTCAACATGGCGCATCAGATCGCTGGTAGTTGCATACCCGTTTGCCAGTTTTGGATCGTACAGATAATTGTTTAGTGCACGAAAGAACTTTTCGTCGCCCATTTCCCATCGCAGCATATGAAGTACCATTGCCCCTTTGCTGTACGAGAGGCGGGCATCAAATATGCGGTCCACGCTGGTGGTATCATAACAATAGACCGATCCACCGGGATTTTTTAATATTCTATTGATAGTAAGCCGTTTAAAAGGCTCCCAGTATATTCCCTCCTGATCTTTTTCATAGCACAAGCCCACCATGTAGGTTGCAAATCCTTCATTCAGCCAGATATCTCTCCAGGATCCGCAGGTAATAAAATCGCCAAACCACTGATGACCAAGTTCATGAGCAAGCAAATCGTAACCAAAACTGCCCATAAAGCTCATCGTTTGATTCTCCATTCCACCGCCCCAGTTCCACTGTGCATGGCCATACCGCTCATCTGCAAATGGGTATAGACCAAATAATTGATTATACAATTTAAAAGGATTGATGATCAGCGGAGTTTGAGCCCGGGTTTCAGCTAATGTTTCGGGATAAACATAGTTCAATATCTCGATGGAATCTCCGGTTTCGAGCGGGACGTAATCCGAATAAACGGCATAATTTGTAACCGATACCCCAATCAGGTAAGCGGCAATAGGATGCTTGTGTTTCCATTGATAAATACTCCGGTCAGCGTAATGCTTTTCCGAAATAAGAATCCCATTGGCGGCAGCACGGTTACCCGGCGGAACCGTTATGACCAGATGAACGGAATCGATTTTATCATTAAGGTCCTGACTGCAAGGCCACCAGTCCTTTGCTCCATAAGGTTCCGATAGTGTATATAATATAGGTGTGCTGTCATGTTTTGACATAGCAAACGATCCCTCACCATCTTCAACGGGAATGCCTTGGTAATCAATTATAATTGAATCCAAAGGTGGCGCCACCGGCTGATTTTTGGCGGATTTCGGTTGTAGTGGGAGTTGTATGAGCAGACGGTTGTTTTGATGAATATATGAATTTATTGGTAGGCCATGATATTTGATCGCTGTAACATGCAGACTATCATGCATATCAAAAGATACAGAATTCAAATTGGCGTATTCAGGTACAAAGTAGGTTGATACCGATCCGGTAACAAACCGCACAGCCGGATCGAGATTGAGCAATATCC
>CAIXKO010000613.1 GCA_903919925.1 uncultured Bacteroidota bacterium | reverse complement strand
GCTTTATCGGTCATCAATACAGACTTGTGGTGGAGGATGAGGAGTTTTTTATTGACCTGTTACTATACCATCGGAGATTGCAAAGTCTGGTGGCAATCGAACTGAAAACCGGAAATTTCAAGCCAGAATATAAAGGCAAAAGAGAAGGCTCAGGGCGCAAGGCTCAGGGGAAGGAATAGGTTTTAATCCGTGCATCTCAATACCAAATTATCCAAACTACCGGGTTCCAATCTTTAACCAAACTCCGTGTTTCTCCGTGTCCTCCGTTTCTCCGTGGTTATTCTTAAAAGTCAGAAAGTCGAGATTCGAAGGCCAATGCTGAATTTTGAATGGTCAGGATCAAGACTTTAGCCTTTTGACTTCCTGATCAAAGTCACTTTCCAACATGCGATCCTGGACCACCCGGTATTTTTCAAATTCGTTTTCGGCGAATGATTTAGCAATTTCGGCTGTCACCTTGCCTGGGTTGGTCAGAATATCCTGCTCGTTAAATTTCAAAAAAGAATCGAGCCGGGCAATCCAATCGTTCATGTACATTAATTTGTGGTTGTTTGCCTGCACTGAGAATAGATATCGGTGATTTTTTGATAAAAACGGCGTTCGCTGGAGCGGATATCCCGGATACGTGCGAGTTGCTCCTCAAAATAATCCTTCCCGAAAAGAGTATTGGGATTCTTGAGCCGTTCATCATCCATAGTAAATCCTTTGATGATGTATTCCTTCAAACGTTCGGTTGACCAGATGCGGAAATGGGTGGCCTGGGTGGAATTTACCCGGTAACCTATAGAGATGATAGCGTCAAGATTATAAAATTTCGTTTTGTACGATTTACCATCCTCTGCAGTATGTTCCAAAATGGAACTAACTGCCGCTTCATTTAGCTCCTTGCATTCAAAAATGTTTTTCAGGTGCTTCGTAATAGCGGGTCGCTGCACCCCAAACAAAAGGGATATTTTTTCCTGCGTCAGCCAGATGTTCTCGTCACGCAGGAATATCTCAACTTTCACCTTACCGCCTGGAGTGGTATAAAGCAGAATTTCGGTAAAGCTGTTATTCGGTGCCGGTTGGTTGGTCTTCTTTGACATATTCTCAAATGGTTGTCGTTCAATCAACTCTATCTGAAGTTATTCCTCTGATCACTCAAAGATACTGAGTCCAGCAGAGATTCTTTAACGAAGTTGAAAAAACACTAAGCATCACCGGAATCCCCGAGGGAAGTGAAGGCTCAAGGCGCAAGGCTCAGGGGAAGGAATAGGTTTTAATCCGTGTTCCCCGTCCCCCGATCTTCTCCTTCGATTCTTAAACCTGATACCCGAAACCCGACACCTGAAACCCATTCTTTCAACGTGCAAAATCCATCCCTTTCTATTACATTTGCCCGACAGAAACTGATCAAAAATGTACAGAACAAATACCTGCGGCGAACTCCGGCTATCCCATGCCGGCCAAACAGTTACCCTCTCCGGATGGGTCCAGAAAATGCGTGAATTCGGCGGAATGACATTCGTCGACTTGCGCGACCGGTACGGAATTACCCAGCTGGTTTTCAACATGGAAACCAACCCGGAACAATTTAAACTGGCTCAGAAACTTGGCCGCGAATTCGTGGTCCGCGCCACCGGAATCGTCGCCGAA
This sequence comes from uncultured Bacteroidota bacterium, assembly GCA_903919925.1. GTDB lineage: Bacteria > Bacteroidota > Bacteroidia > Bacteroidales > UBA12481 > UBA12481. The sequence continues at coordinate 1,603 of CAIXKO010000613.1, read as the reverse complement.
CGAAGCAACAAGAATCCAAATATGCCGACAGGCGATATCGAAATACATGTTGATTCTATTGAGATATTAAACGCTGCCGAAACCCCGCCATTTACTATCGAGGAAAATTCCGATGGCGGCGATGAGCTGCGCATGAAATACCGCTATCTCGATATGCGCCGCGCGCCCCTGCAGCGTAACCTGATGCTCCGCCACCGCATGGCCCAGAGCGTTCGCCATTATCTTGATCTTCAGGGATTCATCGAGGTGGAAACCCCGGTAATGATAAAATCGACCCCCGAAGGCGCACGCGATTTCGTGGTCCCCAGCCGGATGAACCAGGGTCAGTTTTATGCCCTTCCCCAATCGCCCCAGATGTTCAAGCAACTTCTGATGGTATCGGGTTACGACCGTTATATGCAGATCGTAAAATGCTTCCGCGATGAGGATCTCCGCGCCGACCGTCAGCCCGAATTCACCCAGATCGACTGCGAAATGGCCTTCGTGGAACAGCAAGATATCCTCGAAGTATTCGAAGGACTCACCAAGCATCTTTTTAATGAGGTCCTCCAGGTTCAGTTTGAAGGATCGTTCCTCAAGTTGCCTTGGGAGCAGGCCATGTCTGAATACGGGTCGGATAAGCCGGACCTGAGATTCGGGATGAAGATCAAAGAACTCGTGACACGTGACACGAAACACGTGACACGAAACCCCGAAGAGAGTCTTCTTCCGGGTCACGCGTCACGCGTCACGCGTTTCGATTCCACCGGTTTCCCCGCGTTCGACGAGTCCGAATACATCGGCGGAATTATCGCAGCGGGATGCGCCGAGTACACCCGGAAACAACTCGACGAGCTCACCGATTTCGTGAAAAAACCACAGATCGGAGCCAAGGGGCTCATCTATGTAAAATTTAATATGGACGGAACGATCAAGTCGTCCGTCGATAAGTTTTTCGATGCAGCCGCACTGCAGGGATGGGCTGAGGTTACCGGCGCCAAACCCGGCGACCTCCTGCTGATCCTCGCCGGCAAGCGCGACAAAACCCTGAAGGCACTCGGCGAACTGCGTCTGGAGATGGGCCGCCAGCTGAACCTGATGGATAAGAATAAATATGTACCGCTCTGGGTGGTCGATTTTCCGCTGGTGGAGTGGGACGAGGAAACTGCACGGTTCTACGCCATGCATCACCCCTTTACCGCACCAAAACCGGAGGATATTCCGATGCTGGATATCGATCCGGGCCAGGTCCACGCCAATGCTTATGACTTGGTAATCAATGGCATCGAGATCGGTGGCGGATCTATCCGTATACATGATGCCGGTCTGCAGAAGAAAATGTTTGAGGTCCTCGGATTTACCGATGAGCAGGCCGAATACCGGTTTGGATTCCTGATGAACGCCTTTAAATATGGTGCTCCCCCGCATGGTGGTATCGCTTTCGGCTTCGACCGCTGGGTATCGCTCTTTGCCGGACTCAACTCCATCCGCGACGTGATCGCCTTCCCGAAAAATAATCAGGGACGGGATGTTATGCAGGATTCACCATCGAACCTCGACGAGGAGCAATTGAAGGAACTCGGCATTAAGATATCGTGACACGAAACGCGTGACGCGTGACACG
>CAIXKO010000612.1 GCA_903919925.1 uncultured Bacteroidota bacterium | reverse complement strand
TTTTATATGCGATAAACTTCAACCTTGATCCATCCATGATCGCAAACGAACAAAATTGATCAGAGTACCGGATGGATAAGTGATAGGCCGGGGTGAGCTCCCCGTCAAAGGTTTCATCGATTATTGCAATGTTTCTCATTCCTTAAAAATAAAGAATCTCATCGGGCAAAAAAAAGCTTCACTAAACTTATTTAGTGAAGCCTTTGCTTAAATCAGTTGAGTGAACTATTCCCAGTTTCCAGCATTATTGTTGGCTTCCTTGATGCTGCCAACCCTAAGTCCCTTAAAATCTTTTGCGAGGTCATTCCGGTTTACAATCAATTGACGGTTCATCCCATTCAAAATGTCGAAATTCAATGCGTTGGCCTCAAAAACCTGCACAGTAACTTTTGATCCCGTTACAATATAACCGGCTTTCAGATCAAATTGAACACCGGCAGTATGCGGAATATACCGTAAGGAATCATAATGGTAACCTTTTGGGAAAATGGAATCCCTTACTGGTACGTACTGAATGTATCTCTTAATCAGACCCTTGGCTACTGCAATCGAGTCATCAAGCGATCCTTCTTTAAATTCAACCGGGAAGGAATCGTATTTTACGAAATTGATCAGGCTATCAAAGCTTCCGGTGTATTTCTGATACACTGATTTGAAAGCTACTTCAGCTGTCCGGATGTCCTTAAGCCTTTCAATGACGATCTCGTAACGTCCCAGTCTCTCTTTTTCGAAGTTGATTGGCTTCATTATTCCACTATAAATCAGATAAGTGAGAATTATGGCCAAAACACCAAGTACTATTTGAACAATGTATTTAACCGTTTTCATTTGCTCGGATTTGTTTAAGTTTGAACGCAAATTTAAAACTAATTTCGGAACAAGAGAACGTACTTACGAATTTTTCTGCCTTATGTTTGTTGAAGAGGTTCGAAAACTTATCACACAGAACCTGGGCCACGTCCCAACCACTGGTCAGGAAATAATTATCGATGCACTGGGAGGGTATCTTTTTACTCCCAATGATCGTATTTTTCTGATTAAGGGGTATGCGGGAACCGGAAAAACTTCACTGGTTGCATCGTTGGTCAGGAGCCTCGTGAATTTCCGGTACCGATCCGTATTATTAGCCCCTACCGGGCGGGCAGCAAAAGTTCTTTCTCACTATTCCGGAGCCGCGGCTTACACGATTCATAAGAAAATCTATCGTCAAAAAACAGTAATCGACGGATTCGCTGAATTCAGTCTCGATCGCAATCTCCATCGGAACACCATCTTTATTGTGGACGAGGCTTCAATGATCTCAAACCAGTCACTGGAATTATCTGTCTTTGGAAGCGGACGACTTCTCGATGACCTTATTTCATACGTATTCAGTGGAAATGGCTGCAAATTGATTCTTATTGGTGACGATGCACAGTTGCCTCCGGTTGGGTTTGACCAAAGCGATGGGTTAGATCCTAAATACCTGGAGCGATATGGCTTTCCGGTCGATGAGTATCGTCTCGATGAAGTAGTCCGCCAAACCGAGGACTCAGGAATTCTGTTTAATGCAACCAAACTGCGAAAGAAAATCAGTCCGGATGTAAAAAGCGTTCCAGGTTTGGTAACTGAAAAATTTCCGGACTTTATAAATCTTACCGGTGAAAACCTGATCGATCACCTGGAATCCAGCTACAATAGCGTTGGACAAGAGGAAACAATTATCCTGTGCCGGTCAAATAAACTCGCTAACCGATATAATAAAGGTGTCCGCAGCATGATTCTTCATTATGATGAGGATATCCGGATGGGCGATCTGGTGATGGTGGTAAAGAATAATTACCACTGGTTAAAAGATTCGGAGGAAGTTGATTTTATCGCGAACGGCGATATCCTGGAGGTTAGCCGGGTTAGGGGGACCAAAGAATTATACGGTTTTGATTTCCGCGACCTCCTGGTCCGCTTTACCGATTACCGTGTTATGGAGTTCGAGGCAAAAACCATGCTCGATACGCTCTATTCCGATGGTCCTGCATTGGACAAGGACCGCAACCGTAATTTCTTTTCGGCAGTATCGGAGGATTATCAGCATATGAAAGGCAAAAAGCATAAAGCTGATGCTATCCGGGAGGATCCGTTTTACAATGCACTACAAATCAAGTTCGCTTATGCCATTACTTGTCATAAGGCTCAGGGGGGGCAGTGGAAGCATGTATATATCGATCAGGGATGGCAAACAGAAGAAAATCTCAACCGGGAGTATTACCGTTGGCTCTATACCGCTATCACCCGCGCTACTGAAAAAGTCTTTCTGGTTAATTTCAGACCTGAATTCCTCGACCCAACAACGTAGAGAACGACATTTCGCCGTCTCTACGCACCAATAATCTTGACTAACACCCGTTTGGCTCGCTTACCATCGAATTCCCCATAGAAAATCTGCTCCCAGGGACCAAAATCCAGCCTGCCGCCAGTCACAGCAACAACAACCTCCCTCCCCATAATCGTACGCTTCAAATGGGCATCGGCATTGTCTTCAAAAGAGTTGTGCCGGTATTGGCTGTAAGGCTTCTCCGGGGCCAGTCCTTCAAGCCATTTCTCCATGTCCTGGTGTAGTCCTGCCTCATCATCATTGATGAAAACAGATGACGTGATGTGCATCGCATTGCACAACAGCAACCCTTCCATGATCCCGCTTTCACGCAAACAATCCTCCACTGTAGCGGTAATGTTGATCATCTCACGCCGTTTGGCTGAGTGGAACCACAACTCCTTTCTGTATGTTCTCATCTGATTACCTTAATTCTCCAGTTTCATACCCGAAACCAACTGCTTGATCCTTTCATCCAACTCCATTTCAGCCTGCTCAAGCTGCGATTTACTTTCCACCCGCGTGCGGACACTGAAATAAAACTTAATCTTGGGCTCTGTGCCCGAGGGTCGTGCCGATATGATGGAACCGTTTGCGGTAACAAACTGGAGAACATTTGATTTCGGTAGATTAATATCATACCTCAATTGTGAAATCAGATCATACGACTGCCCCTTTAAAAAATCATGCATCATCACCACATCCGATCCTCCCAAGGATTCAGGTGGCTGGCTACGGAATCTTTCCATCATGGCTTCAATCTGCTCAATCCCTGATTTGCCTTTTCTGACTATCGAAATCAAATGCTCTTTGTATAAACCATATTTTACATAAATCGATTCCAACAGATCCAAAAGCGTTAAACCCTGATCTTTCGCCCATGCAGCAACCTCGGCAACCAGTGCACACGAT
>CAIXKO010000611.1 GCA_903919925.1 uncultured Bacteroidota bacterium | reverse complement strand
TGGTTTGGCGATACCCATCATTCGCCCAAATTCGGGGAATTAATTAATAAGGCCGAAAAATCGCACCCCGATGCTGCATTTTATTCCATTGCCGGTGATTTGGTGAGCGATGGGCTGAATCGCGAGCAATGGGATGATCTTTTTGATTATTCCAAAGAGGTGATCAGCCGGAAACCATTGATGGCGGCGCTTGGAAATCACGATAACCGCAGCGGGCTGGGAGCCCTGATGTATCAGGAACTTTTCAGCTACCCGAAAAACGGCCCCCAAGGCGTTGAGTTGGAGCACACCTGGTCGTTCAGTTATAAAAATGCATTATTTATGATGATTGATGCCACCGCCCCAATTGAGGCGCAGTCGGCCTGGATCGAATCGCAATTGGCTAATACAGATGCGGTATGGAAATTTGCCATGTTTCATTTTCCTCCTTATAATTGGGAGGAGCCTTATGTAAATATTCAGAAAGCCTGGGTACCAGTGTTCGATAAATATCATGTTGATATGGTTATGTGCGGTCATATCCATTATTATATGCGATCAAAACCCATGAAGGGCGGCCAGGTGGTATCGTCGTATAACGATGGAACAGCGTACGTTATCTCGGTAGGAATTCCAACTAAGAGGCACGAAATCAGCGATGAACCTTATGCCGCATACCGGAATACGGATGGTCATCTTTATCAGTATTTGCAGATAAATGGTAATGAATTGACATTTAAAGCAATTAATTTTGAGGAAAAGGTTATTGACTCATTTAAAATAAAAAAATAGGATAATGAGGATTTTAAATGTCCGTATGTTCCTGCTGGCTTTTTTGAGCGGAATAGGAACGCATACCCCGGTTAATGCTCAATCTAAAGAGCCGGTTGATTTTGTGGATCCGTTTATTGGAACCGATTTTTTTGGACATACTTTTCCGGGGGCGGCACTGCCGTATGCCATGGTGCATCTGAGTCCCGATATGAACACGCAGGGTTGGACTTTTGCTGCCGGGTATATTTATTCCGAAAGCTCGATCATGGGATTCAGTCACACCCATTGGAGTGGGACCGGAATGGTAAACGGCGGGGATGTTTTACTCATGCCAACTGCCGGCAATAAACTTCAGATTTCGCCCGGGCCACTGGATAATCCCGACGATGGGTACCGGTCGCGGTTTGACCATGCCGATGAGGTGGCTACCCCCGGATACTACTCGGTAATACTCAGGGATTTTGGAATAAATGCAGAGTTGACATCAACAAAAAGGGTCGGTTTTCATCGGTATACCTTTCCAAAATCCGATAATTCAAAAATCATTCTGGATCTGGGCCATCAAATCGGAAACAATACATCAGAAGAATTATCGGAATTAAAAATTATTAATAATAACCGCATCGAAGGAATAAAATGTGCCGGATTGGGTAAAGTTTATTTTGTAGCCGAATTCAGTAAAAAGTTCCATTATTACGGAACCTTCGATAATGAGTACAAAACGCCCGAATCGGGTGGTAGTTATTGGCCGTATAAGAATGGGGAAACCGGTAAGAATATTGGTGCTTTTGTAACCTTTAAAACTTCGGAGAATGAGCAAATCCTGGTAAAAGTGGGCATTTCTTACACCAGTATCGAAGGGGCGCGCAAGAATTTGAATGAAGAGGTTCCGCACTGGGATTTTGATAGGATACGGAGTGAGGCTCGTGGGATTTGGAAGAAGGAACTCTCGCGCATTAATATTGATGGAGCAACAGATGATCAGAAAACGATTTTTTATACCGCGATGTATCACTCGCTGCTTGCTCAGTATATTGCGCAGGATGTGGATGGAAAGTATTTTGGTCCCGATAAGAAAGTGCACGAAGCAAAGGGTTTTGATTTTTACGGATCGTTCTCATGCTGGGATACTTACCGATCGCAACATCCGCTTTTAACTCTTATTGCTCCTGACCATGTTAATGATTTTATCCGATCAATTGAGGCTAAAACCAGAGATTATGGATGGTTGCCGGCGCAGCATTTTCTCAATATTTTTGGCGAAACCATGGTGGGCGACCATCTGATTCCGGTTATTGTGGACGCGTACCTGAAAGGTTATCGCGATTATGATGTGAAATTCCTTTATCAGGCCATGCGGAAAAAGGCGCTGGAGGAGCCGCAGCTGCCTGTTCCCCGTTACGCGGGACGATCGGGACTTAAATATTATAAAGAGCTGGGTTACACCCCGGTTGATAAGGTTACGGAATCAGTGCCTAATACCATGGAACTGGCTTATGACGATTGGTGCATCGCCCAGTTAGCCAAAGAGCTTGGTGAATCAAAGGATTATGAGCTGTTTATGAAACGAGCGGCCAATTACCGGAATGTATGGGATGCCCAAACACAGTTTATGCGGCCCAAAAAGGCGGATGGTACCTGGCTGGAGGAATTGAACGGCCGCGAGCAGGAAATTGTAAAGGAAGGTGACCATTCCTATTACCGGTATTTTGATCCTCTTTTGGTTGGCAGGCGCCCAAACCGATATTATACGGAATCAAATGCGTGGCAATATATATGGTCGGTACAGCATGATATTCAAGGTCTTATTAATCTATTTGGCAGTAACAAGGCCTTTACCGATAAATTGGATACTTTTTTTAATATGAGCCCCAATATTACCCCGCCAAAATATGTGGGAGTAGTAGGAACAATTGGGCAATATGTTCATGGCAATCAGCCATCGCATCATGTTGCCTACCTGTATAATTATGCCGGCGAGCCCTGGAAAACCCAGGAAAGGGCAAGGCAGGTTTGCGAAGAATTATACCGATCAGGACCCGGAGGGATTTGTGGAAACGAAGATATGGGGTCGCTCTCATCATGGTATGTTTTGAGCGCTATGGGATTTTACCCGGTAACGCCTGGAAATCCGTGTTATTCTATTGGGAGCCCATTATTTGGCAAGGTCGTTATGGATACCGGAAATGGGAATTTGTTTACGATTATGGCTCAAAAAAATTCTCAGCAGAATAAATATATTCAGTCTGCCACTTTAAATGGCAAACCATTCAGTAAAACCTGGCTCTCGCAGCGGGAAATCACCGATGGGGGTACCCTGATTTTTGAGATGGGGCCTGAGCCCAACAAGAAATGGGGCAGCAAGCCGGAAGACGCTCCGCCCTCGATGAGCAAAAAATGATAGCCACTTAGAAAACAGGCCAAACAGATGAAAAATTTACTTTTTGCTATCGGCATTGCACTGCTGGCAGGTTGTACCGATACGGCAACCCGGTTAAAGGATCCGGTGGATTATGTTGATGTGTTTACCGGGACCTCCAATTCGCGCTGGATGCTGGGCCCTTATGCCACAGTGCCTTACGGTATGGTACAGCTGGGTCCCGATAATCAGGCAGCGGGCTGGATGGGAGGTTATGAGTACTCCATGATGAATGTGTCGGGCTTTAGTCACATTCATGCCTGGACCATGTCGGGTTTGCGTATCATGCCTGCCAATCAGGATTTTACCAAGGATGATGGTGCTCCCGACAGGCCTTACAAAGGCGGTAGTGCCGGGTACCACTCGCGCATTGAAAAGGAAACCGAAAAGGCCTGGCCCGGGTATTATTCTTGTTTTTTGTACGATGCTTCCTGCAAGGCCGAGATGACGGCCACCACGCGCTGTGGATTTCATCGGTACACCTTTGATAAACAGTGTGATGCACGGATAATTCTTGATTTGCTTTTCCCGGCCGAGGATCAGGCAGAGATATTGGATGCCCGCATTGATCGGGTAAGTGATACATTGATTGAGGGTTACGCCAATACCATTGTTCCGGCTACCAAAAACATGGAGTACAAGCTGTTTTTCTCCATACAATTCAGCAATCCATTTATAAGCATGGGCGGATGGATAAACGATTCCATTATTGAAAATACTTCATCGGTAGCCGGTTCCGGCGATGTGGCCGCGTTTGTAAATTATGGCACAAAAGCAGGTGAGCCGGTGATGCTCAAGGTAGGGATTTCATTGGTGGATTTGAATGGAGCACGTAATAATCTCAAGGCAGAACTGGATGGTTTTGGTTGGGATTTTGACCAGGTAGCCAAAGCGGCACGCAAGCAGTGGAACGATCTGCTTTCTAAAATCAAAGTGGAGGGCAGGGCTACTGATCAGAAGAAATTTTACACCAATTTTTACCGCAGTTTTGCCAAACAAACCTGGAGCGATGCCGATGGCAGGTATTGCGATCCTTTTGAGGAAATCCGGCAGCTGCCAAAGGGTACGGAAATTTACGGAGGCGATGCTTTCTGGAACAGCTACTGGAATTTTAATACCATCCTGGCCCTCATTGCGCCCAATATCATGAATAACTGGGTGAACACGCAACTGGAACTTTTTAAATACACCGGCTGGACCAATAACGGTCCCACCGGACTGGAGCACACCCGTGTGATGGGCGTTACCCACGAGTTTGCCCTGATGATATCGGCCTTTCAAAAAGGCATTCGGGATTACGATGTGAACCAGCTTTGGGAAGCCATTCATCACAATGCCACCGAGCAAGGGAAAACACTGGAAAAATCGGGCAATGTGGGCATGGAATGGCTAAATGTTTATGATAGCCTGGGATATGTTCCGTGGGATGTATCACGCCGCTCCTCACGTACGCTGGATTATTCATTTGCTGATTTCTATACCGCCCAAATGGCAAAAGCGCTTGGGAAAACAGAGGATTACCAGTTTTTTCTCAAGCGATCGGGCAACTGGAAAAATCAATTTAACCGCGAGGTGAAATGGCAGATGCCCCGCGACAGGAAAGGCAACTGGAAAACTGATAACAACCTGTTTTCGGGTGAGCTGTGGAGCGAGGGAAATGCCTGGCAATATAGTTTTTACGTTCCCCACGATATCCCTGCGGTGGTGGATTTAATGGGTAAGGATCTGTTCAATAAACGATTGGAGGAGGGATTTCAGAAATCGGAAAAGTTTAAGTTTGCGGCCCATGCGCTCGATCGGGTACAATCGAGGGTATCAGAGTATTACATTAATCAGGGAAATGAAGTTAATTTGCAGGCTTCCTGGCTTTTTAATTACTCGGGAAAGCCCTGGCTGACTCAAAAGTATACCCGTGCAATTTTGAATTCATATTATGGCGATACTCCTTACCATGGCTGGGAGGGCGATGAGGATGAAGGTCAGATGGGCGGCTGGTTTGTGATCACCGCCATGGGCCTGTTTGAGATGAATGGCGGGGTAACCGATAGTTCAAAGGTGGAACTTACGGCACCACTGTTCAGCAAAATCACCATTACACTTGACCCCAAATATTACCAGGGAAAAGAATTTATTATTACGGCAAAAAATAGTTCACCGGAAAATATTTATATACAAAGTGCCAGTTTAAATGGAAAACCATTAAATAAATCGTGGATATATTTCAGCGAAATAGTTAAAGGTGGGGAGTTGAGTTATGTGTTGGGGAAGGAGGAGAATGTGGAGTGGGGGAAAAGATAGTGAGGAGGTGAGGAGGTGAGGAAGTGAGGAAGTGAGGATGTGAGGATGTGAGGGTGTGAGGGTGTGGAAAAACTGGATAATAATGAGTGGGAATGTGCGTTTGATTGAATATTAATGCTGGAATAATGAGAAAAACAATTGGGGTTTTGTTGATAGTTTGTATTGTGGGACTGGCAGGTTGTTTAAAAAATGATGATAAAGGCAGCAATGGCATCTATTATTCTGCGGTAAATAAACAGTTTGTAGTTTTACGGGATGTTAAATCAATAGCCGGAAAAACAGATGAAATTTCCATGCATCTGGATAGTATTTTAACCGGAAAGATTAATGCCCAGGTTATTTCTACGGGGAGCAAGTTGTTTGATTTGGATAGTGATAAAGTATTCGATTTAGGTTTTGAGATTATTGATTTGAATTTATTTAATATCAATAAGTTACCATTGTCTTTTGATTCTTTGGCAGTACGGGTTTTGCCTGATAATTTACATATTCTTGATAATTCCACGTATCAATATGCGGATGCCATAGATGCGAATTACACCATAAACAGCTTGGGAAATTGGACCGGTTCAACCTGTGTTTTAGGAACTTTTGGAGAGGCTGGGCAGTTTAAAGGCCAGGGGAATAAATATCTTGGAATACGATTACTGAAAGATAAGGCATATTTATATGGCTGGATCAAATTATACTGCAGTCAGCACAATGATACCTTACGGATCATTGAATACGCATATAATCAAAAGGTTGGCGGTGAAATAAGGGCAGGCCAAAAGGAATAGCAGGGGTGGAAAGACCCGAACCACCTCAGCACCGGCCGATCTTGTGATCAGATGGCTTAAGCACCGTATATGTGAGAGGGGAGGTGTGGACCGCTAAGCTGGGTGAAAAGCCGCAGGATGAATCCCGGGGTTAATAAAGAGCCAAAAGCAAGCTGTGATGCAAGTAGTTACCTAATGCAGATGATTATCGTTTGATCAGGTTAACTATTTGTACAAACGGTTCCTTTGGGCTCATTACTAACCCCGGTCTTCGGGTACGATAGGTGTCAGCGCCGGATAACCACAACCTGCCCCACCTTCGTTTGCATGCTAATGAAGTTCTTATCCACACGCAGGGTTTCGCGTTCCGTTTGCACGGTTGCGCCGGTTCCCCAGGGAAGCAGGAGGTTTAGCTGGCCGCCCGCTTCACATTTGATCCTGATCTCGCCAATTCTGCCACCCACCTGACTTGCGCTGACCAGAAAAGCACCGGCCGCCCGGAGGTCCTGGAAAGTGGCATCCTTGTCCTTTGGCCAGTTGGGAAAGAGCCGGATGGTGCCGTCCCAGCTCTGCATCAGGCATTCGTTTACCACCGCCGGTAATCCAAAGTTTTCGAACCAGATGCCCATCCGTGCCATAAAATCGTAGGGGGTAGTATCGTCATAGCGACCATGAACCTGGAGTACCATCAGTGTGGCGGTGCCGTTGGGTAACAGGCAGTAGTTGATCTGGCGCTTGAACCGTTCCAGATCGAGCATTCCTATACGGGCAGCCTGTAGGTTAAGCATAACCAGATCATTACCCCCCTCGTTCTGCTGGTTGAGGAACGAATTCTTAAGTAACTGCATGGTTATGGGGTCGGAACGGAGTCCGTGGTCCTCACCGGGAAATACCGTGAACAGGGCGTTGGCCAGATTGTAAACCACCTGGTCATGCTCTTCGGGCACCGATACCATTACCTTTCCGTATTTTTCCGACCGGGCAACCGGGTAATCTGGATAATTGGCCAGAATGTCTCCGATATCGGTAAGCAGAGCTTTCTCTTTTTCTTCCAGCCCAAGTACCCGCGTTGCTTCCTGGAAAGCCTTGAAGATGAATTTAGTGAGGGACAGATCGGCGTTGGTATCGTAATTATATTTGAATCCGGGTCGCAAACCGTAAAGCTCCGGGGGCACCGATGGGAAGATATGATACTTATTGTCGTTCCACTGCGCACCGCGTGCTTCGGGCCGTTTCATGTAAGCCACCAAAAATTCCACAGCCGCACGGATGGGTGTGTATCCCCTCTCTTTCAGATACTTCTGGTCGCCGGAATAGAGGTAGTGCCACCAAAGACCCTGCACGGTCCAGGGCGTTTCAAACACTTCCCATCCCCAGGTGGGAACCGGATAGGGATTCATGGTCATCTTAACCGGATAGGCGGAATGCGGGAAATATGCTCCCGGCAGGCCGTAGTATTCCCTGGCCCAGCGGGTGGAAACGTCCATCAAACGTTCGACCAGATTCACGTACGGCAGGTTTTTCTCCAGGTGATTGCTGGAAAAAGTGGCCCAGAAAGGTTGCTGCGTATTGTAATTCATGTGATAATCGCCGTGCCATGCAGTGCCAATCTGGTTGTAGTTCCAGTTGGCGAAAAGGCCGGGAGGATTTACCCCCTCACGTGCGGCACAATTCATAAAGTAGAGGTTCCGGTACCATACGCTTTCCAGGAGGGAATCACCAAGGATTACGCCCGATAGGTTCCAGTAGTCCGCCCAGGTGGACGTATTTTTTTCGATTACCCGCATAAAATTCTCCGGAGTGGGAGATTTCCCGGCAGGATCGCCGGCACCCACTGCTGTGTTGAGGCCCTCCTCCAGTGTAACGCAGCAGGTAAAGGTATTGCGGTTCAGGAGGGCACCCTCAAGCGGGGCCATCCCCTGCGGGTTCCCGTCCCAGTTGATCCGGGAGGTTTTGCCCAAGGCACCGTTTACCGCCGCCAGCAGCCGGAACGCCCGGTCGCCGGGGTGGCCCACAGCCGGATCGTACTTGTCGGGCTCGGAGTAAGGAAGAATCTGGCGGAAAGAGAGTGTCCCCTTAGACAGCTGCTCCTCAATTCTTGCTTTTGGAAAATCGGCCGGGGTGGAAGGATCGATGAATACCCGCAACCTATCGAAAATGTTTTTACAGGGTTGGCCCTTTTCGTCCACCAGCCGCATCCACAGCCGGTCAGCTGCCATGTCGGTCATTACCTGCAAGCAGATATTTTGGCGGTCGGGAGTGAGGAAAAACACCTCACACAATCCGGTGGATATATCGAGCCGGTGGCCCGTTAATTCGATGTTTCTCCGGTCGAAACCCAGCAAAACGGATCCGCATGGGAACGGACGCGGATAGGGCTT